>NZ_JBSFHV010000008.1:0-288919 GCF_053597235.1 Streptomyces sp. NPDC001493
CGCATACATCCAGTATGCGGACGCTCCTCCGCCTTGCGATGCACCGCATCTGCCGCCGCGCACTGATCCACCACGGATTACGGGACAGCCCTTAGCCACCACGCGCATATGATCTTTGCTCAACTGAGTCGACTTGATAGGGGGAAATATGTCAGGCGAGGGCGCTGCCCACGGGGAACAGCACGAATCAGTCAACGGCTTGATCTCGGCATTCGGAAAGGAAGTCGCCGCAAAGCTCAACGGCCCCGGCGGCGAGGAGGAAGCCCTGACCTCCCCAGTGGAGGGCCTGTTGCGCGGAATGGCCAAGCGCCAGAACATCAGTGCAGTTGCCTACGGTCAGACCAGCATCAAGCGGCTCAGCGCGCGCCCCGACTTCGCTATAGGCGTGGGCAGCAAGATCATCGGTCACGTTGAACTCAAGCGTCCGGGCAAGGGTGTTGACCCCACCGCGTGGCAGGCAAAGAGTCATGATCGTCGGCAATGGGAAAAGATCCGCGTCTTGCCGAACCTCCTGTACACCGACGGGGAGCAATGGGCGCTGTTTCGCGAGGGACAGCAGATTGGCAAGACTGCATTGCTCGCAGGTGACCTGCGTGAGGGCAACGTGGTTCCTGCCGATGAGCAGTTCGCACAGCTCATTGCCATGTTTCTCAGCTGGGCACCCCAGCAGCCGGCCAGTCTCAGCGACTTGGTCAAACGCATCGCCGGCCTGAGCCGCTTGCTGCGCGACGAAGTGGCGGAGCAACTAACTCGCGAAGCTGAAGAGGAAGCGCAGCGCGCCTTCACCATCGTTGCCGATGATTGGAAGAACCTACTCTTTCCTGACGCTACGCCGGAGTCATTCGCCGACCAGTACGCCCAGACGGTCACCTTCGCACTGCTCCTTGCACAGATCGAGGGCATCGATCTGAAAACCCAGCCGCTTCCTGATGTCGCGCGAAAACTGGGCAAGCGCCACGGCCTCATGGGTAAAGCCTTGGCAGTCCTCACCGACGACGCTCTTGACGACCTGCGCGGTGTTGTCGGAGTGCTTGTGCAAGTGATTTCCGCTGTCGACCCCGCTCTGTTCGAGGACGAGACCGGTGACGCCTACCTCCACTTCTATGAGGGGTTCCTCGGCGCCTACGACTCGAAACTGCGGCAGAAGACCGGTATCTACTACACTCCCAGCGAAGTGGTGCGCTTCATGCTGGGATTTACCGACGCTGTACTACGCAGCCGACTAGGGCAAAGCGAGGGGTTCGCAAGTGATGAAGTGACAGTCGTCGACCCCGCCACTGGTACCGGCACATTCCTGATCAACATCATCGACCGCGTCGCCAAGGACGTGGAAAGTGAATATGGGTCGGGTATCAAACCGTCCAAGCTGCGCAAACTTGCCGATCGCCTCATCGGTTTCGAGAAACAGACCGGTCCATACGCCGTGGCCGAACTGCGCATCAGTCATGCCTTCAAAGCTCATGAAGTCGGAATCGCTGACAACGCAGTACGCCTGCATGTCACCGACACGCTGGATGACCCTTCTCTCGAAGTGCGTCTTGGCTTCCACTACGAGGCCATTGCCAAGCACCGTCGGCTTGCCAACAAGGTCAAGACAGCAGAGAACGTAATGGTCGTAATTGGCAACCCTCCCTACCGCGCAGGAGCCAAACGGGCCGGTCTAGGGCGCTGGGTGGTCGAGGGAAATGAGGTCGGCTCCGGGCCCATTCTCGACCAGTTCCGCGCCGTTGGGTCGCGCCATCACGACTATGTCCTGCACAACCTCTACATCTACTTCTGGGCATGGGCGGCTTGGAAAGCCTTTGCCGAGAGCCCGCATGATGGGGCTCACAAAGCGCCGGCTGGAATAGTCGCGTTCATCACCAACGCTGGATACCTGGATAGTCAAGGTACAGCGGGTATGCGCAGTTACCTACGCAAGGCCGCCGATGAAGGCTGGATCATTGGACTGTCTCCCGAAGGCCGACAGTCCAACGCCAGCACGCGGATCTTCCAGGCGATGCAAGAGGAGGTGTGTATTGGTGTTTTCGTCCGCCACGGAGACCCTGACCCAGACACGCCGGCGCACATCCGTCGGCTCGACGTCCCTCCGGGGCGACGCGAGGAAAAGTTCACCTGGCTGGAGAGCCTCGGCATCGACGGTCACCAGGA
Organism: Streptomyces sp. NPDC001493; assembly: GCF_053597235.1. Classification (NCBI taxonomy): domain Bacteria; kingdom Bacillati; phylum Actinomycetota; class Actinomycetes; order Kitasatosporales; family Streptomycetaceae; genus Streptomyces; species Streptomyces sp. NPDC001493. Next base: position 2,152 of record NZ_JBSFHV010000008.1, read on the forward strand.
TGGAGCCGGGTGGCAGGATTGCATTTCTGAGTGGCAGGCACCGTTCCAACCTGGTGCCGGAGTGGCTTGGGAGGCCATGCCCACTCTGAACTTGCTCTTGCCCTGGACCACTTCGGGTAATAAGAACAACCGGACTTGGCCGGTCGCTCCTATCCAGGACGTACTCATCGATCGTTGGAAGCGACTCATCAAAGCCCCGAAGAACCACAAGGCCGCCTTGATGAAGGCAACGGACGACCGCACCCCTGAAAAGGCCGAGCCACCGCTACCAGGACACGAGCCCGGTTCGCTGCTCCCGTTGTCAGAAGAGACCGACCAGTCTCCGAAGCTCATCCGATACGGAAGAATGACCTTCGACCGGCAGTGGCTCATCGCCGACCGCAGAGTCATCGACCGCCCCCGACCGCCCCTCTGGTTCGTCCAGGGGCCCGCCCAGGTCTATCTTTCAGAGCTGCACACAGAACCTGGCCGTCCGGGGCCTGCAGTGGGGTTCACCGCACTGATCCCCGATAACCACCACTTCAAGGGTACTCAGGCTGGACGCATAATCCCTCTCCACCGGGATCCCCATGGGCTTCAGGCCAACGTGACTCCGGGTCTCTTGCCAGCATTGGAGCAGGCCATCGGAGTTTCTGTCAGCGCCGAAGACCTCTTCGCCTACATCGCAGGTATCGCAGGCCACGCTGGGTATAGTGAGCGTTACAAGGAAGAACGCACCGCAGGTGGAGTTCGCGTCCCCCTCACCCGAAGCCCAGAGCTCTGGCAACAGGTGACGGAGATCGGTCGTCGAGTCCTATGGCTGCACACTTACGGTGAGCGCTACAGCAATCCGGAAGCCGGACGCCCCCAGAAAACTCCAAGACTCCCTGACGGCATCCGCCCCCTGTGCACCGCCCCTATCGGCGAAACCTTGCACGGCATGCCCGACACCATCGAGTATGACGAAAGTACCCACACACTCACCGTGGGCTCTGGCGCCATTGCGCCGGTTTCACCGGAAGTTTGGGACTACCGGATCGGTGGTGTGCGGGTCGTCGAGAAGTGGTTCGATTTCCGCAAGCGTGAACCTGATGTGGAGCGCCAAACTCCACTGAATGACCGCAACCCAGAGACTTGGCCTCCGGAGTACACCACGGAGCTGTTGAGCCTTCTGAACGTCCTTGGTTCCCTGGTTGCAATCGAACCCGAGCAGGAACGGCTACTCGCTGCTGTAGATGAGGGGAGTCTGATCAGTGTCGATGACCTCACCACGCTGGGCGTACTGCCCGTTCCGCCCTCGGCAGAGAAGAAGCCGGTGCTCCCCCGCTCTACTGGCCAGGATCACTAGCGGGGACCGGCTGCGTAGGACGAGGCGGTCGGGCGTATGCGCCCGATCGCCTGCCGGTCTGTATCTCTGCCATGCTTCCTCTTGGCGTTCGGCCGCATGGATACTGGGCTCACCTTCGGCCCTGGGGGAGCGCCTGGAGCGCGAAGTGGAACCTCGGAGGCCCCAGTGCCCCGCAGAAGGTCGACGTGCCGATGGCTCGCCCAGAGACGGCTCTGTGGTCGCCGCGAACCCTCGTGCGCGGGGCGGGGAGGCGGAGAGCCTTTTGAACGGACGTCAGGGGTAAGAAGGTCGTCGGGTCGGCCGCCCGGTCTTGTGACATCTTGACCTGTCTCGTGTCCTGGGGCCCAGTTGCGGTAGCTAGATGTCGGCCCTCTCGGAAGGCTGATAGTCATGCCTCCTCCCTACCCTCCCGAGTTCCGTCTTCCCGCGCCATCGCACTGGTCAGCGCCGGCAAGTAGTCCGCGGTTCGAGCCGGCATCCATCCAGATATCCCTCCGAGAACGAGGTGGAGCAGGGACATCCCAGGGACTTTTCAGGGACTTTCACGTCTGCCCCATGGAGGTTTCAGGGACTTTTCGCCGCGTAAGCAGGGAAGGCCCTGACAGCACTGAAAGGTACGAACGCGCTGGTCAGGGCCCATCTGCCTAGCACTCGATGATGTTCACCGCGAGCCCGCCCCGGGCCGTCTCCTTGTACTTGACGGACATGTCCGCGCCGGTCTCCTTCATGGTCTTGATGACCTTGTCCAGGGAGACCTTGTGGGTGCCGTCGCCGCGCAGGGCCATCTTCGCGGCGGTGACGGCCTTGACGGCCGCCATGCCGTTCCGCTCGATGCAGGGGATCTGGACGAGGCCGCCGACCGGGTCGCAGGTGAGGCCGAGGTTGTGTTCCATGCCGATCTCGGCGGCGTTCTCGACCTGCTCGGGGGAGCCGCCGAGGACCTCGGCGAGCGCGCCGGCGGCCATGGAGCAGGCGGAGCCGACCTCGCCCTGGCAGCCGACCTCGGCGCCGGAGATCGAGGCGTTCTCCTTGAAGAGCATGCCGATCGCGCCCGCCGCGAGGAGGAAGCGGACGACGCTGTCGTCCTTCTCCTCCGGGGTGGCGCCGCCGGCCGCGAAGTTCATGTAGTAGTGCAGGACCGCCGGGATGATGCCGGCCGCGCCGTTGGTGGGGGCGGTCACGACCCGGCCGCCGGCGGCGTTCTCCTCGTTGACCGCCATGGCGTAGAGGGTGATCCACTCCATCGCGTGGGTCTGCGGGTCGCCCTCGGCCCGCAGCTGGCGGGCGGAGTTCGCGGCGCGGCGGCGGACCTTGAGGCCGCCGGGGAGGATGCCCTCGCGGGACATGCCCCGGCCGACGCACGCCTGCATGACCCGCCAGATCTCCAGCAGGCCGGTACGGATCTCCTCCTCGGTACGCCATTCCTTCTCGTTCTCCAGCATCAGCGAAGAGATCGAGAGGCCGGTCTCCCGGGCCAGCCGGAGCAGCTCGTCGCCGGTGCGGAAGGGGTGGGCGAGGACGGTGTCGTCGGGGATGATCCGGTCGGCGCCGACCGCGTCCTCGTCGACGACGAACCCGCCGCCCACCGAGTAGTACGTCTTCTCCAGCAGCAGCGCGCCGGTCTCGTCGTACGCGTGGATGGACATGCCGTTGGCGTGGTACGGGAGCGCCTTGCGGCGGTGCAGGACCAGGTGCTCGTCCGCGTCGAACGGGATCTCGTGGGCGCCCAGCAGGCTGATGCGGCCGGTGGTGCGGATCTGCTCGACCCGGGCGTCGGCGGACTCGACGTCCACGGTCCGGGGGGACTCGCCCTCCAGACCGAGGAGGACCGCCTTCGGCGTGCCGTGGCCGTGGCCGGTCGCGCCCAGGGAGCCGTACAGCTCGGCGCGTATCGAGGCGGTCGGCGCGAGCAGGCCCTCGTTCTTCAGCCGGCGCGCGAACATCCGCGCCGCCCGCATCGGGCCCACCGTGTGGGAGCTGGACGGCCCGATGCCGATCGAGAACAGGTCGAAGACCGAAATGGCCACGGGGAGACTCCTAGCTGGGCGGACGCCGTTGTCCACCGGCGAAACGAAAAGTGGGGTGGGGGAGCGGAAGGGAGCGGGGGAGGCCCCCGGTGCGGGGGCGGGACCCGGGACCCCTGATACGGAGCGGAGCCCCGTACGGAACGCGGCGGGGCACCGCGCTCACCTTCCAGTGTGCGCGATGCCCCGCCCGACCTGCGAAAAATGCCCGTGAACGGGCGGTTGCTACTTGCCCAGGCCGGGGTACAGCGGGAACTTCCCGGCCAGCGCGGCGACGCGGGCCTTCAGGTCCTCGGAGTCGAACGCGGGCTTCAGGGCCGAGGCGATGATCTCCGCCACCTCGGTGAAGTCCTCGGTCTGGAAGCCGCGGGTCGCCAGGGCCGGCGTACCGATGCGCAGACCGGAGGTGACCATCGGCGGGCGCGGGTCGTTCGGGATGGCGTTCCGGTTGACCGTGATGCCGATCTCGTGGAGCCGGTCCTCGGCCTGCTGGCCGTCCAGCTCGGAGTTGCGCAGGTCCACCAGGACCAGGTGCACGTCGGTGCCGCCGGAGAGGACGGAGACGCCCACCTCGGTGACGTCCGGCTGGACCAGGCGCTCGGCGATGATGCGGGCACCGTCCAGCGTGCGCTGCTGGCGCTCCTTGAACTCCTCCGAGGCCGCGACCTTGAACGACACGGCCTTGGCCGCGATCACGTGCTCCAGCGGGCCGCCCTGCTGGCCCGGGAAGACCGCCGAGTTGATCTTCTTGGCGAGCTCCTGGGTGGAGAGGATCACACCACCGCGCGGACCGCCGAGGGTCTTGTGCGTGGTGGTCGTGACGACGTGGGCGTGCGGCACCGGGTTGGGGTGCAGGCCCGCGGCGACCAGGCCCGCGAAGTGCGCCATGTCGACCATCAGGTACGCGCCGACCTCGTCCGCGATGCGGCGGAAGGCGGCGAAGTCCAGCTGGCGGGGGTAGGCGGACCAGCCGGCCACGATCAGCTTCGGCTGGGACTCCTTGGCGAGGCGCTCGACCTCGTCCATGTCCACGGTGCCGTTCTCACCGACGTGGTACGGGACCACGTTGTAGAGCTTGCCGGAGAAGTTGATCTTCATGCCGTGGGTCAGGTGACCGCCGTGGGCCAGGTTCAGACCCATGATCGTGTCGCCCGGCTTGAGCAGCGCGAACATCGCGGCGGCGTTCGCCTGCGCACCGGAGTGCGGCTGGACGTTCGCGGCCTCGGCGCCGAAGAGCGCCTTGATGCGGTCGATCGCGATCTGCTCGACCACGTCGACGTGCTCGCAGCCACCGTAGTAGCGGCGGCCCGGGTAGCCCTCGGCGTACTTGTTGGTGAGGACGGAGCCCTGCGCCTCCATGACGGCGACCGGAGCGAAGTTCTCCGAGGCGATCATTTCGAGGGTGGACTGCTGGCGGTGGAGCTCGGCGTCGACAGCGGCGGCGACGTCCGGGTCCAGCTCGTGGAGGGAGGAGTTGAGAAGCGACATCAGGCGGTCCCTTGGGTCTCAGTTGCCGGAGAACTCGGTGTATTCGTCGGCGGTGAGCAGGTCCCCCGGCTCCTCCGCGATGCGAACCTTGAACAGCCAGCCACCCTCGAAGGGGGCGGAGTTCACCAGGGACGGGTCGTCCACCACGTCCTGGTTCGCCGCGGTGACCTCGCCGGTGACCGGCGAGTACAGGTCGCTGACGGACTTGGTCGACTCCAGCTCGCCGCAGGTCTCGCCCGCGGTCACCGTGTCGCCGACCTCCGGAAGCTGGGCGTACACGACGTCACCGAGCGCGTTGGCCGCGTACTCGGTGATGCCGACGGTCGCCACGCCGTCCTCGACGGCCGACAGCCACTCGTGCTCCTTGCTGTACCGCAGCTGCTGGGGGTTGCTCATGACCTGAATTCTCCTGTACGCGGGTGAGTGCTGATGAACGATGGTCTTACGGGATGAGACGCGACTGCGTCACGTTCGGCCCGGTGGGCGGGGCGTGGGCGGGGCGCGACGGGCCCCGACGCCTACTTCTGACGCTTGTAGAAGGGCAGGGCCACGACCTCGTACGGCTCGTGGGTGCCCCGGATGTCGACGCCGACGCCCTCGGTGCCGGGCGCGGCGAACGCCGCGTCCACGTACGCCATGGCGATCGGCTTGCCCAGCGTCGGGGAGGGGGCGCCGGAGGTGACCTCGCCGATCACCTTGCCGTCCGCGACCACCTGAAAACCGGCGCGCGGCACCCGGCGGCCCTCGGCGACCAGGCCGACGAGCTTGCGGGGCGGGGCGGTCTCGGCGCGCTCGGCGGCGGCGGTGAGCGCCTCGCGGCCCACGAAGTCGCCCTCCTTCTCGAACTTCACGACCCGGCCGAGGCCCGCGTCGAACGGGGTCAGCGCGGTGGTCAGCTCGTGCCCGTACAGCGGCATGCCCGCCTCCAGGCGCAGCGTGTCGCGGCAGGAGAGCCCGCAGGGGATCAGGCCGTGCGGGGCGCCGGCCTCGGTGAGCGCCTGCCAGAGGGCCTCGGCGTGCTCGGGGGCGACGAAGAGCTCAAAGCCGTCCTCGCCGGTGTAGCCGGTACGGGCGATGAGCGCGGGCACCCCGGCGACCGTGCCGGGCAGGCCCGCGTAGTACTTCAGCCCGTCCAGGTCGGCGTCGGTGACGGCCTTCAGGATCGCGGGGGACTCGGGGCCCTGGACGGCGATCAGCGCGTACGCGTCGCGGTCGTCGCGGACCTCGGCGTCGAAGCCGGCGACCCGCTCGGTCAGGGTGTCGAGGACGAGCTGGGCGTTGCCCGCGTTGGCGACCACGAGGTACTCGGTCTCGGCCAGGCGGTAGACGATCAGGTCGTCCAGGATGCCGCCGTCCTCGCGGACGATCATCGTGTAGCGGGCCCGGCCGACGCCGACCGTGCCGATGTTGCCGACGAGCGCGTGGTTCAGGAAGCGGACGGCCTCGGGGCCGGTGACGGCGATCTCGCCCATGTGGGAGAGGTCGAAGAGCCCGGCGCGGGTGCGTACCGCGTTGTGCTCGTCACGCTCGCTGGCGTACCGCAGCGGCATGTCCCAGCCCGCGAAGTCGGTCATGGTCGCGCCCAGCGAGCGATGCAGCGCATCGAGGGCGGTCGTACGGGGGGCGGTGCTCATGAGGTGTGGCTCCCAGGGCGCAGGGCATGACGACGAGGACGGTCCCTCCCCATCTGTCATCGGAACCTGAGAGGTTCGCCGAGAGGCCCCTGACGGGTCGGCTTGCACCTTGGGTGGAGCCGGTGAACGGCTCGCTTTTCAGATCTGCCTCATCCACGCGGTACGGGGCCTGAGAGATTCAAGGGAGGAACTTGCTCCTTCGGCGCCCGGCACACACGGTGGCCGGGACTCTCCCGCGTGGATTCAAACGGCCGGTATGCAGTTGCGCGCACATCATCGCACGCAGGGCGGACCGCCTCGGCGCCCGGTACCCCCGCCCCCTGCCGCAGCCCGGCCTCCCGTCCGGGGCCCTTGCCGCGCATTACCTTTTCTTTACACTTTGTGGGCAGGTGTGGGGTGACTCGACAGGGGGAGTGCCGATGTCGTTGCGACCGTACGCGGGGGTGGTGCGGTGGGGGGTCGCGGTGCCGCAGGCACCACCCGCCGCGAAGAAGGGGCCGCCGGCCGTGCGCGACCTGCGCGGCGGGGCGGGGGACGGACCACGGCGGCTGGAATTCGCCCCCGGGGACGTCGTCGTCGTCTCCGGGCTGCCCGGCAGCGGCAAGTCCACCCTGATCCGGCGCGCGGTCACCACCCGCGCCATCGACTCCCAGGACACCCGGGACCGCTTCGCGGCGGCCCTGCCCCGCTTACTCCCGTACGCCCTCTACCGCCCGCTGGTCCGCGCCGCCCACTACTACGGGCTGCTCCGAGCGCTCCGCTCCGGCGAGGCGGTCGTCGTCCACGACTGCGGGACCCAGACCTGGGTCCGCCGCTGGCTGGCCCGACACGCAGTGCGCCGGGGCCGCGCCCTCCACCTGGTTCTGCTCGACGTGACCCCCGAGGCGGCCCGGGCGGGCCAGCGCGAACGCGGACGCGGCGTCTCCGGGTACGCCTTCGCCCGGCACCGGCGCGCGGTCGGCCGGCTGCTGCGCGACACGGAGCTCGGCCTGCTGCCCCCGGGCTGCGCCTCCGCCGTACTGCTGGACCGCCCGGCGGCGGGAGCACTGCGGGCCATCGCCTTCCCATGGCCTCCCGGCGGCGGGGCCCCGTCGGTGCCGGTTTTGACGTCGGTGCCGGCGCCGGGACGGCGACGCCCGTCGGCGGTTACTGTTTCTGCCGCAGGACACGGTCGAGTAGAGGACACAGAGGCAGTGGACATCCCGGCACAGATGCCGCCCCAGCAGCTCCAGGGGTGGCCGGCGAACGAGCTCGAAGAAGTACTCAGCGCCTCGCTGGGCGTCCCCGAGGCGGCCGGCCGGCTCGTCGAGGTGCTCGGCCGCAGCCAGGTCTGGATCCCGCTGCCCAACGGCGGCAGCCCCGCCAGCGCCGACCTCGACCTGCCGACGATCGAGCTCGACGGCGCCGCCTTCGTGCCCGTCTTCAGCTCCGAGGCGCAGTTCCTCAGCTGTGTCGGCACCCATCTCTCCTTCGCCGTCGCGCCGGCCCGCGAGTTCGCGCGCGGACTGCCCCCGCAGCTCGGCATCGCCGTGAACCCGGGCGGCGCGGTCGGGCTCCCGCTGCTCCCCGCCGCCGTCGCCGAGCTCTGCCGCACCGGGAACACCCCGCTGGACGGACCGGCCGGCGGCGGCCGGGTGCGGCTGTGGGAGCCGGACTGGAAGGAGGAGCCGGTCGACTTCCTCGCCGCCGTCTCCGCGGAGTTCCGGCAGACCGGCCTGGTCGCCACCGCCCGGCGCGCCCTGGCCAGCATCGAGGGCGGCGACCCCGTCCTCTTCATCGGCGTCTGCGGATTCCAGGCGACGATGTGGGACGAGACCACGCGGAGCGTCCCCCTGGACGCGCTGGGCCGGGCGCTCGGCCGCGTGCAAGTGCCGTGGCCCGTCAACCTCGTCCTCCTCGACGTGGCCCAGGACCCGGTCGGCGACTGGATGGTGGAGAAGGTGCGGCCGTTCTTCCAGTGAACCGCTCTTCCGGTGAACCGCTCCGCCGGTGAACCCCTTACCCCGTGAGTCTCCCGGCACGGCCGTTCATCCGGGAGGGCGGAGAGCGGCCGTGCCGTACGGGCCGGCCGCCCTTCTCCGGAGGCGGGTTGCGGGCCCGCCGTTGTCCGGCATGTCGGGTGGTGGCGTCAAGTCGGTGTCAGTAAGGGCGCATAAGCTGGTTTGATGGCGAGGTCGCTCCCGCACGCCCGGGGGCGTCCGCGCGACACGGTGAATCGACGAGGGGCGGGACCCAGGGTGAGTGCGTCAGGCACGGCGGCGGCCGGGCAGGTCGAACACATGCTGCGCCAGGTGACCCCCGGGCGCTTCGACACGTACGAGGAGCTGCTGAAGGCTCTTTCGGACGGCCAGGTCTGGATGCTGCTCTGGCACGGCACGGCCGGTTCCCCCGACGCCCAGTACGGCAACATCGGGGTGGACGGCCTCGGTTACGCCCCCTGCGTGACCTCTCCCCAGGAACTCGCGGCCAGCGGCTGGAACCGCGCCCACGAGGTGATCACCGGCCGGGAGATCGCCCGCTCGCTCTTCCCCGACCACTGGGGAATCTGGCTCAACCCGCACACCCCCGGTGGCGGCGTCGGCATCCCCTGGCTGGACCTGCGCCGGATCGCCACCGGACTCGACCGGCTCCCCGCGGGACCGCTTACCCTCTCCGAACCCGCCGTCGAGATCCCGCAGTTCTACGCGCTGCTGTCGCAGAACGCGCACCGCACCCCGGCGATCCGCTCGCTGCGCCGCGCCTGGGTGCAGCCCGCGCTCGGCGCCCCCTACCTCGCCATCGGCCTCGACCTCTACGACACCGGACGGGCCGCCGTGGAGTCGGCCCGCGCGATGATGGGGCAGACGATCGGCGCCGTCCCGGACGGGCTCCCCGTCTCCACGGTCGCCATGTCCGACGACTACGACCCGGTCGCGATGTGGCTGCGGGCCAACGCCCGTCCGTTCTACGACCGGGAGGCGCACGCGCAGCCCGTCGCACCGCCGTCCGCCGCTCGCGGTTACGGCTACCCGCCCGCGTACTGACGCGCCCGCACCCCTCCGGCTCCCTCCCTGGCGCGCACGCGCCCAGGCGCTGTCCGGCCGTGATCCGCCGGACACCGCCCGACTGCCGCGAGCTGCCCGGAAGCCGGTCGCGCCGACCGCCACGGGGCCGTTGTGGCCCGTTTTACCTCCGGTCGTGCCGACTGGCCGTCATGTCCGCTTAGCGGTTTCCGGGTGGTGAACATCGAACTCGTCGGTCTGTGTGTCCATTTGTGCGTCGAGCGCCTACCGTTCGCGGGGTGTAATCCGGTGTTCGGATAACGGTAGACCCAGGACAGCATCACGGTTGCGCATACTTTCCCCGTCAGCTCTGGCGACTGATCGCGTACACGCTGAAGACTCCCGTGTCAGGCATGGGGTCGCCGATTCCGTGAGCGAGTGCAGAACGAAGATCAGCTGCTCAGCGGGGGCGCATCATCTGTGGCCACTGGGCAATCTCATAGGCAAGGCGAGCCGTCTACAGCGGCGTTGCAATGGCCGGTGACCACCGGCTGGAAGGGTCAGGGCGCTGTGACCGCACCGATCGAGACCACCGGGGCGGCTGCCGGGACGCAGCCGGAGGCTGTGCTCGACGAGGGCATCAAGTCCCAGGAGATCGTCGGGCGTTCGCTCGGGCGTATCGCCTGGATCCGCTTCAAACGGGACAAGATCGCCGTTGTCGGTGGTGTCGTCGTCGTGCTGCTGATCGTGATCGCCGCCCTGTCCCGGCCGCTCCAGTCCCTGCTGGACCTCGATCCGAACGCCTTCCACCAGGACCTGATCGACAGCAACACCTCGCTGCCCAAGGGCGGCTTCGGCGGCATGAGCCTCGATCACCCGCTCGGTGTGGAGCCGAAGTTCGGGCGTGACATCCTCGCCCGCATCCTGGAAGGCTCCTGGGTGTCGCTGGTGGTCGCGTTCGGCGCCACCGTGCTCTCGAACGTCATCGGCACCATCCTCGGTGTGGTGGCCGGGTACTACGGCGGGCGGGTCGACTCCGTCATCAGCCGCCTGATGGACACCTTCCTCGCCTTCCCGCTCCTGCTGTTCGCGATCGCCATCTCCGCGACGCTGCAGGGCGGTGCCTTCGGGCTCGACGGGCTGCCGCTCCACATCAGCGTGCTGATCTTCGTCATCGGCTTCTTCAACTGGCCCTACCTGGGGCGGATCGTCCGGGGGCAGACGCTGGCCCTGCGTGAGCGCGAGTTCGTGGACGCGTCCCGCGGCATGGGGGCCGGCGGCCCCTACATCCTCTTCCGGGAGCTGCTGCCCAACCTGGTCGGCCCGATCATCGTCTACTCGACGCTGCTCATCCCGACCAACATCATTTTCGAGGCGTCGCTCAGCTTCCTGGGCGTCGGCATCCAGCCGCCCCAGGCGTCGTGGGGCGGCATGCTCAACCAGGCGGTCGACTACTTCCAGATCGATCCCCAGTACATGGTCGTGCCGGGCCTCGCCATCTTCGTCACCGTGCTCGCGTTCAACCTGCTCGGTGACGGTCTCCGCGACGCTCTCGATCCGCGCAGCCGCTGACTCCGTCCGCGGAGAGAGCTCCACAAGTTTCCGACAATGGAGGGGATTCCGACCATCATGCGAAGGTCATCACTTGCCGCTGTTGCGGCCCTGGGCAGCGTGACCCTGCTGCTCGCCGGCTGCAGCAAGGCAGACGACGGAAAGAGCGACGGCGAGATCAAGTCCGCCGGCGCGGACGCCGCGACGAAGGATGTCGTCAACGCCTCCACCGAGAAGGGTGGCACGGTCACCTACGCGATGTCGGACGTCCCGGACTCGTTCGACCCGGGCAACACCTACTACGCGTACATGTACAACTTCAGCCGGCTGTACGCCCGCCCGCTGATGACCTTCAAGCCGGACGCCGGCGAGAAGGGCAACACGCTCGTCCCCGACCTCGCCTCCGAGCCGGGCACCCAGAGCGACGGCGGCAAGACCTGGACGTACAAGCTGCGCGCGGGCCTCAAGTACGAGGACGGCTCGCCGATCACGTCCAAGGACGTCAAGTACGCCGTCGAGCGCTCGAACTTCGCGCGTGACGTCCTCTCGCTCGGCCCCAACTACTTCCAGCAGTTCCTGGAGGGCGGCGACAAGTACACGGGTCCGTACAAGGACAAGAGCGCCGAGGGCCTCAAGTCCATCGAGACGCCGGACGACACCACGATCGTCTTCCACCTGAACCAGGCCTTCCAGGAGTTCGACTACCTGGTCGCCACGCCGCAGACGGCCCCGGTCCCGCAGGCCAAGGACACCGGCGTCGACTACGTCAAGAAGATCGTGTCCTCGGGCTCGTACAAGTTCCAGAGCTACACCGAGGGCAAGCAGGCCGTCCTGGTGCGCAACGAGAACTGGGACGAGAAGTCCGACCCGCTGCGCAAGCAGTACCCGGACAAGATCGTCGTCAACCTGAAGGTCAACCAGTCGACGATCGACCAGGACCTCCAGTCCGGTGACACGCTGGTCGACCTCCAGGGCAAGGGCGTCGAGACCCAGACCCAGGCCCAGCTGGTCAGCGACCCGAAGAAGAAGGCGAACACCGACAACACCTACGGTGGCCGGCTGGTCTACGCGGCGATCAACACCAAGGTGAAGCCGTTCGACAACGTGGAGTGCCGCAAGGCGGTGCAGTACGCCATCGACAAGGTCTCCGTGCAGACCGCCGAGGGCGGCAGCATCCGCGGCGACGTCGCCAGCACCGTCCTCCCGCCGGACATCACCGGTTACGAGAAGGCGGACGCCTACGCGACCGACGGCAGCGAGGGCGACGAGGCCAAGGCCAAGGAGCACCTGAAGGCCTGCGGCCAGGACAAGATCACGACCAGCATCACCGCGCGCAGCGACCGTCAGGAAGAGGTCGACGCGGCCACGGCGATCATCGCGTCGCTGAAGAAGGTCGGCATCGACGCCTCCCTGAAGCAGTACCCGTCGGGCAAGTACTTCACCGACTACGCGGGCGTCCCCGCGTTCAACCTGAAGAACAACGTCGGCATCATGATGATGCAGTGGGGCGCCGACTGGCCGTCCGGCTACGGCTTCCTGCAGCAGATCCTGAACAGCAAGGCGATCGGCGAGTCCGGCAACACCAACCTCTCGCAGTTCGAGAACAAGACCGTCGACGCGAAGCTGGCCGAGGCCATCGCCGCGCCCGACGTCGCCCAGCGCAACAAGCTGTACGCGGAGATCGACCAGACCACCATGGACGAGGCGGTCCTCGTTCCGCTGACCTACTTCAAGGTCCTGCTGTACCGCTCGCCGTACGCCACCAACCTGGTGTCCACGTCGGCCTTCAGCGGTGAGTACGACTACCTCAACATCGGCACGACCAAGAAGTAGCAGCCCCGGAAGGCAGGTGAAGGCATTGGTTGCCGCAGGCCGAAAGGTCTGCGGCAACCGGCGCCGATCCCCGTGATCTCGTACATCCTCCGCCGGACGGTCGCGGCAGTGATCCTGCTGCTGGTCGTCACGGCGGTCACCTTTGGCATCTTCTTCCTGCTGCCCCGGCTCGCCGGCCAGACCCCCGACCAGCTGGCGCAGCAGTACATCGGCAAGAGCCCCACGGCCGCGGACATCGCGGCGGTCAAGCACAACCTCGGCCTGGACCAGCCCGTCTACCTCCAGTACTGGCACTTCATCAAGGGGATCGTCGGCGGAGCCACCTACGACCTCGGCCCCACCACGGCGCACTGCGGCGCGCCGTGCTTCGGCTACTCCTTCAAGAACCACATCGAGGTCTGGCCGGAACTCACCTCGCGCCTCCCGGTGACGCTCTCGCTCGCCGCGGGCGCCGCGGTGATCTGGCTGCTCTCCGGCGTCACGGTCGGAGTGATCTCCGCGCTCAAGCCGGGCTCGTTCTTCGACCGCACCTTCATGGGCGTCGCCCTCGCGGGTGTCTCGCTGCCCATGTTCTTCACCGGCCAGCTGGCGCTGCTGCTCTTCACCTACCAGTGGCCGATCTTCGGCCGGACGTACGTCCCGATCACCGAGAACCCGGCACAGTGGGCCAACACGCTGGTTCCCGCCTGGTGTTCACTGGCGCTCCTGTACTCCGCCGTCTACGCGCGGCTCACCCGCTCGGGGATGCTGGAGACGATGAACGAGGACTTCATCCGCACGGCCCGCTCCAAGGGCCTGTCCGAGCGCACGGTGGTCACCCGGCACGGCCTGCGCGCCGCGCTCACGCCGATCATCACCGTCTTCGGCATGGACCTCGGCCTGCTCCTCGGCGGCGCGCTCATCACCGAGCGGGTGTTCTCCCTGCACGGCATCGGCGAGTACGCGGTGCAGGCCATCACCGACAACGACCTGCCGCCGGTCCTCGGCGTGACCCTGCTCGCCGCGTTCTTCGTCGTGCTCTGCAATCTCCTGGTGGACCTTCTCTACGCCGCCGCCGACCCGCGGGTGAGGCTCTCGTGACCGAACTGTCCAAGACCGGCGCAGCAGTGGGCGACCCGGTTCCCGCGGCCGGATCGGCGGCACCGACCGCCTTCCTCGAAGTACGCGACCTGAAGGTGCACTTCCCGACCGACGACGGGCTGGTCAAGTCCGTCGACGGGCTCAGCTTCCGCCTGGAGAGGGGTCAGACCCTCTCCATCGTGGGCGAGTCCGGCTCCGGCAAGTCCGTGACCTCCCTGGCGATCATGGGCCTGCACCGGCTCGGCGCCCGGGGCAAGAACGTGCGGATGTCCGGCGAGATCTGGCTGGACGGCAAGGAGCTGATCGGTGCCGCGCCCGACGAGGTCCGCCGGCTGCGCGGCCGCGACATGGCGATGATCTTCCAGGACCCGCTGTCCGCGATGCACCCGTACTACACGGTCGGCAACCAGATCGTGGAGGCGTACCGCGTCCACAACGACGTGACCAGGAAGGCCGCGCGCAAGCGGGCCGTCGAGCTGCTGGACCGGGTGGGCATCCCCGAGCCGGCCCAGCGCGTCGACAGCTACCCGCACGAGTTCTCCGGCGGCATGCGCCAGCGCGCGATGATCGCGATGGCGCTCGCCAACAACCCGCAGCTGCTCATCGCCGACGAGCCCACCACCGCGCTCGACGTCACCGTGCAGGCGCAGATCCTCGACCTCATCCGGGACCTGCAGAAGGAGTTCGACTCCGCGGTCGTCCTCATCACGCACGACCTCGGCGTGGTCGCCGAGATCGCCGACCAGGTCCTCGTCATGTACGGCGGCCGGTGCGTGGAGCGCGGACCGGTGGACGCGATCTTCTCCCAGCCCCAGCACCCGTACACCTGGGGTCTGCTCGGTTCGATGCCCCGCATCGACCGGGAGCAGACCGAGCGCCTCGTCCCCGTCAAGGGCCAGCCGCCGAGCCTCATCAACGTCCCGTCGGGCTGCGCCTTCCACCCGCGCTGTCCGTACGCGGACATCCCCAAGGGCGGCATCACCCGTACCGAGCGCCCCGACCTCCAGGTGGTCGGCAGCGGGCACTTCTCCGCCTGCCACCTCCCGACGGAGGACCGCACGCGGATCTGGACCGAAGAGATTGCGCCGAAGCTGTGAGTGAGACGACGAAGACGGACACGGCCGGGGCCGGGCTCCCGCGGCAGGCGAAGGCGGCCGAGGACCGGGAGGTGCTGCTGAAGGTCGAAGGGCTGGTCAAGCACTTCCCGATCAAGAAGGGCATCCTGCAGCGGCAGGTGGCGGCGGTGAAGGCCGTCGACGGTCTCGACTTCGAGGTCCGCAAGGGGGAGACCCTGGGCGTCGTCGGTGAGTCCGGCTGCGGCAAGTCGACCATGGGCCGGGTGATCACCAAGCTGGTCGAGCCGACCGCCGGCAGGATCGAGTTCGACGGCCGTGACATCACGGACCTGAAGACCGGCGCGATGCGGCCGCTGCGCCGCGACATCCAGATGATCTTCCAGGACCCGTACGGCTCCCTCAACCCCCGCCACACCATCGGCTCCATCGTCTCGGCGCCGTTCAGGCTCCAGGGCGTGACGCCCGAGGGCGGGGTGAAGAAGAAGGTCCAGGACCTCCTGCAACTGGTGGGCCTGAGCCCCGAGCACTTCAACCGCTACCCGCACGAGTTCTCCGGCGGCCAGCGCCAGCGCATCGGGATCGCCCGCGCGCTCGCGCTCAACCCGAAGCTCGTGGTGGCGGACGAGCCGGTCTCGGCGCTCGACGTGTCGATCCAGGCGCAGGTCGTCAACCTCCTCGACGACCTGCAGAACGAGCTGGGTCTCACCTACGTGATCATCGCCCACGACCTCTCGGTGGTCCGGCACGTCTCCGACCGGATCGCGGTCATGTACCTCGGCAAGATCGTGGAGCTGGCCGACCGCGACTCGCTCTACAAGACGCCGATGCACCCCTACACCAAGGCGCTGCTCTCGGCGGTGCCGGTACCGGATCCGAAGCGCCGGGCGGCCAGGAGCGAGCGCATCCTGCTCAAGGGCGACGTGCCCTCGCCGATCTCGCCGCCGAGCGGCTGCCGCTTCCACACCCGCTGCTGGAAGGCGACGGAGGCGTGCACCACGCTGGAACCGCCGCTGGTCACGCTGAAGACCGGACACCAGGTCGCCTGCCACCACCCGGAGAACGCGCCCGACCGGATTCCGGGCGAGACCGTGCTGGAGACGGCGCGGGACGCGGTGGAGATCGTGGTCCCGAAGCGGGCACAGGACCCGGAACCGGCCGCGACCGCGGAGGCATCCGAGGCGCCCGGGGACTCCGGGACCGCCGCCGAGCCGCAGGTCCCGGGCGCCGACGCGGACACGGGGGACGGCCCGAAGGAGTAGCACCGGCACAATTGGCCGGTGCTCACCGAACTGTTCACGCCCTCCGTCCAGCACGCGCTCGATGTCGTCGGGATCTTCTTCTTCGCGATCTCCGGCGCTCTGCTCGCCGTACGCAAGAACTTCGATGTCTTCGGCATCGCCGTTCTCGCCGAGGTGACCGCGCTGGGCGGAGGGCTCTTCCGTGACGTGATCATCGGAGCGGTGCCGCCGGCCGCCTTCACCGACCTCGGCTACTTCCTCACCCCGCTGATCGCGGCCGTCCTGGTCTTCTTCCTCCACCCGCACGTCGAACGCATCCAGGTCGGCGTCAACGTCTTCGACGCCGCGGGACTCGGCCTCTTCGCCGTGAGCGGCACGATCAAGGCGTACGACTACGGGCTCGGCCTGACCGCCTCCGTCGCGCTCGGCCTCGCCACCGCGGTCGGCGGCGGTGTACTGCGGGACGTACTGGCCAACGAGGTGCCCTCGTTGCTGCGCTGGGACCGGGACCTGTACGCGGTGCCCGCGCTCGTGGGGGCCTCCATGGTCGCGCTCTGCATCCAGTTCGACGTCCTGAACGGCTGGTCCACCGGCTGCGCCGTCGTCACCGGGTTCGTCCTGCGGCTGCTGGCGATGCGGTTCCACTGGCGGGCGCCGCGCGCGTACAACCGCCGTTCGGCGAGCGGCGAGGAGGGGGCGGCGGCCACCTGAGAACGGCTGGCCGCCCGCGCGGGGAGCGCTCGCGGGACGAAAAAGCTACCGCTCAGTAATCAACCGGTGTAGCGTGCTGGCATGGCACAGGCAGCAGCGCACCCGGCACCGACCGGGCAGACGACCTCGGGACCGGCGACCTCTGTACAGGCGGCCTCGGTACCGGCGACCCTCGTACGGGCGGCCGTCGGGGAGAGCGAGTTCGACCGGGACACCGCGATCGTCCGGCGCGAGGAAGGCGTCTACGACGCGGAGCTCTCCGCGGGCTGGACCATCATCCACGCGGTCAACGGCGGCTATCTGCTGGCCCTCCTCGGCCGCGCCCTCGGCGACGCGCTGCCGCACCCCGATCCGTTCTCGGTCACCGCGCACTACCTCACCGCCTCCGTACCCGGCCCCGCCGTCATCCGTACCGAGGTCGTCCGCACCGGACGCACCCTCTCCACCGGCCAGGCGACCCTCTACCAGTACGCCGAGGACGGCAGCGAGGTCGCCCGCATCCGTGTGCTCGCGACCTACGGAGACCTCGACGCCGTCACCGACGAGGTCCGCACCACCGCCCTCCCGCCGGCGATCCCGCCGCTCGACCAGTGCCTCGGCACCGAGGCGGGCGGCGACGTGATCCCCGGCAGCTCCGCCATCACCGAGCGGCTCGACATCCGTCTCGACCCCGCGACGGTCGGCTGGGCCCTCGGCAAGCCGTCCGGCAAGGGCGAGATGCGCGGCTGGTTCGGCCTGGCCGACGGCCGCGACCCGGACCCGCTCTCGGTGCTGCTCGCCGTCGACGCGCTGCCCCCGACCTCGTTCGAGCTGGGCCTCAAGGGGTGGACCCCCACCGTCGAACTCACCGTCCACGTCCGGTGCCGCCCGGCCCCCGGCCCGCTGCGCGTGGCCATCACCACCCGCAACCTCGCGGGCGGCTTCCTGGAGGAGGACGCCGAGGTCTGGGACAGCGCCGACCGGCTCGTCGCCCAGTCCCGCCAGCTCGCCATGGCACCGCGGGGCTGAGCCCTCAGGCCCGGTCCGCGTCCCGGTCCGCAGCGCCGTCCCGACCCGCAGCGCCTTCCTGAACCGCGTCCTGAACTGCGTCCCGACCCGCGTCCCGACCCGCGTCCCGACCCGCTTTCCGACCCGTCCGGTGGACCGCCGGACGGGTCCTGTGCTGTCCGGGCCCCCTCCCGCCGGACCGGCGGGAAGCGCAGCGGCGTTGACCGGCACCGGCCCTGACGTGCCGTTTGCCCCCGACGGCTCCCGGGTACCCGGACTCAGCGCCGAGCGGCGGTGCAGCGACGCCGGACCCAGGAAGGCAACGCCCCATGAGTCACACCGACGGAACGGGTCTCGGGACCATCACCACCAAGGTCCCGGCCCGCCTGGACCGACTGCCCTGGTCGCGATGGCACTGGATGATCGTGATCGGCCTCGGGACGGTCTGGATCCTGGACGGTCTGGAAGTGACCGTCGTCGGGAACATCGCCAGCCGCCTCTCCGAGGACGGCAGCGGACTGCCGATCACCGACGCCCAGGTCACCGGGCTCGCGGCGGCCCTCTACGTCGCCGGAGCGTGCTCGGGCGCCCTCTTCTTCGGCTGGCTCACCGACCGCTTCGGCCGCAAGAAGCTGTTCCTGATCACCCTCGCGGTCTACCTCGCCGCCACCGCGCTGACCGCCGTCTCCTTCTCCGTCTGGTGGTTCTTCCTCTTCCGCTTCTTCACCGGCTTCGGCATCGGCGGCGAGTACGCGGCCATCAACTCCGCCATCGACGAGCTGATCCCGAGCAAGTACCGGGGCCGCGTCGACCTGATCATCAACGGCAGCTACTGGCTGGGCGCGATGGGCGGCGCACTGCTCTCCGTGCTCGCCCTGAACACCGACATCTTCCCGAAGAACATCGGCTGGCGGCTCACCTTCGCCCTCGGCGTGATCCTCGGCCTGGTCATCCTGCTGGTCCGCCGGCACGTACCCGAGAGCCCCCGGTGGATGTTCATCCACGGGCACTCCGAAGGCGCGACACGCATCGTCGACGAGGCGGAGAAGTCGATCGAGGAGGAGAAGGGCCGCCCGCTCCCCGAGGCGGAGACCGCGATCACCATCGAACAGCGGCGCAGCATCGGCTTCGTGGAGATCGCCCGCACCCTCTTCCGCGACTACCCGAAGCGGGCGACGCTCGGCTTCTCGCTCTTCATCGGCCAGGCGTTCCTGTACAACGCCATCACCTTCGGGTTCGGCTCGATCCTGGTGAAGTTCTTCGACGTCTCCAGCGGGACGACCGGGTACTTCTTCGCCGTCATCGCCTTCGGCAACTTCCTCGGCCCGCTGCTGCTCGGCCGGCTCTTCGACACGTGGGGCCGCCGCCCGATGATCGCGGGGACCTACATCCTCTCCGGCGCGCTGCTCTTCGGCACCGCCGGGCTGTTCGGCGCCGGGGTGCTCACCGCCACCACGATGACCATCTGCTGGTGCGTGGTGCTGTTCTTCGCCTCGGCCGGGGCGAGTTCGGCCTATCTGACGGTCAGCGAGATCTTCCCGATGGAGACCCGGGCGATGGCGATCGCCTTCTTCTACGCCATCGGTACGGCCGCGGGCGGCATCTCCGGGCCCCTGATCTTCTCCGGGCTCACCGCGAGCGGGGTCGTGGGGGACGCGGTCATCGCGTTCTGCATCGGGGCGGGGCTGATGGTGGCCGCCGGGCTGGTCGCGGTGTTCTTCGCGGTGCCCGCCGCGCAGAAGTCGCTTGAGGACATCGCCACCCCGCTCTCGGCGAAGGAAGCCCCCTGACGGGCGGGCGCGGACACCGCCCGCCCACGGTCAGGCGCTGCCCGGTGCGTCGGACACCAGCGCGGCCGCCGGTGGCAGCGGTGCGTGCCGGGGGCAGGCCGCGAGCGCCTGGATCGCCAGAGCCGCGAAGCGCCGGGAGGCCGCGACCCGGGTGTCGGGCGACCGGGTACGGATCCCCTTGTTGGCCATGAGGAAGAGGACGAGGTCGTCCAGGACGAAGTCGGACCGCAGGCGCCCCGCCTCCTGGGCCCGTCGGGCCAGTCCTGCGACCGCCTTCACCGTGTACGCGCGGCCCGCGACGTCCGGCGCCCCCGGGAAAGCGGACAGGAAGGCCTCACCGAAACCCCGGTCCCGCGCGTGCAGTTCACAGATCCTCTCGATCACCAGGCAGAGGCCACGCCACGGATCGGGGTCGGCGCACCCCTCGTCGACGATGGTGCGGCACGCGCGCAACTGGTCCGCGAAGGCCTCGGTGGCCAGCACCTGCTTGGTCGGGAAATGGCGGTACAGGGTGGCAGGCCCGACCCCCGCGCGCCGTGCGATCTCCCGCAACGGCACGTCCAGGCCGTCGGTGGAGAACAGCGCCCGGGCCGCGTCGAGGATGCGCTCGCGGTTGTCCCGCGCGTCGGAACGCCGGGTGTGAGGCAAACGGTCGGCCATGCTCTCACTTTAGCCAGACGGACGGGGGCGTCCGTTAGCGTCGGCCCGAGCGCAGAGGTCGTACGGGAGCAAGGGAGACGGCGTTGAAGGCCATCGTGATCCAGAGGTTCGGAGGCCCGGAAGGGCTGGCCGTCGTCGATCTGCCGGACCCGGTGCCCGCCGCCGGGCAGGTGGTGATCGCCACCGAGGCCGTGGGCGTGGGCGGAGTCGACACCGTGATCCGGAGCGGGGCGCTGGCCGCCTACGGCTTCAAGGCGGGCCACGTCCCGGGCGGCGAGGTGGCGGGCACCGTGACCGCGGTCGGCGACGGCGTCGACGCCTCGTGGATCGGCGAACGGGTGTGGGCCGCCACCGGCACCGGCGGCGGCTACGTCGAGCGGGCACTCGCGCCGGTCGAGGAGATCGTCCCCCTGCCCGCGGACCTGTCCCCGGTCGACGCCGTGACACTCGGCAGCGCCGGCGTGGTGGCCCACTTCGGGCTCCGCCACGCCCACTTCGCTCCCGGGGAGACCGTCCTGGTGCGTGGTGCGGCCGGCAGCATCGGAATCATGACGGTGCAGCTCGCCGCTCGCCGCGGCGCCGCCGCCGTGGCGGTCACCACCTCCTCGTACGAGCGGGGCGAGCGGCTGCGCCGTCTCGGCGCGACCCATGTGCTGGACCGCTCCGGCGTCGGAGGGGAAGAAGCTCCCGCAGGGTACGACGTCATCATCGACGTGGTGGCCGGCCAGGACCTGCCGTCGTTCTTCGACCGGCTGAACCCGAACGGCCGCATGGTGGCCGTGGGCGCCGTCGCGGGCAAGCCACCGGCGGACTTCGGCACGAGGATCATGGCGGCGTTCCAGAAGTCGATGTCCTTCGGCGCCTTCAGCGCGGCGACGGTCACCGGAGCCGACCGGCGTGCCGTGCGGAGCGAGCAGTTCGCCGCGGCGGGCCGGGGCGAGATCGCCACGGTGGTGCACGAGGTGCTGCCCCTGGACGAGGCCGTGTCGGCCCACCGGAAGATGGACGCGGGCGAGGTCTTCGGCCGGATCGTGCTGACGCCGTAGTCCCGGCCGTGGCCGTGGCCGAAGGCGTTCCGCGTCAGGCGTACATGTACTCGTACGTCCAGTAGCTCCTGGCCGTGAACTCCCGTCCGCACCGGTGACAGGGGGCCGTACGCCCGCCGTCGGCGAACTCGAACACGTTGTGCACGCCGATCACGGTGTCGCGCAGGAGCTGCTCCGCGTGCACCTGGTGGCTGACGGCGTGGGCGACGATGTCCAGCGGGGTGGGCGTCCGGCCGCAGGGGTACTCCGGCCGGTCGGAGGCGGGGATCATCGAGAAGGCGACGACGGAGCCGAGGGGAAGCCTCAGCAGGCCCTCGATGTAGCGGAGTTCCTCGGGGGGAGTCTCGACCACCGGTCCCTCGTGGGGGAGGAGGGAGAGGGCCTCGCGCATCTCGACGTCGTCGAGCTTGATGCCGGACCGGGCACCGCTGTCGCGGTACCGGGCCTTCAACTCCTCCAGGTCTGCGGAGTGCATCGCTCATCCTTTCGGTTTCGTTCGCGGGTGTTCCGTGCGCGTGTGTGTTCCGGGTGCCGCTCGGCGGGTACGGCGGCTACCGTCCGGCCCTCGCCCGTGCGAAGGCCGCCGATCTCCACGCAGACCTGCCGGCCGCGGCCTCGGCGCCGGAGAGCCGCGGATGGTGGAACTCCTTCTCGCGGTCGCCGTAGAGCATCGTGACGTTGATGCGCAGGTTCTCGTAGCCCGGCTCGAACCGGACGGCGTCCGAGGCGTGGAAGAGGTCGGAGTTGAAGATCACCGCCCGGTTCTGCCGGTACGGGATGGTCATGCTGCGGGCCCGGGTGCGGCGCAGGAACGGGCCGATCAGGTCCTGGCGGCCGTTGTAGGTGTCGAATCCCCAGGACAAGGGGGCGTCGACGTCGTGGACCACCAGGCCGCCCGAGTCCTCGTCGGCGTTCGCGGCGTCCGGGGTGACCCAGAAGTTGACGTTGACGGCGGCGAAGTCCGCGTGCGTGGTGACGTCGGCGGGCACGTGGGGGCCGCACTTGAAGCCCCACATCTGGCGCAGCGGGTAGCGGTCGCCGATGAGCCGGGGCAGGGCGTCCCGCAACTCCTCGGCGATCTGCATGAGCAAGGGGGAGACGAACCCGTCCTGCATGAGCGCGCCCAGCCGGCCGTGCGCGTAGCGGTTGCCGGACCAGACCGTCGACTCGAGGCAGAACCGGTACAGCTCGTCCAGCGCCTCCCCGGTGAGGAAGTCGTCCACGTGCACCACGCCGGGTGCGTTCGCCAGGTACCGCTCCTCCACGGCTCCGGGGTCCCAGCGGTCGGACAGGGCACGCGCCACGCGTGGTGTGTGGCGTACGTGCAGCAGGCGGTTGTAGGTGTCGGCCACGGACCGGTCGGCGTCGGCGTCCAGGGGCTCGCGGGCGTCGGGGCCCTTGGCCGCCAGGCGGTCGCGTACGGCTTCGTAGGCGTCGATGACCGGGTCGTACTCCGCGCCCAGCGTGCCCAGGCTCCGGAGGTGGCGCATCTGGTCGATGTCGTGCCGCAGCTTGGGAACGCTCAGCGGGACGGCCGCGCGGTCGGCCGGATCGGAGGAGGCCCCCCAGCGGAGCCGGGCGAAGAGCGAGGCGCACCCCTCGGCGAGCGGGAAGTCGCCGTGCTCCAGGGCGGCGTCGACCGCGTCCGGCAGCCACTCCAGGGCGTCGGCCCGCACGGGCGGTTCGTCGCACGACAACTCCAGCGCCTCGTCCCGGCGCTCCGAGGCGAGGAGCAGGAGGGTCAACTCGCGCCGCGTCGCGCGGTCCTGGGAGCCGGTGTCCTGGGGGCCGGTGTCCCGGGGGCCGGTGTCCTGGGAGTCGCGGTCCCGGTGGTCGGTGTCCCGGGGGCCGGTGTCCTGGGAGTCGCGGTCCCGGTGGTCGGTGTCCCGGGGGTCACGGCTCTGGTGGTCGGTGTCCCGGGATTCGGTGTCCCGGGTGCGGGTGCGGGTACGGGTGCGGAGGGCCTCGCGGAGCGCGCCCGCCGCCTCGTCCGCGCGGCCGGTGCGGACGGCGGCCCTCGCGCGGGCGACCGCCGGTCCGGCGTTCCACGGCGTGCCCACCCCGGTCACCCGAGCCGGAAGGCGTCGTGTGCCCGGAGCTCCACGGCGTAACGGGCCAGGCCGTTGAGGGTCACCGCGGCGTACGGCGGCACGAAGTGCGAGCTGAACGCCTGCTCGCCGTCGGCCGTACGGGCCTTGATGTAGGTGGTCCAGGTGATGTTCGTGACGAACGGGGTGGTGCCCCGGGCCTGGATGCCGACCTCCTCCTGCCCGGCCCCCGTGTCTCCGTCCCTCTCCTCGCAGATCGTCTGGGCGACATGGAGGTTGACGAAGTAGTACAGCAGGTCGTCGGTGAGCCCGGCGAGTCCGGTCTCCGCCGCGCACCCCTCCAACAGGGCGGCCACGACGTCCTGGCCGTCATGGGCGACGGTCGCCTCGCAGAAGGCGGTGAGGAACTGCCCCTGGGTGGGCACCTCGTCCGCGTGGCGGTGCACGTACTCCTGGAACCAGCCCAGCAGTTTCGGACTGGCGAACACCGCGTAGACGAGCCGGTCGGTGAGGGCCGTCTGCTCCGGCGTGACGGACGGATTCCCGAGGTACTCCGTCAGGATCTGGGTCGGGCCGGTGATGAACTGCTCCCGCAGCAGGAAATCGGTCTCCATCGTCTGGAACAGCGCGTCGATACGACGCACCGCCGCGGCACGGGACATCACGGTGGAACGGTGTGCGCTCAAGGGTTTCTCCTTCGGACGCGTCGATGCCGGCCGGGCGGACCGGCGCGGGGCCGTGCCACGGCCGGGCGGGCCGGCGGGGGCACGGCCCCGGTGGATTTCGCGGTGCGGCGACACCAGTGAGGTGCCGTTCCGGGCGTCGCGCCCTGTCCGACCTCGATCCGCCGGACACCACCTAAGCGCGAACCCGCCGCCGATGGCCGAGCGGCGCGCCCCCGCCCGGAGCGCGCGGTCCGGGTTCACGCCTTTGGCTCGCGGAGGCCGGGGGCCGGGTCGTCCAGCCAGTGGCGGCGTCCCAGGGTGATCAGCCGCAGGCGCCGCCGGGCCACCCGGACGACCTCCTCCTCGGTGCCGGGCGCCGCGTCCAGGAGTGCGGAGGCGGTGATCACCATGTGGTCGACGTGGAGCCCGCCCAGCATCAGCAGATCCTCCCGGCTCCACCCCGCCGACTCCGCCTGTCCGGCCAGCGCGTCGGCCACCTCCCGCGCGAACAGCGCGAGTTGCTCCGCGATGGCCGCACGGACCCGGGCCACCCCGCCGTGCTGTTCGCGGGCGATGAAGCGGAAGTGCGCGGGCCGCGCCGCCACATGGCCCGCGATCACCGCGACGCTCCGCTCCAGCCGCTCCTCGCTGTCCCCGGCGTCGGCGAGGACCGCGGCGATCATGCCGTGCAGGCTGCCGAGCGTCTGGTCGACCAGAGCCACCCCGAGCGCGGCCGTGTCCTCGAAGTGGCGGTAGAAGGCGGTGGGGGCGACGCCGGCCGCCCTGGTCACCTCGCGCAGGCCCAGGCTGCTCAGACTCTGGTGCTCCAGGAGCTGGAGGGCCGCGTCCAGCAGGGTCTGACGCGTTCTCAACTTCTGTGCCTGGCGGGCTCCGGCGATGTGACTCATGCCATTGAGTAAACAACTGTTCCCCGACTCGGGGAAGCGGGGGCGGGTTTAGACTGGGTGGTCAGTGAACAGTCGTACTCTCACTGTTCCGGCCATCGCCCAGAAAGGCCGCCCATGTTCGTCCTCGTCGCCGCTCTGCTCCTGTTCGGGCTCGTGCTCGGGACGGTCGCGCACCTCCCGCTCGCACTGACGCTGGCGTCCGCCGCCGTGATCGGCTGCTGGCTGATCGGCTTCGCGGTCCGCGAACGCCGCTCGCACTGACGCGACGGGCCGCCGGGTCCTGTCGGCGGGCCCCTGTCACCTTCTCGCTCCCACCGAGTTCCCCGCTTCGCATTGCTCGCATCCGCATTGCTCGCATCCGACCGAAGGAGCCCGCACCATGGCCCTCTCCTCGCTCGTCGCCCCGGTCCTGCGCCCGGGCCACCGGATCGACCCCGCCGCCCGGCCCGCCGAGGCCGCCACCGCCGAAGCCCGGCCCGCCCGCCCCGCCCGCCCCGCCCGGCCCGCCGGCTCCGGGAAGGCGGCCGTCGGGGAGCGTGTCCGGGACGCCGACAGCCTCGCCGTCGCCTCGTTCGTCCTCGGGCTGCTGGGCCTGCTGGTGTTCAACCTGCTGCTCGGCCCGGCCGCCGTCGTCATGGCGCTGATCGCCCTCGCCCGGTCCACCGAACGCCGCGGAAGGGCCTTCCTGGGGCTCGCGCTGGGCGTCGCCGACCTCGCCGTTCTCGCGGTGTTGGTCACCGCTCACGGGACGGTCGCCTGGGGCTCGTAGAATCGGACGCACCATGGCTTACCTCGACCACGCCGCGACCACGCCGATGCTTCCGGAGGCGATCGCGGCGATGACCGCGCAGCTCGCCGCTACCGGCAACGCGTCCTCCCTGCACGCAGCCGGGCGCCGGGCCCGCCGTACCGTCGAGGAGTCGAGAGAGACCCTCGCCGACGCCCTCGGTGCCCGCCCCAGCGAGGTGGTCTTCACCTCGGGCGGCACCGAGGCCGACAACCTCGCCGTCAAGGGCCTGTACTGGGCCCGCCGCGACGCCGACCCCCGGCGCACCCGGGTGCTGGCCGGCCCGGTCGAGCACCACGCCGTGCTGGACGCGGTCGACTGGCTCGCCGAGCACGAGGGCGCGACCGTCGAGTACCTCCCCGTCGACCGGTACGGCCGGGTGCACCCCGAGGCGCTGCGCGAGGCGATCCTCCGCGACCCCGACGACGTCGCGATGATCACCGTGATGTGGGCCAACAACGAGATCGGCACCATCATGCCGGTCCATGAACTCGCTGCCGTCGCAACCGAGTTCGGTATCCCGATGCACGCCGACGCGGTGCAGGCCTTCGGTCAGCTGGAGGTCGGCTTCGCCGACTCCGGGCTCGCCGCCATGACGGTCAGCGCGCACAAGATCGGCGGCCCGTTCGGCATCGGCGCCCTGCTGCTGGGCCGCGCCCACACCCCCGTACCCGTCCTGCACGGCGGGGGCCAGGAGCGGCACGTGCGGTCCGGCACCCTCGACGTGCCCGCCGTCGCCGCCTTCGCCGTCGCCGGGGAGCACGCCGCCCGCCACCGCGAGGAGTTCGCCCGCCGCGTCGGAGGGCTCCGCGACGACCTGGTCGCGGCCGTGCTGAAGGCCGTACCGGACGCCGTGCTCGGCGGCGACCCCGCCCCGGGCGGCCGGCTCCCGGCCAACGCCCACTTCAGCTTCCCCGGCTGCGAGGGCGACTCCCTCCTGCTGCTGCTGGACGCCCAGGGCATCGAGTGCTCCACCGGCTCCGCCTGCACCGCCGGGATCGCCCAGCCCAGCCACGTCCTGCTGGCCACCGGTACCGACCCCGACCTGGCGCGCGGCACCCTGCGCTTCTCGCTCGGCCACACCTCGACCGCCGAGGACGTCGCCGCCGTGGCCCGCGCGATCGGCCCCGCCGTCGAACGCGCCCGCACCGCCGGACTCAGCTGAACGACCGGGGACGCGGAGCCCCGGTCAGCCGGCGCGTGCCGAGGACGCCCGCCGGACCAGCTCCATGTACCGGTCCCAGTCCCAGTACGGACCCGGGTCGGTGTGGTCCGTCCCCGGCACCTCCACGTGCCCGATGACGTGCTCCCGGTCGACGGGGATGCCGTACCGCCCGCAGACCGACGCCGTCAGCCGCGCGGAGGAGGCGTACATCGCGGCGGTGAAGTCCTTCGGGCGGTCCACGAACCCCTCGTGCTCGATGCCCACGCTCCGCTCGTTGTACGCGCGGTTGCCGGCGTGGTACGCCACGTCGAGCTCCCGGATCATCTGCGTCACCGACCCGTCCTTGCCCACGACGTAGTGCGCGGCGGCCAGGTGCGCGGGGTCCTGGAAGACCCGCACCGCACTCGCCAGACTGCCCTGGGTGACGTGCACGACCACCCGGTCTATCCGGTAGTCGTCGGGGCGGTCCGCACGGCGCCAGTTCGCCTCCGAGGCAGCCGTCCAGCGGGCCCCCGCGTAGTCCAGCTCACCGGGGGTGCGCGGCTTCTCCACGCCCGGCAGCCGCCACCACGCGTGCTTCAGCTCGTCCCGCACCAGGGCCGCGGCCGTGACCGCCGCCGCCATGGCCGAGCCGCCGATCAGCAGGGTGCGACGGCTCACACCGTCCCCCGCCCCGTCCCGGCCCGGGCTGCCGCCTCCCGTGGTTCCCATGACAGCTGCAACGCATATCCGCGGGCGATCGGTTCCAGGAGACCCGTACTCTGGACGGGCTATGACTCAGACTTCCCAGCGCCCCCTCCGCGTGCTCGCCGCCATGTCCGGCGGAGTCGACTCCGCCGTCGCCGCCGCGCGCGCCGCCGAGGCGGGGCACGACGTGACCGGTGTGCACCTCGCCCTCTCCGCGAACCCGCAGTCGTTCCGTACCGGAGCGCGCGGCTGTTGCACCATCGAGGACTCCCGGGACGCCCGCCGCGCGGCGGACGTCATCGGCATCCCGTTCTACGTCTGGGACCTCGCGGAACGCTTCCGCGAGGACGTCGTGGAGGACTTCGTCGCGGAGTACGAGGCCGGGCGTACCCCCAACCCCTGCCTGCGCTGCAACGAGAAGATCAAGTTCGCGGCGCTGCTCGACAAGGCCCTCGCCCTCGGCTTCGACGCGGTGTGCACCGGCCACTACGCCACCGTCGTCCTGAACGAGGACGGCAGCCGCGAGCTGCACCGCGCCTCCGACATGGCCAAGGACCAGAGCTACGTCCTCGGGGTGCTCGACGAGAAGCAGCTCGCGCACGCGATGTTCCCGCTCGGTGACACCCTCACCACCAAGGAAGAGATCCGCGCCGAGGCCGAGGCGCGCGGACTCGCCGTCGCCAAGAAGCCCGACAGCCACGACATCTGCTTCATCGCGGACGGCGACACCCAGGGCTTCCTGGCGAGCCGGCTCGGCGGCAGGGCCGAGGGCGACATCCTGGACGAGTCGGGCGCCAAGCTCGGTACCCACGACGGGGCCTTCGGCTTCACCATCGGCCAGCGCAAGGGCCTGCGGATCGGCCACCCGGCCGCCGACGGGAAGCCGCGCTACGTCCTGGACATCTCCCCGGTGAACAACACCGTCACGGTCGGCCCGGTGGAGGCCCTCGACGTCACGGCCCTCACCGCCATCAAGCCGCGCTGGTGCGGCACCGCCCCGGCGGGCCCCGGCACCTACACCGCGCAGCTGCGCGCCCACGGCGGCGAGACCGAGGTCACCGCCGAGCTGGTCGACGGCACCCTGCACGTCTCCTTCGCCGAGCCGGTGCGCGGGATCGCCCCCGGCCAGGCGGTCGTGCTCTACGACGGCACCCGGGTCGTCGGCTCGGCCACCATCGCGACCACCGTCCGGCGCGAAACGGCCCCCGCCGCCTCCTGAACACGGGAGCCCCGTGGCCGGCGCACCCGCCCGGCCACGGGACCTCGCCTCACGCCTGGGGAACCAGCCCCCGGCGGGCGAAGAAGGCCGCCAGGACCGGGGCGAGCACCTGCGGGGCGAGCTCCCTGGTCTGGCCGCTCAGCGTCCGGTGCCGGGCGCCCGGGATCGCCTCGGCCAGTGCCAGCGCCGTCTCCCGCACCGGGTCCGCGCTGAACCCGCCGCTGACGACAAGGGTGCGCGCGGTCACCGCCCCGAACCGCTCCAGCGGGGGAGCCCCGTCGCCGAGCAGGGTGTCGTCGAACTCCAGGGTGTGCGCCAGCTCCTCCAAGCCCTCCCACAGCGGTGCGCGGCGCATCCGCGCCACCGTCTGCGGCTCCACACCCGTCCGCGCCAGGAACAGCTCCACCGCCCCGCCCCGGTCGCCGGCCGCCAGCCGCTCCCGCAGCTCCGCCGTGCACCGCGCCTTGTAGCGCAGGCCCTCCTCGCCCGGGGTGTAGGGCGGCTCGAAGACCGCCAGCACCTCCATGGGCACGCCCGCCGCCTGCGCCTCCAGTGCCAGCGCCCCGCCCGACGACATGCCGAACACCGCGACCGGCCCGTCCACGACCCCGACCACCGCCGCGAGATCCTCGATCTCCCGGGCCGCCGCGTACGGACCGGGACCGGCCCCGCTGCCGCCGCGGCCCCGGCGGTCGTACGTCACGACGGTGAAGCGGCGCGCGAGCAGCGCGGCCAGCGGGCTGTCGGTCGCGGCGGTGCTCAGCGCGCCCCCGACCAGCACCACCGGCGCACCTTCGCCCTGCCTGCGGTAGGCGATCGGGGTGCCGTCCAGCGAGAGAATCCTGTCCATGGGAGGGCAGACCCCGGGTTGCTGGGGAACTCATCGCTGCCGCTGAGACTTTTTCTTCGCCGGTCGAAGGAGGCTCAAAAGACTTGGTCGCGAGGGGCGTTGGCGGTCAGGCGGCGACGATTTCGGTCTCATAGAAGCAGAAGTGGTCCCTGATCGGCGCCACTTCGGGCTTCGGCTCGGGGTAGGCCCAGACGAGATCGGCAGCCCCGGGCACCGACCAGTAGGAGGCATCTCCCTTGAACGGACAGTGTGTTCGGGTGTCGGATGCCGTCAGCAGCTCGGTACGGACATCCTCGGGCGGCAGGTAGTAGCGGACCGGGCAGCCGGTCTCACGCAGCACGAGCGGACGTCGGCTTTCGGCCAGAACCTGGCCGTCGCGGACGACGCGTACATGGTCGGTGCCGGGTTCGACGGTGATGCGGTGTCCCTCGACGGAAGTCATGTCAGGTGCAGCGGACGGCACCCCCGATTTCTTCCCGCGCCGGACCGCGCCGCACCGGACCGCCGGACCCCGCCGCGCCCGCACCCCGCCCCGCCCGCTTTCCGTCCGCCCTCCGGGGCGAGGGCGGCGGGTCCGGTGTGCGGTCGTACGGTGTCCGTATGAACATCTGTGTCTTTCTCTCCGCCGCCGACCTCGACGACCGCTACACCCGCCCCGCCCGGGAATTCGCCGAGCTGCTCGGACGCGGCGGACACACCCTCGTCTGGGGCGGCTCGGAGAGCGGGCTGATGAAGGTCGTCGCCGACGGCGTCCAGGAGGCGGGCGGCCGGCTGGTCGGCGTCTCCGTGGACTTCCTCGCGGAGCACGCCCGCGAGAACGCCGACGAGATGGTCGTCGCCCGCGACCTCGCCGAGCGCAAGGCGCTGCTGCTGGAGAAGGCCGACGCCGTCGTGATCATGGTCGGTGGCATGGGAACGCTCGACGAGGCCACCGAGATCCTCGAACTCAAGAAGCACGGCAAGCACACCAAGCCGGTGGTCCTGCTCAACGCCGACGGCTTCTACGACGGCCTGCGGCAGCAGCTCCTGCGGATGGACGAGGAGGGCTTCCTGCCGCTGCCCCTCACCGACCTCGTCTTCTTCGCCGAGGACGGCGTCGGCGCGCTGGCCTACCTGGAGGAGTCCGCGGGTCAGCTCTGATCCGGACCCACCCGGTCCCGTGCGCCCGCCGGGCGGCCGTGCGGGACCGGGTGGGATCATGGAGCCCATGCCTACCCACCTCATCACCGGCGCCGGTTCCGGCATCGGCGCAGCCGTCGCCCGCCGCCTGCGCGACCGCGGCGACGACCTCGTCCTGCTGGCCCGCGACGCCGGCCGCGCCAAGGAACTGGCCGCCCTCCACCCGGGCGCCCGTACGCTCGTCGGCGACCTCGGCAACCCCGACCGGCTCTCCTGGGCGTTCGGCCAGCAGCCGATGCCCGAGAGCCTCGACTCGCTGCTGCACATCGCCGGTGTGGTCGAGCTGGGGAACATCGGCGACCTCACCCCGAAGGCCTGGCACTTCCAGCTCAACGCCAACCTCGTCGCCCCCGCCGAGCTGACCCGGCTGATGCTGCCGCAGCTGCGCGTCGCCCGGGGCCACGTCGTCTTCGTCAACTCCGGTGCCGGACTCTCCGCGTCCGCCCAGTGGGGCGCCTACGCCGCCAGCAAGCACGGCCTCAAGGCGCTCGCCGACTCGCTCCGCCACGAGGAGCACGGCAACGGCGTCCGCGTCACCTCCGTGTACCCCGGCCGCACCGCCAGCCCGATGCAGGCCAAGGTCCACCAGCAGGAGGGCAAGGAGTACGACGCCGGGCAGTGGATCGACCCCGAGTCGGTGGCCACCACGATCCTCATGGCGATCGACCTCCCGCGCGACGCCG
This sequence comes from Streptomyces sp. NPDC001493, assembly GCF_053597235.1. Classification (NCBI taxonomy): domain Bacteria; kingdom Bacillati; phylum Actinomycetota; class Actinomycetes; order Kitasatosporales; family Streptomycetaceae; genus Streptomyces; species Streptomyces sp. NPDC001493. The sequence goes on from NZ_JBSFHV010000008.1 coordinate 33,769, forward strand.
AGGTCAACGACCTGACGGTCCGCCCCGGGCGCTGACCCGGCCCCCCGTGCCCGGGCGGGGCCGTGCCCTGGGGACCGGCCCCGCCGCCCGGGGACCGTACGCTTCCCGGGTGAGCGAGAAGAGCAGGTTCAGCGAGTGCGCGGCGACCGGGGTCGGGTCCATGCCCGGAGGCGACGCGCGGGAGACGGCGAAGACCGTCACCGGGTCCTTCGCGGACGGCCAGGGCATCCCCCACCTGGCGGAACTCCCCGGCCGGGGCCCCGGCGCGGACATGATCGGGCGGACCGTCGGACTCCTCGTGGAGATGTACGGGCACGTCGAGCCCAGCGGCTGGCGGATCAGCGACCGCCCCGGCCGCGACACCCGCCGCGCCCGCTCCTGGCTCGGCGAGGACCTCGACGCCCTGGAGGAGTTCACCCAGGGGTACGAAGGGGTGCTCAAGGTCCAGGCGGTGGGGCCGTGGACGCTCGCCGCGGCCCTGGAGCGGCGCAACGGCGAGGCCGTCCTCGGCGACCCCGGCGCCTGCCGCGACCTCGCCGGATCGCTCGCCGAGGGCCTGAAGGCGCACCTCGCCGAGGTGCGCCGCCGGATCCCCGGCGCCGACGTCGTGCTCCAGCTCGACGAACCGTCCCTGACCGCCGTCCTCGGCGGCCGGGTCAGGACCGCGAGCGGCTACCGCACCTACCGCTCGGTGGACCGCCAGATCGTCGAGAGCGCCCTGCGCGACCTGCTCGCCGTCGCCGGGGACGGCGCGGGCCTCGTGCACTCCTGCGCCCCCGAGGTCCCCTTCGCCCTGCTGCGACGGGCCGGGGTCGCCGCGGTCTCCTTCGACTTCTCGCTGCTCACCGAGCGTGAGGAGGAGGCGATCGGCGAAGCGGTCGAGGGCGGCACCCAACTCCTCCTCGGCATCGTGCCGGGCACCGACGCCGCCTCGGCCGGATTGTCCGACCCTGGCGGTAGCGTCATGGGGGTCAGGAAGCTGTGGAGCAGGCTGGGGCTGAATCCGGGGACTCTCGCCGAGTCCGTCGTACTCACCCCGGCGTGCGGCCTCGCGGGCGCCTCGCCCGCGTACGCCCGCGCCGCGCTCGCCCACTGCGCCCGGGCGGCGCGCTCCCTCGCGGACAACCCCGAGTGACGGGACGCGCGGCACGGACCCCTGACCCGGGGCACCGCGCCGCGCACCCCGCACCATGCGAGAGACCACGCGAGAGACAACCCCAACGGGAGGACGGGACGATGGCCGGCACCGGCGACGAGCGGATCCAGCAGGACACCGAGGTGCCCAGCGAGGCACGGGAGCGGCACGCCCTGGTCGCCGACCAGATCGAGGACCACCGCTTCCGGTACTACGTACGGGACCAGCCGGTCGTCAGCGACGCCGAGTTCGACCGGCTGATGCGCGAACTGGAGGCGCTGGAGGAGGCCCACCCCTCGCTGCGCACCCCGGACTCGCCGACGCAGAAGGTCGCGGGGCCGTACATCACGGAGTTCACCTCGGTCGAGCACCGCGAGCGGATGCTCTCCCTGGACAACGCCTTCGACGACCTGGAGCTGGCCGCCTGGTTCGAGCGGGTCGCCAAGGACGTCGGCTCCACCGGCCACTCCTTCCTCTGCGAGCTCAAGGTGGACGGCCTCGCCGTCAACCTCACGTACGAGCACGGCCGGCTGACCCGCGCCGCCACCAGGGGCGACGGCGTCACCGGCGAGGACGTCACCCCCAACGTCCGCACCATCGCGGAGATCCCGCACCGGCTGGAGGGCGACCGCGTCCCCGCGCTGGTCGAGATCCGCGGCGAGGTCTTCTTCCCCATGGAGGACTTCGAGGAGCTCAACGCCCGCCTGGTGGCGGCCGAGGAGAAGCCCTTCGCCAACCCGCGCAACGCGGCGGCCGGTTCGCTCCGCCAGAAGGACCCCAAGGTCACCGCCGGCCGCCCGCTGCACATGGTGGTCCACGGCATCGGCGCCCGCGAGGGCTTCGACATCGACCGCCTCTCCCACGCCTACGAACTGCTCCGCGAGTGGGGCCTGCCCACCGCCAAGCACAACAAGGTCGTGGACACCCTCGACGGCGTACGCGAGTTCATCCGGTACTTCGGCGAGAACCGGCACTCCGTGGAGCACGAGATCGACGGGGTCGTCGTCAAGCTCGACGAGATCCCGCTCCAGGGCCGGCTCGGCTCCACCGCCCGCGCCCCGCGCTGGGCCATCGCCTGGAAGTACGCCCCGGAGGAGGTCAACACCAAGCTCGTCAACATCCGCGTCGGCGTCGGCCGCACCGGCCGCGTCACCCCGTACGCCCAGGTGGAACCGGTGAAGGTGGCCGGTTCCGAGGTGGAGTTCGCCACCCTGCACAACCAGGACGTCGTCAAGGCCAAGGGCGTCCTCATCGGCGACACCGTCGTCCTGCGCAAGGCCGGCGACGTCATCCCGGAGATCCTCGGCCCGGTCGTGGACCTGCGCGACGGCACCGAGCGGGAGTTCGTCATGCCCGCCGAGTGCCCCGAGTGCGGCAGCCCGCTGAAGCCCGCCAAGGAGGGCGACATCGACCTCCGCTGCCCCAACGCCCGTTCCTGCCCCGCCCAGTTGCGCGAGCGCGTCTCCTACCTCGCCGGCCGCAAATGCCTCGACATCGACCACTTCGGTTACGTCGCAGCGGCCGCCCTGACCCAGCCGCTGGAGCCCGCCGAGCCGCCGCTGCTCGACGAGGGCGACCTCTTCGGGCTGACCATCGAACGGCTGCTGCCGATCCGCGCCTACGTCCTCGACCAGGACAGCGGACTGCCCAAGCGCGACCCGAAGACGGGCGAGGAGAAGATCGCCACCGTCTTCGCCAACCAGAAGGGCGAGCCGAAGAAGAACGCGCTCGCCATGCTGGAGGGCATCGAAGCCGCCAAGCAGGCCCCGCTGGCCCGGGTGCTGACCGGACTCTCCATCCGGCACGTCGGCCCGGTCGCCGCACAGGAGCTGGCCCGCCAGTTCCGCTCCATCGACGCCATCGACGCCGCGACCGAGAAGGAACTGGCGGACGCCGACGGCGTCGGCGACATCATCGCCGCCTCCGTCAAGCAGTGGTTCGCCGTCGACTGGCACCGCGAGATCCTGCGCAAGTGGCGGGAGGCCGGGGTCCGCATGGAGGACGAGGGCGCCGGAGAGGACGAGGGCCCCCGCCCGCTGGAAGGGCTCACCGTCGTCGTCACCGGCACCCTCGCCGGCCACACCCGGGACGGCGCCAAGGACGCACTCCAGAGCAGGGGCGCCAAGGTCACCGGCTCGGTGTCGAAGAAGACCTCCTTCGTGGTCGTCGGCGACAACCCCGGCTCCAAGTACGACAAGGCGATGCAGCTCAAGGTGGCCGTGCTCGACGAGGCCGGATTCGCGGTCCTGCTCGACGAGGGCCCCGAGGCGGCACGCGCGGCGGCGCTGCCCACCGAGGAGTAGGCGGCGGCGCGTGCGAGGAGTAGGCGGCAGCGGTACGCGCGAGGAGGGGCCGACGGCGGTACGCGCGAGGGGGCCGGGCATCGAGACGTTTTCGAGACGCCTCCGGGGAATGGCCCGGTCCCGGAGCGGGGATGAAACCCTCCCTGGCGGATCGGCGCACGGCGTCGGACGCGGGCCTCGCGCGGCGGAGGACGTACCCATACGGGGCGTACGGGACGTATCGGTACGTTCCCACGGCGCGACGAGGCGCCGCGACCGTCGTCGCACACCCGCCGGGAAACACGGGACCACCCCAAGAGGTGCGGAGCGCTGACCCGGACGCTCCCGGCGTCCTACTGTTGGCTCCTGCGCCCTCCGTGCACCGCTGCGTGGTGGGGGCGGGCCGTGGTGGCATGGGAGTGGGGGCCACCGCGCGACATCGCCACCGCAGGCTGTGAGAGGGACGGAATGAAGCCGACCGAGAGCACCGCACCGGTGTCGCGGACGCAGGGTTTCGCGGGCCTCACGCCGAAAGTGGGCGTCCTGCTCGTGGCACTCGCGGGCCTCCAGCTCGTCACCGGCCTCGGCCGCGGCCTGCACCACGGCGAGGCACTCTTCCCGGACGGCACCGTCGGCTGGTCCCTCGCCGTCCTGACCGGCGTCATCGTCGGCCACCTGGTCGCCCTCGGCCGGGACCGCTGGTGGGGCGGCACCGGTTCCGGCGCCGCGCTGACCCTCTCCGTCCTGCTGCTCTACGGCTGGGTGCCCGCCGGACTCGTCAGCGTCATCGTCGTCGTCCTCGTCGGTGTCGCCCGCAGACACCGATGGTCGCAGGGGCTCCTCCACGGCGCCGTGGACATACTCGGCGTCGGCGCCGCCGCCCTCGTCCTCGCCGCCTTCGGCGTCGAACCCAGCGTCGAGACCCCCTGGCGGCCACTCGACTGGGGCATCGACACCCTGCCGGCCGTAGTGCTCGCCGCCGCCACCCACCTCCTCGTCACCCGGGCCCTCCTCTGGTACGCCCGCGCCCCCCAGGGCGGCGGACTGCCGACCATCGCCCGCACCACGCTGCTGCGCCAGGGACTCGTCGCCGTCGCCCTGCTCGGCATCGCCCCGCTGATCTGCGTCGTCGCGACGACCATGCCCGTCCTGCTGCCGCTCTTCGCGGTGCCGCTCGTCGCCCTGGACTCCACGCTCTGGATCGCCCGCGCCCGCGCCGAGGAGCAGCTCCGCGACCCGCTGACCGGACTGCCCAACCGGCAGTGGCTCCTCCAGCGGACCTGGTCCGCACTGGAGGAGGCCGAACCCCTCGGCAACCGCTGCGCCCTGGTCCTCATCGACCTGGACCGCTTCCGCGCCGTCAACGACACCCTCGGCCACCTGGCCGGCGACCGGCTGCTGCTCCAGATCGCGGACCGGCTGCGGCTCGCCCTGCCGCGCGGCGCCGAGGCGGCCCGGCTCGGCGGGGACGAGTTCGCGGTACTGCTCCCGTACACCGAGTCCACCACCAGCGCCCAGCGCGTCGCCCGGCACCTGGTCGCCGAACTCTCCTCACCGCTCGACCTCGACGGGCTCACCCTGGTGCTGGAGGCCAGCGCCGGGGTCGCCGTCCACCCCGAACACGCGCAGGACGCCGAGGGACTGCTGCGCCGCGCCGACGTCGCCATGTACCAGGCGAAGCGCGACCGCACGGGCGTGGAGGTGTACGAGTCGAAGCGGGACAGCAACACCCCGGACCGGCTCGGCCTCCTCGGCGACCTCCGCCGCGCCCTGGACGCGGGGGACGTGGAGCTGCACTACCAGCCGAAGGTCCGCTTCGACGGCCAGGTGGCCGGGCTCGAAGCCCTGGTGCGGTGGGTGCACCCCGAGCGCGGCCGGGTCCCCCCGGACGAGTTCATCGCCATCGCCGAGTCGTCCGGGCTGATGCCCCATCTCACCGACTACGTCCTGGAGACGGCGCTGGCCCAGGTCGCCCGCTGGCGGGCCGAGGGCCTCTTCGTGCCCGTCGCGGTCAACGTCTCGCCCCGGGACGTGCACACCCCCGGGTTCGCCGGCGGCGTGGCCGCCCGGCTGGCCCGCCACGGGGTCCCCGCCGGCTCCCTCCAGCTGGAGATAACGGAACACGTGCTGCTGGAGGACCCGCAGCGCGCCGCCGACACCCTCGCCGGACTCACCGGGCACGGCGTGAAGATGTCGCTCGACGACTTCGGCACCGGCTACTCCTCCCTCGTCCACCTGCGCCGGCTGCCGGTGAGCGAACTCAAGATCGACCGGTCGTTCGTGGCCCGGCTCGCCGTCGACCAGGAGGACGCGGAGATCGTCCGCTGCACCATCGACCTCGCCCACTCGCTCGGGCTGCTGGTCGTCGCGGAGGGCGTGGAGGACGACGAGACCTGGGAGCGGCTGCGGGACCTGCGCTGCGACGCCGTACAGGGCTGGCTGGTGGCGGCGGCGATGCCGCCGGCCGAGGCGACGGCCTGGCTGCGGGCGCGCGGCGAACACGGCTGGCGGCGCCCGGCCGAGCTGAAGGCCGCCGAGGCGGCGGCGCAGGCGGCAGCGGCGGCCGGGGCACCCGAACCCGAGCAGCTGCCGTCGGGCCGCACCGGCCGCACCGTGAACTCCGGCCCGACCCCGGCCTGACGGCGGCGCGCGGCGGGGTACGGGCGAGGGCCGCACCCCGCCGGCCCCAGGGCCCCGCCACCCGGTGGCGGGGGTGCGTGCGGGCGACCCCATAAGATTGGGCCAAACCGACTTGGACAAGTCGACGTGTCCAAGCCGACTTGTCCCAGTCCGTTGGTCCACGCCACACACCCCAACCCCTGAGGATCGCTGCATGCCTGGCATCACGCGCGAGGAGGTCGCCCACCTCGCCCGGCTGGCGCGTCTGGAGCTGAAGGGCGAAGAGCTCGATCACTTCGCCGGTCAGCTCGACGACATCATCGGCGCGGTCGCCCGCGTCTCCGAGGTCGCCGACCAAGACGTACCGCCGACCTCCCACCCGCTGCCGCTGACCAACGTCATGCGGGCCGACGTGGTCCGCCCGTCGCTCACCGCCGAGCAGGCGCTCTCCGGCGCTCCCGCCCAGGAGCAGCAGCGTTTCAAGGTGCCGCAGATCCTGGGGGAGGACTAACAGCCATGACGGACCACAGCATCATCATCAAGCTCACCGCGGCCGAGATCGCGGCGGCCATCGCCTCCGGCGAACTCACCGCCGTCGAGGTCACCGAGGCCCACCTGGCCCGGATCGAAGCCGTCGACGAGAAGGTCCACGCCTACCTGCACGTCGACCGCGAGGGCGCGCTCGCGCAGGCCCGCGCCGTCGACGCGAAGAAGGCCGCCGGCGAGAAGCTCGGCCCGCTGGCCGGCGTCCCGCTCGCGCTGAAGGACATCTTCACCACGAAGGACATGCCGACCACCGTCGGTTCCAAGATCCTCGAAGGCTGGGTCCCGCCGTACGACGCGACCCTCACGCGCAAGCTGCGCGAGGCCGACGTCGTCATCCTCGGCAAGACCAACATGGACGAGTTCGCCATGGGGTCCTCCACCGAGAACAGCGCCTACGGCCCGACCGGCAACCCGTGGGACCTCACCCGCATCCCCGGCGGCTCCGGCGGCGGTTCCTCCGCCGCGCTCGCCTCGTACCAGGCACCGCTGGCCATCGGCACGGACACCGGCGGCTCGATCCGCCAGCCCGCCGCCGTCACCGGCACCGTCGGCGTCAAGCCCACCTACGGCTCGGTCTCCCGCTACGGCATGGTCGCCTTCTCGTCCTCCCTCGACCAGGGCGGGCCCTGCGCCCGTACGGTCCTGGACGCGGCCCTGCTGCACGAGGCCATCGCCGGGCACGACCCGATGGACTCCACCTCCATCGACGCCCCGGTCCCGCCGGTCGTCGAGGCCGCCCGCAACGGCTCCGTCGCGGGCCTGCGCGTCGGTGTCGTCAAGCAGTTCTCGGGTGAGGGCTACCAGGCCGGTGTCGTCCAGCGCTTCAACGAGTCGGTCGAGCTGCTCCGCTCGCTCGGCGCCACCGTCGTCGAGCTGGACTGCCCCTCCTTCGACCTGGCGCTCTCCGCGTACTACCTGATCGCGCCGTCCGAGTGCTCCTCGAACCTGGCCCGCTTCGACGCCATGCGCTACGGCCTGCGGGTCGGCGACGACGGCACGAAGTCCGCCGAGGAGGTCACCGCCCTCACCCGTGAGGCCGGCTTCGGCGACGAGGTCAAGCGCCGCATCATCCTCGGTACGTACGCCCTGAGCTCCGGCTACTACGACGCGTACTACGGCTCGGCGCAGAAGGTCCGTACCCTCATCACCCGCGAGTTCGAGAAGGCGTTCGAGGAGGTCGACGTCATCGTGTCGCCGACCACCCCGACCACCGCCTTCCCGATCGGCGAGCGCGCCGACGACCCGATGGCGATGTACCTCGCGGACCTCTGCACCATCCCGACGAACCTCGCCGGCAACTCCGCCATGTCGCTCCCCTGCGGCCTGGCCCCCGAGGACGGCCTGCCGGTCGGTCTCCAGATCATCGCCCCCGCGATGAAGGACGACCGGCTCTACAAGGTCGGAGCCGCCGTCGAGGCCGCCTTCGTGGAACAGTGGGGTCACCCGCTGCTTGAGGAGGCTCCGTCGCTGTGAGTGCCATGGCAAAGAAGGCCAAGAACTTCAAGAAGTCCAAGACCGGCCTGTACGTCTCGCTGGGCTCCACCGCCTTCGGTGCGATCAGCGTCGCCAAGCAGGCGAAGCTGGCGCGCAACGACAACGACGTGCTGCGGCTCATCGACGCGGCCGTCTCCGCCGCGGCGATCGTCACCGGTCTCGCGATCCTGTACCGCGAACTGAAGCGTCTCGGCGACGACGACGTCCTGCTGGGCTGAGAGGGAAAGTTTCACCGTGACTGTCATTGACCTGGTGTCGTACGAGGACGCTCTCGCGACGTACGACCCCGTCATGGGCCTCGAAGTCCATGTCGAGCTGGGCACCAAGACCAAGATGTTCTGCGGCTGCTCCACCGAGCTCAAGCAGGACGCCAACACGCAGACCTGCCCGGTCTGCCTCGGTCTGCCCGGCGCACTCCCCGTCGTCAACGAGATCGGCGTCGAGTCCGCCATCAAGATCGGCCTCGCGCTGAACTGCGAGATCGCCGAGTGGTGCCGCTTCGCCCGGAAGAACTACTTCTATCCGGACATGCCGAAGAACTTCCAGACCTCCCAGTACGACGAGCCGATCGCCTTCAACGGCTATCTGGACGTCCAGCTGGAGGACGGCGAGATCTTCCGTGTGCAGATCGAGCGCGCCCACATGGAGGAGGACACCGGCAAGTCGACGCACGTCGGCGGTGCCACCGGCCGCATCCACGGCGCCTCGCACTCGCTGCTCGACTACAACCGCGCGGGCATCCCCCTCATCGAGATCGTCACCAAGCCGATCGAGGGAGCGGGCGAGCGCGCCCCCGAGGTCGCCAAGGCGTACGTCGCCGAACTCCGCGAGCTCATCAAGGCGCTCGGCGTCTCGGAAGCCCGCATGGAGATGGGCCAGATGCGCTGCGACGTGAACCTGTCGCTGCGCCCGAACGGCACCGAGACCTTCGGCACCCGCTCCGAGACGAAGAACGTGAACTCCCTGCGTTCCGTCGAGCGGGCCGCCCGGTTCGAGATCCAGCGGCACGCCGCGGTGCTCTCCTCCGGCGGCACGATCGTGCAGGAGACCCGGCACTTCCACGAGGAGGACGGCTCCACCACGGCCGGCCGCATCAAGGACAACGCCGAGGACTACCGCTACTTCCCCGAGCCGGACCTGGTGCCGGTCGCCCCGGCCCGCGAGTGGGTCGAGGAGCTCCGCAAGGGCCTCCCCGAGCTGCCGCGCGTGCGCCGCAACCGGCTCCGCGAGGAGTGGGGCGTCTCCGAGTTCGACATGCAGTCGATCCTCAACGCCGGTGCCGTCGACCTGATCGTCGCCACCACCGAGGCGGGCGCCCCGTCCGACCAGGCCCGCAAGTGGTGGATGGGCGAGCTGGCCCGCAACGCCAACGAGACCGGCCGCGGCCTCGACGAGCTGCCCATCACCCCGGCGCAGGTCGCCCGGGTGACCGAGCTCGTCGCCTCGGGCGACCTCAACGACAAGCTGGCCCGCCAGGTCATCGAGGGTGTCCTCGCGGGCGAGGGCGACCCGGACGCCGTCGTCGAGAAGCGCGGTCTCAAGGTCGTCTCGGACGAGGGCGCGCTGTCCACGGCCGTGGACGAGGCGATCGCCGCCAACGCGGGCATCGCGGACAAGATCCGGGCCGGCAAGGTCGCGGCGGCGGGCGCGCTCGTCGGCGCGGTCATGAAGGCCACCCGCGGTCAGGCCGACGCCGCCCGGGTCCGCGAGCTGATCCTGGAGAAGCTCGGCGTCGAGGGCTGACCCCCTCCCCGCACGCGGCTTCGTTCGTACGAAGGGGCGACGCATCCGGCGTTTTCGGGTGCGCCGCCCCTTCGCTGCTGTCCCCACCTTTCCGTGCCCGCCCCCGTCGGCGGGCCCGTCGGCCCCGGAGGGTCCGCTGAACACCGTGCTCGCCGCGACCGTCTCCGTCGCCGTCCTCCTCGCGGTCCTGGCGTTCGCCGTCGTGCGCCCCCGGGGGCTGCCCGAGGCCGTCCTCGCCGTCCCCGCCGCCCTGCTGGTGGTGGCGATCGGGGCCGTACCGCTCTCCGAGGCGCGCCAGCAGACCGAGGACCTGCTGCCGGTCGTCGGCTTCCTCGCCGCGATCCTCGTCCTCGCCCAGCTCTGCGCCGACGAAGGGCTCTTCACGGCTGCCGGTGATCTGGTCGCCCGGCTCTGCGGGGGCCGCACCGGGCCGCTGCTCGGCGGGGTGTTCGTGGTGGCCTCCGTCATCACCGCCGTGCTCTCGCTGGACGCCACGGTCGTGCTGCTGACCCCCGTCGTCTTCGCCACCGCCGCCCGGGTGGGCGCCCGCCCACGCCCGTACGTCTACGCCTGCGCGCACCTGGCGAACTCGGCGTCCCTGCTGCTGCCCGTCTCCAACCTCACCAACCTCCTCGCCTTCACCGCGAGCGGACTCTCCTTCACCCGGTTCGCCGCGCTGATGACGCTGCCCTGGCTGGCCGCCATCGCCGTCGAGTACGTGGTCTTCCGCCGGGTCTTCGCCGAGGACCTCGCGGCCGGCGCCCACGCGCCGGACCCGGAGGCCGAACGCACCGAGGTGCCCGTCTTCACCCTGGTGGTGCTGGTGCTGACCCTGGTGGGGTTCGTCGTCACCTCCTTCGCGGGCGCCGAACCCCTCTGGGCGGCCCTGGCCGGCGCCCTGGTGCTCGGGGTACGCGCGCTGGGGCAGCGCCGGACCACACCGCTGCGGCTGCTGCACTCGGCGAACCTGCCGTTCTGCCTCTTCGTGCTCGCCCTCGGCGTCGTGGTCAAGGCCGTCGTGGACCACGGGCTCGGCACCGGCATCGGCAAGGTGCTCCCCGACGGCTCCTCGCTGACCGCGCTCCTCGCCGTCGCGGCCGTCGCCGCCGTGCTGGCCAACCTGATCAACAACCTCCCGGCGATCCTCGCCCTGCTGCCGGTCGTCGCGGCGGCCGGACCGGGCCCGCTGCTCGCCGCGCTGATCGGGGTCAACCTCGGCCCGAACCTGACGTACGTCGGCTCGCTGGCCACCCTGCTGTGGCGCCGCATCCTGCACGCCCACGACTCCCCGCCCGACCTCGGCCACTTCACCCGGCTCGGCCTGTTGACCGTCCCCGCCACGCTCGCCGTCTCGACGGTCGCGCTCTGGGGGGCGCTGGAGCTGATCGGGGTGTGAAGGTGAGGGGCGTCGTGCGCTCGGATTAGCCTTCTTTCACATGAACGAGAACGTGTACGTGGGCAACGCCGGCGCGGACGCGGCGCTGGACCGGGGATGGATCCTCGGGCACTTCAAGGACGCCGCGGACCCCCGCCACAGCGAGGACGTCGAGATCAAGTGGGGCGTCCACCCGCGCGGCGACGAACGGGCCCAGTGGGTGCGCGGCGAGGAGCGCACCGCGCTGCTGGTCCTCATCAGCGGCCGGTTCCGGGTGGAGCTGCCCGGCCGGGACGTGGTGCTCTCGCGCCAGGGCGACTACGTCGTCTGGGGCCACGGCGTCGACCACTCCTGGTTCGCGGAGGAGGAGTCGGTCGTGCTGACGGTCCGGTGGCCCTCGGTGCCCGGGTACGCGGTGCCCGAGACTCCCGCGGACGAAGGCTGAGCGGACGTTTGTGCGAGTATGTCCGGCGTGCGCGCCGATGGTCGCGGCGTGCGTACCGATGACGAAGGAGCCGCATGTTCAAGGTGAGCCTGGGTGAGGACGGGGCCGAGCTCTTCCCGCTGGAGGCCTGGCAGGCCGAGGAGTTCCTCGCCCACATGGACCGGGCCCGTCCGGCCCTCGACCCCTGGATCCCCTTCGCGAGCTTCGCCACCGACCTGCCCTCCGCCCGCGCCCTGATCCAGCGGTACGCGGACAAGCAGGCCGCCGACACCGGACGGCTCTACGGCATCCGGCTGGACGGCACCCTCGTCGGCGGGGTGCTCTTCCGGATCTTCGACGCGGAAGAGGGCAACTGTGAGGTGGGCTGCTGGCTGGAACCGGGCGCCACTGGACGCGGCCTGGTCACCCGGGCCGTGCGCGTACTCATCGACTGGGCCGTCGACGTCCGGTCGATGCACCGGATCGAGTGGCACGCCTCCGCCGGGAACACCCCGTCCATCGACGTGGCCCGCCGGCTCGGCATGACCCGCGACGGGGTGATGCGGGAGAGTTACGCGTATCACGGTGTGCGCCACGACACCGAGATCTGGTCGGTCCTCGCCCCGGAATGGCGGGCCGGACGGGCCTGAGCCGCCGGTCACGGTCGTCGGCGGACCGTGACGTTAAGAGGGTTCTCATACAGGACCCCTAGCGTGCGGCGCATGAACACCTCCACCGCCAAGACCTCCACCGCCCCTGCCGCCGAAGACGACCGCGAGGAGCAGCCGCCCACGTCCGAAGCCGCCGCCGGTGTGGCCGAGGGCGGCTCCCCGGCCACCGGGGAGAAGAACGGGCCGTCGGACGCCCTCACCAAGTCCGACGCGTTCGGGGAGTTCGAGGACCTGGACGAGAGCCTCGAAGACGAGGACCTCGACGACGACGCGGCCTCCCGGGGCATCGGCGCCGGAGCCGGGGCCGTCGTCTCGACCGCCCTCGGCGTGGTCGGCCTGGTCGGCGGCTGGACCGGCAAGGTCGCCTCCGAGCGCGAGACCCTGATCGGCCAGATCAAGACCTCCAACGGCGGCACCGCTGCCCAGCAGATCTCCGAGATCTACGGCGACTCCTGGCACACCACCGCCCTCGTCAACGGCATCTTCGCGATCCTCGCCGTGCTCGTCGGCGTCTTCGTGCTGGTGCGGCCCGCCTTCGGCACGCCCTCCGCGCACCCGCAGCCGTCCTGGATCCGCTCCGTCGCCCTCGGCGGCGTGGTGCTGGGCGCGATCGGGCTGGTCCTCTCGATCGCCATGTTCTTCGACCTGATCGTCGGACTGCCGAGCACCTGACCGAGCCCGCGGACGGGTGGCGGCCGGCCCTCCCCGGAGGGCCGGTCACTACTCGACCTCCACCAGCAGGATCCGGTCGTCGCCCGGCTTCGGGTCGCCGCGCCCGTCGGTGTTGCCGGTCACCACCCACAGCTTGTCGCCGCCCGCCGCGGCCACCGTCCGCAGCCTGCCGTACGCCCCCTCCAGGAACGCCTGCGGCTTCGCCAGGGGCTCCTTCGCCGAGCCGCTCAGCGGAATCCGCCAGAGCCGCTCCCCGCGCAGCCCCGCCATCCAGATCGAGCCCTTCGCGTACGCGATGCCGCTCGGCGACGCCTCCGCCGTCTTCCACCGCGCGACCGGGTCGATGAAGTCGCCGCCCGTCCCCTTCGGCGTGATCCCCTCCACCTCGGGCCAGCCGTAGTTGCCGCCCGGCTCGATGAGGTTCAGCTCGTCCCAGGTGTCCTGGCCGAACTCCGAGGCCCAGAGCCGCTTCTCGCCGTCCCACGCGAGCCCCTGCACATTGCGGTGACCGGGGGAGTAGACGACCGAGTCCGCCTCCGGATTGCCGTGCACCGGCTCCCCGTCCGGGGTCATCCGCAGGATCTTGCCCGCCAGCGAGTCCTCGTCCTGGGCCAGCCCGTCGTCGCCGGTCTCGCCGGTGCCCGCGTACAGCATCCGGTCCGGGCCGAAGGCGATCCGGCCGCCGTTGTGGACCGCGCCCTTCGGGATGCCGCGCAGGATGGTGTCGGGCGCCCCCAACTGCTCCCCGGCGGGCCGCCGTTCGTCGTACACCATGCGGGCGATGCGATTGTCGGACTCGGTGGTGAAGTACGCGTACACCTGGTGGTCGGCGCCGTACGTCGCGGAGACGGCGAGCCCCAGCAGCCCGCCCTCACCGGCGGGCGACACCCCGGGGACGGAGCCCAGCAGGGTCTTGCCGCCGGTCTTCGCGTCGACGCGGGTCACCGTGCCCTCGTCCCGCGAGGAGACGAGCAGGTCGCCGCCGGGCAGCACCGCGAGCCCCCAGGGCGAGGCCAGGCCGGTGGTGAGGGTGGAGACGACCTTCGCCGAGCCCTCGGCGGGCGGCAGCGAGACCGTGGGGGAGGGGGAGGCCGACGGTGAGGCGGCCGTGGTGGCGCCCGTCGTGCCGGAGGCCCCGGAACCTCCCGGGTCACCCGAGGACGAGGAGCAGCCGGCGGTCAACGCCAGTGCCGCCGCCGAGAGGAGGGCCACCGCCGCCGGGCCGCGTGCGCCCCGGGCCCGTACCGATCCGAACCCCGCCACGACCGGACCGAACACCGAACCGACCGATCCGAATACCTCACCGACCGGTCGGAATACCGCACCGAGTGATCCGAACACCGCACCGCGCACAGAACCGATCCTTCTCCGGGCCCGCCGGGCCCCGTCGTCCGCTCCCGGGCCGCCCGTCCGCGGACCGCCCACCGCCCATGGTGCCCGTACCGGTGCGGGGTAGTCCGGCGTCACGCCGAACCGGTCGTGCTCCGCCCGCGCCGCCGGGGTGCGAACCGCGCCGCGCCGTCGGTCCCGAGAGCCGACCCCGTCGCCGTCAGTCCCACGAGCCGAGGGCCGGCGGGAGCGCGGCGATCTCGGCCAGATCTCGGTCGGTGAGCGCCAGCGCGGCGGCCCCGGCGTTCTCCACCGCCCACTCCTCCCGCTTGGCGCCCGGCACCGGCACCACGTGCGGGCCCTGCCGCAGCACCCACGCCAGCGCCACCTGCGCGGGCGTCGCCCCGTGCCGCTGCGCGACCCGGCGCAGCCCCGCCACCACCGGCTGGTTGGCGGCCATCATCTCCGCGGTGAACCGGGGGTGCCGGGCCCGGGGATCGTCCGGTTCGAAGCCCTGCCCCGGCTTCAGGGTGCCCGTGAGATAGCCGCTGCCCAGCGGCATCGCGGCCAGCAGCCCCACCCCCCGCGCGGTGCACCAGGGGAGCAGGGAGACCAACGCCTCCGGCGACCAGACCGACAGCTCGGCCTCGACCGCGCTGACCGGGAAGACCTGCTGCACCCGCTCCAGCTGCCGGATCGTCGCGTCGTACAGCCCCGCCCGGGACCGGCGCGGCACCCGCGCCCCCACGGCGCACAGCCCGAGCGCGCGTACCTTGCCGGCGGTCACCAGCTCCGCCATCGCGCCCCAGGTCTCCTCCACCGGCACCTCCGGGTCGGCGCGGTGCAGCTGGTACAGGTCGATCACATCGGTCTGCAACCGCCTCAACGAGGCGTCGCAGGCCCTGCGCACGTACCCGGCACGGCCGTTGGCCACGATGTGCTGATCCCCCACCAGCAGCCCGCACTTGGTGGAGATGAACGCGTCCTCGCGGCGGCCCTTCAACGCCCGCCCGACCAACAGCTCATTGGTGAACGGGCCGTACATGTCCGCCGTGTCGAGCAGCCGGACCCCCGCGTCGAGAGCCGCGTGCACCGTACGCACCGAGCGTTCGCCGAGCCGCTGTGACGCGCTGTAGCCCCAACTCATCGGCATACAGCCCAGCCCCACCGCGCCCACGGCGAGCGCCGCCCCACCGATCGTCCTGCGCTCCAACTCCCCGAACCCTCCCTCGGCCGTGTCCGGCACCGCCCAGGGCCCGCCCCGTGCTCGTCCCACGATAGGGAGTGGATCAGCACGTTGCGTCACGCGGCCAGGAAGACAGCTTCGCGCGAAGACGCCCCGACGCCTCACCGGCGCGCCCCGACGGGCCGCCTCCAACCCCGGGAACATGGCGTCCACCGGCCCCGCACAACCTCAGGAGCTTGGCGTCCACCGGCCCCGCGCAACCTCAGGAACATGGCGTCCACCGGCCCCGCACAACCTCCGCGGCACGACGTCCACCGCCTCGCATAGCCTCGGGTGCATGACTTCCACGACCCGCACCGACGTGTGGCTGCCGCTTCCCGCGGACGAGATACGGGGGCTCCCCGAGGGCCTCACCTACCACTTCTGGGACGGCGGAGCCGAGTTCCCGGCCGACCCGGCGCAGTGCGCCTTCTACGTGGTGCCGTACGCGAAGAGCCAGCAGACGTCCGTCCGCCCGATCCCCGAGATGCGCGCCGTGCAGGTCGTCCAGACTCTCTCGGCCGGCACCGACCACGTGGAACCCGCCCTCGCGGGGCTTCCCGCCGGCGTGCGCCTCTGCAACGCCAAGGGCGTGCACGAGGCGTCCACCGCCGAGCTCACCCTCGCGCTGGTCCTCGCCTCGCTGCGCGGCATACCCGGGTTCGTGCGCGGCCAGGACGCCGAGGAGTGGCGGTCGGGCTTCTACCCGTCGCTCGCCGACAAGTCGGTGCTCATCGTGGGGTACGGCTCCATCGGCTCGGCCATCGAGGACCGGCTCGCGCCCTTCGAGTGCGCGCGGATCGCGCGTGTCGCGCGCACCGCCCGGACCACCGCGCGCGGGCCCGTGCACGCGCTCGACCAACTGCCCGCGCTGCTGCCGCAGGCGGACGTCGTGATCCTCTCGACCCCGCTGAACCCGTCCACGCGAGGGCTGGTCGACGCCGCCTTCCTGGCGGCGATGCCGGACGGCGCCCTGCTGGTGAACGTGGCCCGGGGCCCCGTCGTGGACACCAAGGCACTGCTGGCCGAACTGGAGTCGGGCCGGCTGCGGGCCGCACTCGACGTCACCGACCCGGAACCGCTGCCCGCGGGCCACCCGCTCTGGCATGCTCCCCACGTCCTCATCAGTCCGCACGTGGGAGGCAGCACCTCCGCGTTCCTGCCGCGCGCCAAGCGGCTGATCGCCGGTCAACTGACCCGGTTCGCCGCGGGGGAGCCTGTGCACAACGTCGTGCACACCACCGGCTGACGGCGCTCCGGAGCGGCGATACCACGCCCCGTACGCACAACACCCCAGGTCGTCATGGAGAGTAGAGGAAGTATGGCCCTGCGTGACGAGTCTGGTGTATCGTCCAGAGGCGGGGGCTGCGCCGTGGCAGGACGGCGGCGGGGCGGGCAGCTGGACGCGAGGGGGCAGTGGGCGATGTGCGGCCAAAAACGGGACGGACGGACGCGGAACCGGCGACAGTGGTCCTCGACGCGAGCGCTGCGCCGCAGTCGTCCGCCGTCGCGACCGGTGCTCCGCCGTGTGTCTGCGGGCCGGAGTGCGACGGCGGTTCGCGCGGCGGAGCGGCGGACCGCCACCGACCGGGGGTCGGTCCGGTGAGTGCCCTGGACGCCCCGCTCTCCCGCCGGCCGGCCGTGTCCGCCCGCGCGAGGGTGCTGCCCCAGGTCCTGCTCGCGGTCGTCTGCGCGGGCTACGCGGTCGGTGCCGCTGTCGGCTGGGGCTCGACCCGACTGGCGCTCTTCATGGGCGACTTCGGCCTCAGCCTGGCGGCCCTCATCGCCTCCGTCTCCTGCTTCCTGTACGCGGGCGCGGCCGGCCGGCCCTCCCGGGCCGCCTGGCTGCTCTTCTCGTTCTCCTCCGCGATGGCCGCCTGCGGCAACGCCGTCTGGGGCTGGTACGAAGTCGTCCTCGACGGGCACGTACCGCCGCTCTCCGCCGCCGACTTCTTCTTCCTCTGCTTCGCCCCGCCGGCGATCGTCGGACTCCTGGTGCTCGCCAAGCGCCCCGTCACCCGGGCCGGCTGGGTCTGCCTGGTGCTGGACGCCTGGCTCATCGGCGGATCGCTGCTCACCCTCTCCTGGAGCCTCGCCCTCGCGCACACCACCGACGTCGTCGGCGAGGGGGAGAGCGTCGCCCGCGCCGCACTGTCGCTGGCCTATCCGCTGCTCGACATCGTGCTCGTCTCCATGGTCCTGGCCCTGCACTTCCGGCGGAACAACGCCAACCGCTCGGCGGTCAACACCGCCATCGCCGGACTCGCCCTGACCGTCGTCAGCGACGCCCTGTTCACCTCCCCGCTGCTCCGCTCGACCTACCACTCGGGCCAGCTCCTGGACGCGGGCTGGTTCGCCGGCTCACTGCTGCTCGCCTACGCGCCCTGGGGCGTACGCCACACGACCGCACCGCCCGGGCACCCCGCGTACGCCGAACGCCCCGGCCGGACCGGGCGCACCACCAGCCGCCCGATCGCCGGATCACTGGCCGCCCTCACGCCCTACCTCGCCGCCGCCGTCTGCACCCTCGGCATCCTGTACAACGTCGTCGAGGGCCGCCGGGTCGACGGGGTGGTGGTCGTCACCGGCTGCGCCGTCGTCCTGGCCCTCGTGCTGCGCCAGGCGATCATGCTCCTGGACAACCTCACCCTCACCCAGGAACTCGCCCAGCAGGAGAACCACTTCCGCTCCCTGGTCCAGGGCTCCAGCGACGTCATCATGATCGCCGACCCCAACGGCAAACTCCGCTACGTCAGTCCGGCGGCGGCCGGAGTGTACGGCTGCCCGGCGGAAGACCTGCTCGAAACCGAACTCATCTCGATCATCCACCCCGACGACCGCGGCAGAGTCGTCCACCAGGTGCGGCGCTTCCTCGCCGCCCCGCCCGCCGAGGAACCCACTACCCGGATCGAGTGCCGCTTCCGGTCGGGCTCCGGGGACTGGCTCAACGTCGAGTCCACCGTCAACCGCCACCACGGCGGCCTCCTGCTCAACAGCCGCGACGTCACCGAACGCGTCCGCCTCCAGGCACAGTTGCAGCACAACGCCGAACACGACCCGCTCACCGACCTGCCCAACCGGGCGCTCTTCACCTCGCGGGTGCGCCAGGCGCTCGGCGGACGCCGGGCCGGAGACGTCGGCACCGCCGTGCTCTTCATCGACCTCGACGGCTTCAAGGCCGTCAACGACACCATCGGGCACCAGGCCGGCGACGAACTCCTCGTCCAGGCCGCCCAGCGGCTCGCCGACTCCGTCCGCGCCGCCGACACCGCGGCCAGGCTCGGCGGCGACGAGTTCGCCGCGCTGATCGTCGGCGACGGCACCCGCGACCAGGCCGCCCGGGAGTACCAGGTCCACGAGATCGCGGACCGGCTGCGCCTCACCCTCTCCCAGCCGTACCTCATCGGCACCGGCGAGGTGCGGGTGGCGGCCTCCATCGGCGTCGCCTTCGCCGAGCCCGGGATCACCCCCACCGACCTCATGCGCAACGCCGACCTCGCGATGTACCGCGCCAAGGCCGCCGGCAAGGACCGGGTCGAGCTGTACGCCCCGCAGATGCAGGCCGACGTCGTGCGCCGCTCCGAACTCGCGGCCCGGCTGCGCACCGCCCTGCGCGACGGCGAGTTCGCCCTGCTCCACCAGCCCGTGGTGCACCTCGCCTCCGGCACCGTCGCCGCGGTCGCCGCGCAGGCCCGCTGGCGGTCCGCCCAGGGCATCCTCTTCACCCCCGCCGAGTTCCTGCGCGTCGCCGACGACGGCGACCGCACCGCCGAGCTCGGCCGCTGGCTGCTGGAGGAAGCCGTCCAGCAGGCCGCCGAGCGCACCCGGGCCGGGTACCCGGTCTCCGTCTCCGTCCGGCTCTCCGCCGGGCGCCTGCTGGACAACGCCCTGCCCTTCGGCTCCGTCGAGGCACTGCTGACCCGCCACGGCCTGCCCTCCGGCGCCCTGATGATCGAAGTGGGCGACAGCGACCCGAGGATCTCCTTCGACGAACTCGAACGCCGCCTGGTGGCCCTGCGCCGCCTCGGTGTCCGCATCGCGCTCGACGGCTTCGGCAGCGGATACGCCGCCATCAACGCGCTGCGCCGCCTCCCCATCGACGTACTCAAACTCGACCGGGGCCTCGTCGAGGGCGTGGTCGAGTCGGCCCGGCTGCACAAGATCACCAGCGGGCTGCTGCGGATCGCCTGCGACCTGGGGATGCAGTCCGTGGCGGACGGCGTCGACGTCCCGGAGCAGGTGCTCGCACTGCGGGCCATGGGGTGCACCCACGGCCAGGGGATGGCCTTCTCGGGGCCGCTGGACGAGTACCGGCTGCGCCACGCGCTGCGCCGCGGACAATTCCCCGTACCCGGAGTACCGGCAGCTCAGCCCGTACTCGCCGGGGGTTCGCCGCCCCGGTTGGGCGGCTCACATGATGAGACGTCCGTCCCACCCGCTTGACACGGTCGGCGTGCCGGAGAGAGGGTCAATGCCATGCGCACCCGAATTCTCGTACTTGGAAAGCGCGTCGGCTGAAGCGGGGTCACACGACACTCCGCTTACCGCACCGGCGCGCTCCCCTCGCTTGCCTCACGGCACGAGGGGTTTTTTGTTGCACTGGCACTCCCCAAAACCCCGCAAAACCCTCAGCCTCGAGAAGAGAATGCCGATGACCGAGCAGGCCACCGGGGCCCACCACCCCCAGTCGCGGTCCCGTACCGGCGGACAGCCGTCCGCCATCGTTGAGCACGTCACGGGCGCGCAGTCCCTCATCCGTTCTCTCGAAGAAGTCGGCGCCGACACGGTATTCGGCCTTCCCGGCGGCTGCATTCTCCCCGCCTACGACCCGCTGATGGACTCCACCCGGGTGCGCCACGTCCTGGTCCGGCACGAGCAGGGCGCGGGTCACGCGGCCTCCGGCTACGCGCTGGCCACCGGCAAGGTGGGCGTCTGCATGGCCACTTCCGGCCCCGGCGCCACCAACCTGGTGACCCCGATCGCCGACGCGCACATGGACTCCGTGCCGATCGTCGCGATCACCGGTCAGGTCGTCACGGCCTCCATCGGCACGGACGCCTTCCAGGAAGCCGACATCTGCGGCATCACCATGCCGATCACCAAGCACAACTTCCTGGTGACCAACGCGGACGACATCCCGCACACCATCGCCGAGGCCTTCCACATCGCCTCCACCGGCCGTCCGGGCCCCGTCCTCGTCGACATCGCCAAGGACGCCCTCCAGGCGCAGACCACCTTCAGCTGGCCGCCCACCCAGGACCTCCCGGGCTACCGCCCGGTCACCAAGCCCCACGCCAAGCAGATCCGCGAGGCCGCCAAGCTCATCACCCAGGCCAAGCGCCCGGTGCTGTACGTCGGCGGCGGCGTGATGAAGGCCGGTGCCACGGCCGAGCTGAAGGTCCTCGCCGAGCTCACCGGAGCCCCGGTCACCACCACCCTGATGGCGCTGGGCTCCTTCCCCGACAGCCACCCGCTGCACGTGGGCATGCCCGGCATGCACGGTTCCGTCACCGCCGTCACGGCGCTGCAGAAGGCCGACCTGATCGTCGCCCTCGGCGCCCGCTTCGACGACCGCGTCACCGGCAAGCTGGACAGCTTCGCCCCGTACGCCAAGATCGTCCACGCCGACATCGACCCGGCCGAGATCGGCAAGAACCGCCTCGCCGACGTGCCGATCGTGGGCGACGCCCGCGAGGTCATCGCCGACCTGGTCCAGGCGGTCCAGGCCGAGCACACCGAGGGCAACACCGGCGACTACAGCGCCTGGTGGAAGGACCTCAACCGCTGGCGCGAGACCTACCCCCTCGGCTACGACCTGCCCGAGGACGGCAGCCTCTCCCCGCAGCAGGTCATCCAGCGCATCGGTGAACTGGCCCCCGAGGGAACGATCTTCGCCGCGGGCGTCGGCCAGCACCAGATGTGGGCCTCGCACTTCATCCAGTACGAGAAGCCCGCCACCTGGCTCAACAGCGGCGGCGCCGGGACGATGGGGTACGCGGTCCCGGCCGCCATGGGCGCCAAGGTCGGCCGCCCGGACGCTCCCGTCTGGGCCATCGACGGCGACGGCTGCTTCCAGATGACCAACCAGGAACTCACCACCTGCGCCCTGAACAACATCCCGATCAAGGTCGCCATCATCAACAACGGCGTCCTCGGGATGGTCCGCCAGTGGCAGACCCTCTTCTACAACCAGCGGTACTCCAACACCGTGCTGAGCGGCGGAGCCGACACCGACGGCGTCCCGCAGCGGGGCACCCGCGTGCCGGACTTCGTCAAGCTGTCCGAGGCGATGGGCTGCTACGCCATCCGCTGCGAGGACCCCGCCGACCTGGACAAGGTCATCGAAGAGGCCAACGCCATCAACGACCGCCCGGTCGTGGTCGACTTCATCGTCCACGAGGACGCCATGGTGTGGCCGATGGTCGCCGCCGGCACCTCCAACGACGAGGTCATGGCCGCCCGCGGCGTCCGCCCCGACTTCGGCGACAACGAAGACGACTGAGAGACAGAGAGAGACCGACTCCATGTCCACCAAGCACACGCTCTCCGTCCTGGTCGAGAACAAGCCCGGTGTCCTCGCCCGGATCACCGCCCTGTTTTCCCGACGCGGGTTCAACATCGACTCGCTCGCCGTCGGGACCACCGAACACCCCGACATCTCCCGCATCACCATCGTGGTGAATGTCGAGGACCTGCCCCTGGAGCAGGTGACCAAGCAGCTCAACAAGCTGGTCAACGTCCTGAAGATCGTCGAACTGGAGCCCGGCGCTGCGATCCAGCGCGAGCTCGTCCTGGTGAAGGTCCGTGCGGACAACGAAACCCGCTCGCAGATCGTCGAGATCGTCCAGCTGTTCCGCGCCAAGACCGTGGACGTCTCCCCGGAGGCGGTCACGATCGAGGCGACCGGAGGCGCCGAGAAGCTGAGCGCGATGCTCAAGATGCTGGAGCAGTACGGCATCAAGGAGCTCGTCCAGTCCGGCACCATCGCCATAGGGCGCGGCGCGCGCTCGATCACCGACCGATCCCTGCGCGCTCTCGACCGCACCGCATGACCCCTCGGGGGGCCCGCGGCGCACAGCCCGGGCCCTCCGCCCCCGTCTCGCCGCTCGGATGGCGAGACCGGAGAACGTACACGGCGCCCCCCGCCGTACGGTGGGACGCAACACCTGCACACAAGGAGAAACACCAGTGGCCGAGCTGTTCTACGACGCCGACGCAGACCTGTCCATCATCCAGGGCCGCAAGGTCGCGGTCATCGGCTACGGCAGCCAGGGCCACGCCCACGCGCTGTCGCTGCGCGACTCCGGCGTCGACGTCCGCGTCGGTCTGCACGAGGGCTCCAAGTCCAAGGCCAAGGCCGAGGAGCAGGGTCTGCGCGTGGTCACCCCGGCCGAGGCCGCGGCCGAGGCCGACGTCATCATGATCCTCGTGCCGGACCCGATCCAGGCCCAGGTCTACGAGGAGTCCATCAAGGACAACCTCAAGGACGGCGACGCGCTGTTCTTCGGGCACGGCCTGAACATCCGCTTCGACTTCATCAAGCCGCCGGCCAACGTCGATGTCTGCATGGTCGCCCCCAAGGGCCCGGGTCACCTGGTCCGCCGCCAGTACGAAGAGGGCCGCGGCGTTCCGTGCATCGTGGCCGTCGAGCAGGACCCGTCGGGCAAGGGCCTGGAGCTGGCGCTGTCCTACGCCAAGGGCATCGGCGGCACCCGCGCCGGCGTCATCAAGACGACCTTCACCGAGGAGACCGAGACCGACCTCTTCGGCGAGCAGGCCGTCCTCTGTGGTGGCACCGCCGCCCTGGTCAAGGCCGGTTTCGAGACCCTGACCGAGGCTGGTTACCAGCCGGAGATCGCGTACTTCGAGTGCCTCCACGAGCTGAAGCTCATCGTCGACCTCATGTACGAGGGCGGCCTGGAGAAGATGCGCTGGTCCATCTCGGAGACCGCCGAGTGGGGCGACTACATCACCGGCCCGCGCATCATCACGGACGCCACCAAGGCCGAGATGAAGAAGGTCCTCGCCGAGATCCAGGACGGCACCTTCGCCAAGAACTGGATGGCCGAGTACCACAACGGTCTGCCCAAGTACAACGAGTACAAGAAGGCCGACAGCGACCACCTGCTGGAGACCACGGGCAAGGAACTCCGCAAGCTCATGAGCTGGGTGAACGACGAGGAGGCGTAAGCCTCCGACCGCTGGGCGGGCTCTTCGGGGCCCGCCCGGCGGTGCTTCGCCCGGCCGCGTGTCACTGCGGGGCGCCACGGGCGCGACGGATGAACGATCGAACGCAGACCGGAAGGGTCCCGCCGAGAGGTCGCGGTCGTACGTATGTACAGGCCGTCCATTCTCGTCAGGGTGATCCTTCCACCGGGGAGCACTCATTGCCCCGGCGCATGACTACACTGCTCAACACATATACGCGTCAGGCCCACAGTGTCGTGCGTCTTCCACGCGGCTAGCCTCCACCGCCTGCGGCCGTCGGGACGGCCGTCCGCACTGGATTTGTGAGGACACACGTGAGCTCGAAACCTGTCGTACTCATCGCCGAAGAGCTGTCGCCCGCCACGGTCGACGCCCTGGGACCGGATTTCGAGATCCGGCACTGCAACGGCGCCGACCGCGCCGAACTGCTCCCGGCCATCGCCGATGTCGACGCGATCCTGGTGCGTTCCGCCACGAAGGTCGACGCCGAGGCCATCGCCGCGGCGAAG
Organism: Streptomyces sp. NPDC001493; assembly: GCF_053597235.1. Lineage (NCBI taxonomy): Bacteria > Bacillati > Actinomycetota > Actinomycetes > Kitasatosporales > Streptomycetaceae > Streptomyces > Streptomyces sp. NPDC001493. Next base: position 58,001 of record NZ_JBSFHV010000008.1, read on the forward strand.
AAGCTCCGGGTCGTGGCCCGTGCGGGTGTCGGTCTGGACAACGTCGACGTCTCCGCCGCCACCAAGGCCGGCGTGATGGTCGTCAACGCGCCGACCTCCAACATCGTCACCGCCGCCGAGCTCGCCTGCGGTCTGCTGGTCGCGACCGCCCGCCACATCCCGCAGGCCAACACCGCCCTGAAGAACGGCGAGTGGAAGCGCTCCAAGTACACGGGTGTCGAGCTCAGCGAGAAGACCCTCGGCGTCGTCGGCCTCGGCCGCATCGGCGTGCTGGTCGCCCAGCGCATGTCCGCCTTCGGCATGAAGATCGTCGCGTACGACCCCTACGTGCAGCCGGCCCGCGCCGCGCAGATGGGCGTCAAGCTCCTCAGCCTGGACGAGCTGCTGGAGGTCTCCGACTTCATCACCGTGCACCTGCCCAAGACGCCCGAGACCGTCGGTCTCATCGGCGACGAGGCCCTGCACAAGGTGAAGCCCTCGGTGCGCATCGTCAACGCGGCCCGCGGCGGCATCGTGGACGAGGAGGCGCTCGCCTCCGCCCTCAAGGAGGGCCGCGTCGCCGGAGCCGGCCTCGACGTGTACGCCAAGGAGCCCTGCACGGACTCCCCGCTCTTCCAGTTCGACCAGGTCGTCTGCACCCCGCACCTCGGCGCCTCCACGGACGAGGCCCAGGAGAAGGCGGGCATCGCCGTCGCCAAGTCGGTGCGCCTCGCGCTCGCCGGCGAGCTGGTGCCGGACGCGGTCAACGTCCAGGGCGGCGTCATCGCGCAGGACGTGCGCCCGGGCCTGCCGCTCGCCGAGAAGCTCGGCCGCATCTTCACCGCCCTCGCGGGCGAGGTCGCGGCCCGGCTCGACGTCGAGGTCTACGGCGAGATCACCCAGCACGACGTGAAGGTGCTCGAACTCTCCGCGCTCAAGGGCGTGTTCGAGGACGTCGTCGACGAGACCGTCAGCTACGTCAACGCCCCGCTCTTCGCGCAGGAGCGCGGTGTCGAGGTCCGCCTCACCACCAGCTCCGAGTCGGCCGAGCACCGCAACGTCGTCACCGTGCGCGGCACCCTCTCGGGCGGCGAGGAGGTCTCGGTCTCCGGCACGCTGGCCGGCCCCAAGCACCTCCAGAAGATCGTCGCCATCGGTGAGTACGACGTCGACCTGGCGCTCGCCGACCACATGGTCGTCCTGCGCTACCAGGACCGTCCCGGTGTCGTCGGCACCGTCGGCCGCATCCTCGGCGAGGCCGGCCTGAACATCGCGGGCATGCAGGTCTCGCGCGCGGACGTGGGCGGCGAGGCGCTCGTCGTCCTCACCGTCGACGACACCGTCCCGCAGCCGGTGCTGAACGAGATCTCCGAGGAGATCGGGGCCGCCACGGCCCGCTCGGTGAACCTCGTCGCCTGAGCAGCTTCCCGCACCGTGTGACCTTCGCACCCGGGGCCCGTACGTCCACCACGGACGTCCGGGCCCCGGGTGCTTTGTCGTCGCCGCAGCCGCTCCCGTACCGCCCCGGCTGCTCCCTGCTCCCGTACTGCCAAGTCGGCCGCTGCCGTACCGCCCGTCGCCTGCTCCGGTACTGCCTGCCGCCCGCTCCCGTACTGGCCCGTCGGTTGAATAGTCCGATATGGGCCCGGAGTTGGGTCCTGGGGCCCACGACTCCGTCGCCGCCCCGCCCTAGCGTGTGCGGCAGTCGTGTCGCGTACGGGCACCGGGGGTTGGGGTCAGCATGTCGGCAGTCGGTGGGATATCCGTTGGCGGAGGGGCCGCTCCGGCGCCCGGTGGCAGACAGCCGATGCCGCGCGCCCTCGTGCTGGCGCAGATCCTCCTCCTGGTGCTGGCCGCCGCGACCGCGGTGGGTGCGCTCGGCCTGTTCGGCTCGGCGTTCGCGGTGGACGCGGTGGGCGGCGAACTCCTCGGCGTCGCGGTCTGGGCGGCCCTGCCCGGGGTGCTGGCCTGGTGGCTCTCGCGCCGGCTCCACGAGGGCGGCAACGGCCTCCGGTGGGCGCTGACCGCTCTCCAGCTCTGGCTGGCGGCCGGGGGCCTCGCGAACCTCGCCGACGGTTCGCCGCACGGTGTCACCCAACTCCTCGTCCCCGTCACCGTCCTGATCCTGCTCTTCCGGCGGCGGAGCCGGGAGTGGTTCCTGCTGCCGCCCGGTCGGCGCGCGGAGAAGCCGGAGTTCTCCTTCCCGCACCTGATCACCTGGCGCCGCGACCGGGGCCAGACCGCGCTGGAGTACCTGGGCCTGGTCCTCATCGTCGTCGCGCTCATCGGGGCGCTCACGGCCACCGGCCTGGGCGGCCGGATCACCGGGGGCCTCCAGTCCGCGATCTGCTCCCTCACCGGCTCCTCCTGCCCCGTCTCCGGCAGCGGCTCGGTGGAGGCGGGCAGCAGTACGGGCGGAAGCGCCGGTACGGACGGGAGCGCCGGTACGGACGGGAGCGGCGGTACGGGCTCCACCGGCGAAGGCTCCTCGACCACCACCGGCGGCACCGGCTCGGACGGCGGCACCACGACGACGGGCGGCACCACGACCACCGGGGGTTCGTCGACCGGGGGCTCCACGTCGGGAGGTTCCACCGGCGGGACGGCCGGCGGCACTTCCGGCGGGACGTCCGGCAGCACCGACACGTACCCCGAGACGAGCGAGGAGCCGGAGGCCGCCTACGACACCCCGGTCACGGCCACCGACTCCGATCCCGCCCCGGGATCCGACTCCGACGGCAAGGACGACAAGGACTGCGGCGGCTGGGGATTCTTCGGCTGCGCCTGGGACCAGACCACCCAGGTGGTCAAGGGCGTCGCGGTCGACGGCGTGTGGGGTGACGTCACCGGCATCGTCAGCCTCGTCAAGCCGGAGACCTGGTCCGGCATCGCCGACTACGGCAAGCAGCTGGGCCACCAGTGGACGCAGGACTCCAAGGACGCCTCGGGCAAGTGGGGCGACGGGGACTACCTGGGCGCGGTCTTCGACTGGGGCAAGGCCTCGGTCAACACCGTCGTCAGCGTCGGCGACACCGTGTTCGTCGGCGACGAGGTGCGCGACCGGTGGAACAACGGGGAGAAGACGCGGGCCGTCACCGACGTGCTGTGGAACGTCGGCTCGCTCTTCATCCCGGGGTACGACGTCGGCAAGGTCGCCGGAAAGGTCGGCGAACTCGGCAAGATCGGCAAGGCCGCCGAAGAGGTGGCCGAGGCGGCCGGGGACGCCGGCGCGGCGGCCCGGCGGGCGGCCAAAGCGGCCGAGGCGGGCGACCTCGACGCGCTGAGCAAGGCGGCCAGGGAGGCCGACGAGGCCGCGGACAAGGCGGAGGACGCGGCGCGCAAGACCGGCTGCGTCATCGCCTCCGGACCGCCGCTCGTACGCGTCGGGGGAGACGGGGACTCCGGGGGAGGCGGGAACCCGGGGGCAGGCGGGGTCGCCGGCTCGGGCACCGGCATCCTCGCGGCGGGCTCCGGCGGCCGGATCGTCCTCGCGGACGGCGGCTGCGACACGGCCGCCAAGGAGGCGGCGGAGAAGGCCCGTGCCGACGCCCGCGCCGCCGCACTGGAGAAGAAGCGGCTGGAGGAGCCCGAGCGCGCCCGCAAGGCGGCCGAGGACCTGAAGCAGTACCCGGAGCCCCGCCACGGCGACACCTCGGACCCGCGCAACTACGAACCGGCGCCCTGGGCGAAGGACCTGAACGACCCCGAGCTGGGCTCCGCCGACCTCGGCGACGGCTACTGGGCGAGCCGCGACCGCAACCCCCAGCCCAACTGGACCAACGAGTCCTGGCTCCGCTACCAGGAGCAGGTCACCGGCACGGTCCGGGGCCGGGAGTACGTCGTGCCCAGCCCCAAGGAGGGCAGGCCGGCGGTCGAGTACGACGGCTGGGACTCCAGCCGCCAGACCTTCCTGGAGGCCAAGAACGGCTACACCAGCTACCTCGCCAAGCCGGGGAAGACGGCTCTCACCTCGTCCGGCAAGGAGAAGTTCATCGCGGAGGCCCGCGCCCAGGTGGAGGCGTCCGGAGGGCGCGCGGTCGAATGGCACTTCTCCGACCCGGACGTGGCCAAGGCCGCCCGCGCCGCCTTCCGCGAGGAGGGACTGCCGATCAAGGTGGTGCACACCGCCCAGAAGCCGATCGACAGCGCACGGAAGCCGGGGGCGTTCGACTGAAGCGCGTCGCGAAAGGAGCGCCGTCCGCCCGGAAAGCGGGACTTCCGCGACACGCTTCAGGAATCACCGGACACGGTCTGACGGAAGTCTGCCGCGTGGTCCGTCGCCCACTCCTCGAACGACCGACCGCGGCGGCCGAGGATGCGCTCCAGGTCAGGGGACACGGGTGTCGGGGTCGTCACGCACGACGCGAAGTAGCCGAGCAAGGAGTCGGCGATCTCCTCGGTCATCCAGCGAGTGGAGAGCATCGCGTCCCGGGCGGCCCCGTGCGGAATCTCCTCGTAGCGCAGGGGGCGGTCGAGGACTGAGCCGAGGACGCGTACCTGCTCCGCGAAGGTCAGCGCCTGGGGCCCGGTCAGGACCGGAGCCTCACCGGACGGGACTAGCCCCGTCAGAGCACGTGCGGCGATCGAGGCGATGTCGTCCTCGTGGACGGGGGCGGTGACGGCCCGGGCGTAGGGGCCCACGATCGTGTCACCGGCCTCGATCTGTCCGATCCACTGCCGGGCGTTGGCGGCGAAAGCGTCGGGACGCAGATGGACGAACTCGGGGGCGATCGACTCGGCGGCGGTTTCCAGCTCCCGGTGGCGTTCCGCCACGGCGTGATGGCTGTCTCCTGTGAGCACGGACGAGGAGGACAGCGTGACCACCCGCCTCACCCCCGCCGCTTCCACGGCGTCGAGCAGGGACCGTTCGTTCGTCCACAGGGCCGCCGGGTTCACGAACACCGCCGTGACACCGTCCAGATCGGGGCGTGCGCTGTCGCAGGGTTCGACGCCTTCCGGGAAGCGGGCGGAGCCTGGGGAGCGGGTGAGGGCGCGGACGGCATGGCCGCCGGCGGCGAGCTCCGCCACGAGGGGGCGGCCGACGGTGCCGGTCGCCCCGGTGATCAGGATCAAGGTTCTCTCCTCTTCGTGAAGCTGAACCCAAAATCAACCATCTGGATGAATTTGTCAATCATCCGGATGGTTGACGTGCTGGCCTGCGGAGATATCCTTGCGCCCATGAATCCTCCTGCACGGCGCCGGGCCGCCGACGGAACAGCCGCAGCGGCCGAAGCCTCCCGGGCCCGACTCCTGGAGGCCGCGAAGGACGTCTTCGCGGAAAAGGGGTATGCCGGGGCCCGGGTGCAGGAGATCGCCGACCGTGCGGGCGTCAACAAGCAGCTGATCAACTACTACTTCGGCGGCAAGAGTGGAATCCACGAGGAGCTGGGCCGCCAGTGGCGGCAGAGCGAGGCCGAGTTGCAGGACCCCGCACTGCCCTACGGCGAGCTTGTCCTCGGCTACCTTCGCAGCAACTTCTCGGATCCGCGCGGTGTGCGCCTGGAGGCGTGGTCGGAGTTGACGGGGCGCCCCGAGGCGACCGAGCCGATGGCGGAGGACCTCGCTGACATCGAACGCCGTCAGGCCGAGGGCGAACTGAACGATGCTGTCAGTCCGGCCATGATCATGCTGCTGTCCCATGCGCTCGTCATGGCGCCGCACCTGATGCCGGGAACGGTGCACCGCATTTTCGGCAGTGGCGCGGAGGATCCAGACTTCCAGCGCGATTTCACCGAGCAACTGGGCCGTGTCCTGGACCTGTTGCGTGCCTGATCGCCCGAGGTCGCGCGGCGCGCAGGGCCTCCTCGACGCCCCGGCGGTCCGGAGGCTCGGTGAGCGGCCGGACCGCGCCCACCCGTCCCAGGCGCTAGCCTGCTGACGCGAGCGGCGTCGGGGCACGGGGCGACGCCTCGGGAACCGGCTGTGGAGGAAGCGGATGCGGCGTGTGGTGCGGGGCTTCTGGGGCCCACGGGTGGAAACCGTCGAAGAGCTCGCCGAGCGCTGGGAGTTGACGCTCCAGCAGGTGGCCGCGGTGCTCGGGGGAGCGGCGGCCGGGCCCGGCTGGGCGTGGCGGCGCGTCCGGGCGTCCGGCGCCGACGACGCCCCGCTCGCCCCGGGGCGGGAACCGCTGGCCGAGGTGCTGCGGGAGGCGCGCACCGCCGACGACTGGTCCGACCGGGTCGGCACCGGCCTGCGGCTGATCGCGGCCCCGGCCAACGGAGTTCGGGTAGAGATCAGCGGACTCGCGGGCGGTGCGCCGGAGTTCCTGCTCCAGTCCGTGGTGGCGGCCGTCGACGCACCGGACGGCGCCGAGGTGCCCGAGGGCGAACTGCTCGCCGCCCTCGCGGGCGCCTGGCAGCCGGACTTCGGGGACGTCAGCGACGACGACCTCCTCGACACCCTGGAGGACGAGGCCGGTTACACGGTCGGCGACCCGGTCGTGGGCCGGTACGCCTACCTCTCTCCCGTGCGGGCCGCCCTGGTCCCGGACGGGATCGAGAAGGACCGGGAGGAGCTGCCCGGCGGGGGTCTCCTGCTCGCCCTCGGCGGTACGGACGAGGTGGTCGCCGCGTACGAGGCGCTGAGCGCGGCCGGGGCGCTCCGGCCGCTGCCCCGCCCGCTGGACCGGGCGGTGCTGTGAGCGTCCGCGCCGGGGAGCCCTTCGACACCGGGCGGGCCGTGGCCGAGGTGACGGCGCTGGCGGCGGGGCCCGTACCGGCCGCGGGGCCCACCCTCGGCGAGGGCGACCCGGTGACGGGGGAGTGGCGGGCGACCGCCGGGGCGGGCTTCCGGATTGTCCCGCTCTGGGAGAGCGACGACCTCACCGGCGTGTACGGGAGCGACTGGACCGACGCGGAGGATGCTGCCCGGCGGCAACTCGAAGCGCTCGTAGCGGAGTTGGACGTCCGGTGGGGGCCGCACAGCCGGGTGGCGATGCACCCCGCGCTGTTCCGCCGGCAGGCCGGGCTGCCCCTGCCCGCCCTCCACGCGGCCCTGGTCGGCCAGGACTGCTACGGCGACCTCAGCGTCTGGGGGCCGCTGCCCGGCCGCGAGCGGTGGGTGGGCGTGAGCGTCGGCCACAGCGACGGGGACGCTCCCCTGGTGATGGTCGCGCTGGTCAGCGGGGAGCCCGTCGTCGAGGTGGAGCGGGGCGAGGCGGACCGGGGCAACGGCTGATCGGCGGTCCGGGGACGGAAGGCGCGGGCGGCCGGCGGTCAGGAAGGCGCGGGCATCCAGGCACGGGCCGCGGCGGTGAGCGCTTTGACGCCCGCGGTCAGGGTGGGTTCGACGACCGGTGCGTAGTGCGGTGAGTGGTTGTTGGGCAGGCCGAGGACGACCGCCTCGATCGCGGCCAGGTCCTTCGCGTCGGTGAAGGCGGCGGGGTCGGCACCGCCGAGGAGCCAGTACACGCAGGGGGCACCGGCGGCCTGGGCCAGGACGCCGACGTCCTCGCTGCCGGTGACGGGGCCGGGGTCGACCACGAGGCCGAGGGCGGCGGTGAGGGCCTGCTCCGTGAAGGCGCACGCGTCGGGATCGTTGACGACGGCGGGGAAGGACTCGGTCACGGTGATGTCCGGGTCGGTGGGAGCACCCGAAGCGGCGGCCTCCGCCCGCACGACGCGGTCGACAGCGGCCAGAACGCGGTCGCGGACGGGCTGGTCGAAGGTCCGCACGCTCAAGGAGAGCTCGGCCCGGTCGGCGATGATGTTGCCGCGGCTGCCCGCGTGGAGGGCTCCGACGGTCACCACCGCGGTGGAGGAGGCGGCCACCTCGCGGGAGACGATGCCCTGGAGCCGCAGGACGGTCGCGGCGGCCATGACGACCGGGTCGACGGTCGTCTCGGGCCGTGACCCGTGGCCGCCCCGGCCGTGCAGGACGACGGAGAGCGAGTCGGAGGCGGCGAACGCCGGTCCCGGACGCAGGCCGATGACCCCGGCCGGCAGCGGCGACACGTGCTGGCCCAGGACGACGACCGGACGGCCGAACCGCTCGAAGAGGCCGTCGTCGATCATCGCCTGCGCCCCGCGGCCGGTCTCCTCGGCGGGCTGGAAGACCAGCAGGGCGGTGCCCTGCCAGCCCGAGCGGTCGCCGGCCAGGGACGCCGCGGCCCCCAGCAGACAGGCGACGTGCATGTCGTGACCACAGGCGTGCATGAGCGGCACGCTGTCGCCGTCGGGGCCGGCGCCGTGAGCGGTGCTCGCGTACGGCAGGCCCGTCTGCTCCCGCACCGGCAGCGCGTCCATGTCCGCGCGCAGCAGCGCGGTGGGCCCCTCCCCGTTGCGCAGGACGCCGACGACCCCCGTACCGCCGATGCCCGTGAAGGTCTCACAGCCCAGGGCACGCAGCCGTCCGGCGACGATCCTGGCGGTGCGGGTCTCCTGGAAGGCCAGTTCCGGGTGTGCGTGCAGATCCCGGTAGAGATCCGCCAGGTCCGACGGATCCGCCGGACCGGTCACGGAGATGGATGCCTGCATGGTGTCTCCCGGTCGGTGCTTGGCCGTGTCCGCCCCTTCCCGTCGGGCGGGCGCGTGGTCGGACACGGCCCGAGGGCTGCTGCCGTGATGCGGCGCGGTACGAAAAGCGCTACTTCGTATCTATATGAATGGTGTCCACAGGGGGCTCCGGATGCCGCCACCGGGGCTACTGGCGAAGGCCGCCGCCCTCGTGCTGCTCGCGGCCGTTTTCGTCGGCGCCGCGTGGTGGCTGTTCGACGGTGGCACCGCCCTGGCCGTCTACCTCGGCATGACGTTCATGACCGTCGCCGCCGGCCGCCTGCCCCTGACGGACCAGTGTCTGATCGGCCTGTCCGCCGGTCTCGCCGCCGCCGTGGGCACCCTCGTCGGCGGGAACACGCCCCTGCTGGTCGCCGCGGTCGTGGTCGCCTGCGCGGCGCAGGGCCTGGTCAACCGGCGCAGTGTGGGAGCGGCCGCCCTGCTGCCCTCCAACCTCGTGCTCTACGCGGCCCTGGCCCCCGGGAACCCGGCGGCGATCGCGGCGGCGACCTGGCTGGGTGCCGCGATCGTGATCCTCGCGGCCCGGCTGACGCGGATGCGCGTCCCCGCCGACCCGGCCCCCGTCCGGGACGCCGCATGGAACGCCTTCGAGCTGGCCGCGGGCTGCGCCGTCCTCATCGTCGCCGGCCGCGCCCTGGATCTGCCGCGAGGGAACTGGGCCGTGCTGACGCTCTGCCTGGTACTGGTTCCGGGCACCGCCGCGACGCGTCAGCGGGTCGTCCACCGCGCGCTGGGCACCGGCGCGGGCGCGCTGGTCGCCGTCGCCGCCGTGGCCGCCGCCCCCTCGGCCGTCTGCCTGGCCCTGGCGGCCGTGTGCGCGGTGTTCACCGTCGCCTACGCGATGCTCCCCGACGACTTCCTCTACGCGGTGTTCCTGACCCCCACCGTCCTCCTGCTCTTCTCCAGCGGCAGGGCCGGGGCCACGTTCCCCGTCGCGCTCCAGCGGGTCGAGATGACCGCGCTCGGGGCGGCCCTCGCGCTCGCCCTCACCTGGGCGACGGCCGCCTGGATGCGCCGGGCGTGACCGCCCCGCCCCTCCGGGGAACGCCTCAGAGCCGGGCCGCCTTCAGCGCCATGTGCAGCAGCAGCCGGTCCTCGCCGTCGCCCAGGTCGAGGCCGGTGAGCTGCTGGACCCGGGAGAGCCGGTAGTACAGCGTCTGACGGTGGATGCCCAGCTCGGCCGCCGTCCGGCCCGCCTGGCCCGCGAGGTCGAGGAAGGTCTCCGCCGTGCGGGCCAGCTCCGCGTGGGCCGGGGCCAGCAGCGCGGCCACCGAGGGGTCGGGTCCCGCGGGGGTGCGGGGCAGCGCGGTCAGCAGGCGGTACGGGCCGATGCCGGACCACGGGGCGACCGGGCCGAACCGGGGCTCGGCCGCCGCAGCGCGGGCCGCCGACACCGCCTCGTGCCAGGCGTCGGCCAGCTCGGCCAGACCCCGGCGCGGTACGGCGACCCCGGCGGTCGCGGCCCCGCCCGCCTCGGCGCGGAGCCGCTCGGCGGCGGTGTTCGCCGGACCCGGCGCGTCCGGGGAGCGCAGCCGTACGAGCGCGGCCAGGCAGAGCGCGTCCGCTCCGGGTGCGGCGACCACGGTGAGCGCGGCCGCCGAGGGGACCGTACGGGCCGACGGGGTGTCCTCCGCCGTCCACGGGGAGACGCAGACCACCGCGTGCAGCCCGTCGGCGTCCGCGCCCAGCGCCTCCCGGAGCGCGGTCAGCGCCATGTCCCGCTGCCAGCCGCGCCCCGCCGTGAGGGCGGCGCCCAGCTCGCGCGAGAGGTCCGCGCCCGCCCGGACCTCGTCGGCGAGGAGCGCCCCGATCCGGTCCGCCACCTCCATGGCCGCCCCCAGCCGTTCGTCGGTCGGGCCCGGTTCGGCGTCCAGCAGCCACACGTACCCCAGCACCACGCCCCGGTGGCGGACCGGGAGGCAGATCCGGCTGAGGTGGACCCCCGCCTCCGGGCCCGCCGGAATGCGGACCGGGCCGGTCGCCCGGGTGATGCCGAACCCCTCGAACCAGGCGCGGACCGCCGGGGTGGAGCGGCGGGTCAGGATCGACCGCGTGCGGACCGGGTCCATGGCGGCGTCGTCGTCACTGTCGTGCACACCGAAGGCGATCAGGCCGAAGTCGCGGTTCTCCAGGGTGGCGGGGGCGCTCAGCAGCCCGGAGATCTCGTCGACGAGTTCCTGGTAGTCGCCTTTCATCCCGCCATTCTCGCATTCGTTCAGACAGATGTCTGAGGTGGCGAGCACAGATGCGTGACAGCTGTCGATGGCACACGTTCGGTGCAATCCATAGATTTCACCGTGGTTCTCCGTGCTGTCATGGTCCGGACCGGTTCGACGGCTTTCGCCCCGCCCCCGGTCCGTACGCGCACAGCCGTGCGCAGCCACTCGTACAGCCGTCCATGCAGCCGATCATCAGTACTTTCGTGGAGGTGCCCCGTGCTGGGTCCCGTGATTCTCGCCGCGTCGCGCAGCGACCGGATGCGCCGGTTCATCTCGGCCGCACCGGGCACCAAGCAGGTCGTCGACCGCTTCATCGCCGGTGAGAACGTCGACCACGTCCTGCCCGTCGTCCGCGAATCCGTCGGGAAGGGCCTGGAGCTCACCCTCGACGTGGTCGGCGAGGACATCACCACGCCCGCCGAGGCCGCCGCCGCGCGCGACGCCTACCTGGAGCTGGTCGGCCGCCTGAAGGACCTCGGCCTCGGCACCAAGGCCGAGATGTCCGTCAAGCTCTCGATGTTCGGCCAGGCGCTGGAGAACGGCCACGAGCTGGCCCTCGCGAACGTCCGCCCGGTCGTCGAGGCCGCCGCCGCCATCGGCACCACGGTCACCCTGGACGCCGAGGACCACACCACCCTCGACTCGATGTTCACCATCCACGAGGAGCTGCGGAAGGACTTCCCGCAGACCGGCTGCGTGATCCAGGCGTACCTGTTCCGCACCGAGGACGACGCCCGCCGGCTCGCCGCCGCGGGCAGCCGCGTGCGTATCGTGAAGGGTGCGTACAAGGAGCCCGCCTCCGTCGCGTACCAGGACAAGGCCGAGATCGACAAGGCGTACGTCCGCATCATGAAGATCCTCATGGAGGGCGACGGCTACCCGATGATCGGGTCGCACGACCCGCGTCTCGTCGCCATCGCCCAGGAACTCGGCCGCCAGGCCGGCCGCAAGCTGGACGAGTACGAGTTCCAGATGCTCTACGGCATCCGCAGCGACGAGCACGTCCGCCTCGCCGCGGAGGGTCACCGCATGCGTGTCTACACCGCGTACGGCACCGACTGGTACGGCTACTTCATGCGCCGCCTCGCGGAGAAGCCGGCCAACCTCCTCTTCTTCGCGCGCTCCATCCTCACCAAGGGCTGAGTCCGGCTCCCACCCCCCACCCCGACGAACCAAGGAGACAAGGCACTCATGGATGCTGTCACCCAGGTCCCCGCGCCGGTCAACGAGCCGGTCCACTCCTACGCCCCGGGTACCCCCGAGCGCGCCCGCCTGGAGGCGAAGCTCAAGGAGCTCAGCGAGAACCCGATCGACCTCCCGATGACCATCGGCGGCGAGAAGCGGATGGGCGGTGGCGCGCGCTTCGACGTCGTGCAGCCGCACAACCACCGCGCCGTCATCGGTACCTTCGCCGGCGCCACCGAGCAGGACGCCCAGGACGCGATCGACGCCGCGCTCGCCGCCGCCCCGGCCTGGCGCGCGATGGCCTTCGACGACCGCGCCGCGATCATCCTGCGCGCCGCCGAGCTGCTCTCCGGCCCGTGGCGCGAGACGATGGCCGCCTCCACGATGCTCGGCCAGGGCAAGACCGCCCAGCAGGCCGAGATCGACACCCCCTGCGAGCTCGTCGACTTCTGGCGCTTCAACGTGCACTACGCGCGCCAGATCCTCGCCGAGCAGCCGCCGGCCAACTCCACCGGCGTGTGGAACCGCATGGACCACCGCCCGCTGGAGGGCTTCGTCTACGCGATCACGCCCTTCAACTTCACCGCCATCGCGGGCAACCTGCCGACCGCCCCGGCGCTCATGGGCAACGTCGTCGTGTGGAAGCCGTCCCCGACGCAGACCCACGCCGCCGTGCTGCTGATGCAGCTCCTGGAAGAGGCCGGCCTGCCCAAGGGCGTCATCAACCTGGTGACCGGCGACGGCATCGCCGTCTCCGAGGTCGCGCTGAACCACCGCGACCTGGCCGGCATCCACTTCACCGGCTCGACCCCCACCTTCCAGCACCTGTGGAAGACGGTCGGCACCAACATCGCCAACTACCGCACCTACCCGCGGCTCGTCGGCGAGACCGGTGGCAAGGACTTCGTCGTCGCCCACCCGTCGGCCGACCAGGCCGTGCTGAAGACCGCGCTGACCCGCGGCTCCTTCGAGTACCAGGGCCAGAAGTGCTCCGCGTCCTCGCGTGCGTACGTCCCGGCCTCCATCTGGAACTCCGGCTTCAAGGAGAAGTTCGCGGCCGAGGTCGACGCCATCACCATGGGCGACGTCACCGACCTGTCGAACTTCATCGGCGCCGTCATCGACGAGCGGTCCTTCGCGAAGAACAAGGCCGCCATCGACCGCGCCGCCGCCGACCCGACCTGCACGATCGTCGCGGGCGGCACCTACGACGACTCGGTCGGCTACTTCGTCCGCCCGACCGTCATCGAGTGCACCGACCCGGAGAACGAGGTCTTCACGACCGAGTACTTCGGCCCGATCCTCGCCGTGCACGTGTACGAGGACGACAACTACGACGCGATGCTGGAGCAGATGGAGTCGGTCTCCGACTACGCCCTGACCGGTTCCGTCATCGCCAACGACCGCGCCGCCGCGGCCCACACGATGGAGAAGCTCCGCTACGCGGCGGGCAACTTCTACATCAACGACAAGTCGACCGGTGCCGTCGTCGGCCAGCAGCCCTTCGGTGGCGGCCGCGCCTCGGGCACCAACGACAAGGCCGGCGCCCCGCAGAACCTCCAGCGCTGGACGCTGACCCGCGCCATCAAGGAGACGCTGGTCCCGCCGACCGAGTACACCTACCCCCACCAGGGCTGACGCCCCCCGGGGCGCCGCCCCCGTGCCTCGATCACCAGGCCGGCGCCCCGCCCAGAACCCCGCCCCTGTCCGGCACCCCCCCTGCCGGACGGGGGCGGTCTGCGTCCACCGGTCTGCGTCCACCGGCCGACTTGCTACCGCCGCACGGGGCCGGACGCGCACGGGCCCGGACGCACCGCGCCCCCCGACCCGAGCGGGCGGGGGGGCAGAGGTACGGGTACGGGTACGGGTGCGGCTCCCGTGGCCTCAGCCGCGCCGCTCGGGCGCCGCGCTCCAGGTGTCGGGCTGCCAGACGCCGGAGCGGCGCAGGGACGCGGGGCAGTGCCGGAATATCTCGTCGATCTCGACCAGCAGCGCCAGCTTCGGCCGGGCGCCCTTCGCGTCCGCCAGCTCGTCGAAGAACGGTGCGTCCCGCAGGACCCGGGCCCGGCCGTTGACGCGGAGCACGTCCATCACGCCGGGGATGAAGTAGAGAAGGCCGACGTGCGGGTTCTGCAGGATGTTGCGGAAACCGTCGGAGCGGCGGTTGCCCGGCAGGTCCGGCAGCGCGAGGGTGCGCTCGTCCAGGACGAGCGTGAAGCCCGGCTCCCCGCCCTTCGGCGAGGCGTCGCAGTTCCCCGCCGCGTCCGAGGTGGCGACCGTGCACAGCGGGGACTGGCCGATGAGCCTCAGGTCCTCCTCCGTCAGCCGGTCGTGGACCTTCTCGATGACGATCGGGTGCGGGGCACCGAGGAGCTCGGTCAGTTCCCCGGGGGCGGTGAGCTCGACCCAGCCGTCGCGGCCGAGCGCCGCCGGCGGGGCGGCTTCGGCGGGCGGGGCGGCGACGGGCGGGACGGCTTCGGGCGCTGCGGTGAGGCTCAAGACGACTTCCTGGCAGGTGACCTGGCGGTACGCACGGGCGGAGGTCGCCCTCCCCGGCACGCTTGGGTGGCCGGATCCGGACGGTCGGCCCGTGGGTCATTACGACCCGGACCGGTTTTTTCCGTACACCCTTACGATGTTAGGGTCACCTTACTGTAGGCCCTCGGGTTATCTCCTGGCGGGCATTCCCCCTGCGTGGAACCGGCTGCCGGCTTTACGCGGAGCCGTTGAGGAGCGAACGATGCCGGACGCGATACCGGCCACCGCGACAGGTGCCCGGTGAACCCGGCCTCCGCCACCCTGCCGACGGCGCGCACCGCACCGCCGGCCGGTGGTGTCCGCCGCAAGGGCTCACGCCCCGCACTCGCCGCCGGCCTCGTGGCCGGGCTGGTGGTCCTCGTGCTGATCGCCGCGGTCAGCCTCGCCGTCGGATCGGGGCACGTACCCCTCGCCGACGTGTGGCACGGCCTGGTCAGCCCCGACGACGCCCGGCGCACCGACGTCATCGTCCAGACGGTCCGCATCCCCCGCACCTGTGCGGGAATCCTCGCCGGAGTCGCCCTCGGCCTCGCCGGAGCGCTCATGCAGGGCGTCACCCGCAACCCTCTGGCCGACCCGGGCCTGCTCGGCGTCAACGCCGGAGCGTCCGTCTCCGTGGTCCTCGCCATGGGCGTCCTCGGCCTCACCGCCCCCGGGCAGTACCTCTGGTTCGGCTTCGGCGGCGCGCTGCTCGCCGCCCTCTTCGTCTACGGCGTCGGCTCGATCGGCAGGGAGGGCGCCACCCCGGTCAAACTGGCGCTCGCCGGAGCCGCGACCACCGCCTTCCTCGGCTCGCTCACCACCGCGGTGCTGCTGACCGACAGCAAGACCTTCGACCAGTTCCGCTTCTGGCAGGTCGGCTCGCTCTCGGGCCGGGAGACCGACGCGCTCTGGCAGGTACTGCCGTTCATCGTGGCCGGCTCCCTCCTCGCCCTCGCCCTCGGCCCCCAGCTCAACGCCCTCGCCCTCGGCGACGACGTGGCCCGCGGCCTCGGCCAGCGGGTGGGCCTGGCCCGCGCCGCCGCCGCCCTCGCCGTGGTCCTGCTCTGCGGCGCGGCCACCGCGATCGCCGGGCCCATCGGGTTCGTCGGGCTGGTCGTCCCGCACGCCGCCCGGCTCATCACCGGCCCCGACAACCGCTGGGTCCTCGCCTACAGCGCGGTCCTCGCTCCCATCCTGCTGCTCGTCGCCGACATCGTCGGCCGCCTGGCCGCCCGCCCCGCCGAGGTGCAGGTCGGCATCGTCACCGCCGTCATCGGCTGCATCCCCTTCGTGATCCTGGTGCGCCGCAGGAAGCTGGTGGAACTGTGACCGCCCCCGCCACCCCCTTCCGTCCCTTCCGTGACACCGCACCCGGCTCCTCCGCCGTGCGCGAGGTCGTCCGGGTGCGCCGCAACGGCCGTGCCCGCTACCTCCTGGTCTGCGTGGTCCTCGCCGTCGCCACCGTCGCCGCCCTGTGCGGTTCGCTGGCGTACGGGGACATGGCGGTGCCGCTCTCCGACGTGTTCGCCGCCCTCACCGGGCGCGCCGACGCCGCCACCTGGTTCATCGTCGGCGAGCTGCGGATGCCCCGCGCCCTGATGGCGATCCTCGTCGGGGTCGCCTTCGGGCTCTCCGGAGCGGTCTTCCAGAGCCTGCTGCGCAACCCGCTGGCCAGCCCCGACGTCATCGGCATCAGCGCGGGCGCCTCCGTCGCCGCGGTGCTCGCCTCCTCGCTCTTCGCGGTCAGCGGGGTCCTGCTCTCCGTGTCCGCCCTGGCCGGCGCCCTCCTCACCGCCGCGCTGATCTACGCGCTCGCCTGGCGGCGCGGAGTGACCGGAGCCCGGCTCGTCCTCGTCGGCATCGGGATCGGCGCCGGGCTGTCCAGCGTGATCTCGTACCTGATGACCCGCTCCGAGGTCACCGAGGCGCAGTCGGCGCTGCTCTGGCTCACCGGCAGCCTCAACGGCCGCTCCTGGGACCTGTTCCAGCCGCTGGCCTGGGCGCTCGTGGTGCTGCTGCCGCTGCTCTTCCTGGCCGCCCGGCAGCTGCCCGTACTCCAGCTCGGCAACGACACCGCCGCCGGACTGGGCGCCCGCACCGAGCGGGGCCGGCTCCAGCTGCTCTGCTGCGCCGTCGCGCTGGCCGGGGTGGCGACCGCCGCCGCCGGGCCGGTCGGGTTCGTCGCCTTCGTCTCCGCGCCCGTCGCCCGCCGGCTGGCCCCCGGACGCGGCGCCTCGCTGGTCGCCTCCGGGCTGACCGGCGCGCTGCTGGTGCTGGTCGCCGACTTCGCCGCACAGCACGTGCTGGACCTCGTCGACCTGCCGGTGGGCGCCTCCGGGCAGCTCCCCGTGGGCGTCGTCACCAGCGTGATCGGCGCCCCGTACCTGATGTGGCTGCTGATCCGCGCCAACCGTTCGGGACAGGGCGGATGACCCGCCCGCGGCCGACCGCGCGAACAGGGCGGGCAAGGACCCGCAAGGACCAGATGGAGGGGAGTGCCGCGTGAGCGCGGAACACAGCCTGGGAGCGCGCGGACTGCGCCTCGGATACGGCAGCCGGGACATCGTCAAGGACCTCGACATCGACATCCCGCCGGGCGGCGTGACGATGATCGTGGGCCCCAACGCCTGCGGCAAGTCCACCCTGCTGCGCTCCCTCGCCCGGCTGCTCGCCCCCTCGGCGGGCACGGTCCTGCTGGACGGCAAGGACATCCGGTCGATGCCCACCAAGGCGGTCGCCGGCATCCTCGGCATCCTCCCGCAGACCCCGGTGGCCCCCGAGGGCATCACCGTCGCCGACCTGGTCGGCCGGGGCCGCTACCCGCGCCAGGGCTGGCTGCGCTCCTGGACCGCCGAGGACGACGCGGCGGTCGCCGAGGCGCTCGTCGCCACCGACGTACTGGAACTCGCCGAGCGCCCGGTCGACGAACTCTCCGGCGGCCAGCGCCAGCGCGTCTGGATCGCCATGGCGATCGCCCAGCACACCGACGTCCTGCTGCTCGACGAGCCGACCACCTATCTCGACATCAGCCACCAGCTGGACGTCCTCGATCTGCTCACCGACATCAACCGGGAGCGCGGGGTGACCATGGTCGCCGTGCTGCACGACCTGAACCTCGCCTGCCGGTACGCCGACCACCTGGTCGCGATGAAGGACGGCCGGATCGTCGCCGAGGGCCGCCCCACCGAGATCGTGACCGGGGAACTGATCACCGAGGTCTTCGGAATGCGCTGCTCGGTCGTCCCCGACCCCGCGTCAGGCACTCCGATGATCGTGCCGATCGGCCGCCACCACGTGCCGGACGCGGCGCGCGAGGACGTCTCCGCCGTCTGAGGCGGGCTTCCGTCGCAGGGGGTGGGGCGACTCGGCGGGTCAACTCCCCCCGAGGTGAAGCGAATCGCGCTTCATGGAACCCCCGTGCGAGAAGTGAATAAGGTTAGGCTAACCTCATGGGCATGAAGAACGTGCGTCTCCGGAACCCTCTTGCCCGTCGTTCCGGTACCCCCACCCGCTCCCGCGCCTCCCTCGGCCTGCTGGCGCTTCCGCTCGCCGCCGTGCTGATCGGCGCGACCGGCTGCTCCTCCGACGACTCCGGCGACTCCGCCAAGGACGCGTCGTCCACCGCCTCCGCCGCTGCCGGCGCCTTCCCGGTGTCCGTCGACACCAAGTTCGGCTCCATCACGGTGAAGGAGCAGCCCAAGCGGGTCGTCGCACTCGGCTGGGGCGACGCGGAGACCGCGCTCGCCCTCGGCGTCCAGCCCGTCGGCGAGAGCGACTGGCTGGCCTTCGGCGGCGACGGCGTCGGCCCGTGGGCCAAGGGTCTCTACACCAAGAGCCCCGAGAAGATCGGCACCATGGAGCCGGAGTACGAGAAGATCGCGGCCCTCAAGCCCGACTTGATCCTCGACACCAAGTCCAGCGGTGACCAGACCCGCTACGACACCCTCAGCAAGATCGCCCCGGTCATCGGCGTCCCGAAGGGCGGCGACCAGTACAAGCTGTCCTGGGAGAAGCAGACCCAGATGGTCTCCACCGCTCTCGGCAAGAAGGCCGAGGGCGACAAGCTGATCAAGGGCGTCGAGGACAAGTTCGCCGCCGCGGCGAAGGCCCACCCCGAGTTCAAGGACAAGACGGTCACCCTCGCGTCGAAGACCTCGGTCGGCTGGGGCGCGTACGTCTCGGGCACCGGCCGTGTCGACTTCATCGAGCGGCTCGGCTTCAAGAACAACCCGGTCATCGAGAAGCAGGCCGGTGACGCGTTCTCGGTCAGCGTCTCCGAGGAGAACCTCGACCAGTTCGACGCCGACCTGATCGTCACCGCGCCGATCGGTCTCAAGCCGGCCCAGGTCACCTCCGACGCCCTGTACAAGAAGATCCCCGCGGTCGCCGACGGCCACGCGATGGTCTTCGACGAGGGCGGTCTGAGCCAGGCCTTCGCCACCGACTCGATCCTCTCGACCTCCTACGCCATCGACCACGTCGTGCCGGAGTTCGCGAAGTACGTCAAGAAGTAGCAGCACCCCGCCAGGTCTCCGGGCCGGTGGGACGGGCGCACGGTCGCGCCCGTCCCACCGGCCCGGTCCGTTTTCCCCGGCCGCCCGGAGGCCGGGCGTGGCGATCATGCCGGACATGTCACGCGAAGACCTGCCCGATCGCATGGCCGTCACCTCGCCCGGCCCGGGCCGCCCAACCCGCTCGGCCGGCTGTCTCACCGCCCCTGAGCAGGCACGACCCCGTTCGCGGTGGGCGCCCGTGCCGGAGTTGCGGGCTGTCGACGCGGACCGGGCCGTCTCAGATAGTAGGAAGTCCGAGTAATTGTGGGGACAGAGCGGCCCAGGTGTCCTAGCGTTGTAGGAGCCGAACGATTCGCTTCTACCAGCGACTGGTGGTGAGCGGGTTCGCCCGATGCAGGCCATCCCTGCGGCGCCCGCTCCCGTACCTTCCGGCTTTCCCACCCGGTTCCGCCGTACCCGGCGGCAGTGCGTCGCCCGCCGCCGTACCCCTGGAGCACGGCCCCGGCCCGCGCGATTCCGCGCGACCGGCATGGTCCGTGAGCCCTGGAGCCCGTGAGCCGTACCACCCGTGAGCCGTACCACCCGTGAGCCGTACGACCTGTGAGCCGTACGACCCGTGATCCGTACGACCCGTGACGTGTACGACCCGTGATGTCCGTGTCACCCGTGATTTTCAGGAGGCGTTCCCCCATGGCCGAGACCACCGTCCGCCGTCGCGTCCGTCACACCCCCCGCCCCACCGAAGCCGAGCGCAAGAACGCCGCCGCGGCCCTCCAGCGCGCCCTGGACCGCCGCGACAACGGCGGGGCCACCGGCCACTGAACCCAGCCGGGCCCGGGGGCGCCCGCCGTCTTCCGGCGTACGGAAGACGGGCGAGAGCCCCCGGGCCCATGGCGGTCCGCGGCGGATCAGCCGCGGCTGACCTCGAAGTGGTCGATCCGCGCACCCGACTCGGCGAGGGCGGTGACCTTCATCTTCGGGTGCTGACCGACCGAGACCTCGACCGCGAGGAACGAGTAGCCGGTGTACCGGACGCGGGACCACTCCACGGTCTCGGCCGCGTGGACGCCGCCCTTGGCCACGTAGTACGTGTCCACGCTCTCCTGGTCGTGGACGTGGCCCTCGTACGTGTCGGGGGCGGGGAAGTTGTAGAGCGACTTGCCCGCGCCGCCGGCCGTGACGTACACGATGCCGTCGCGGGTCGGGTCCGTGCGCTCGCCGATCGGCACCTTGCGGGAGACCGCGTTCTTCTTCAGGGCGTCGGTGCGCTCGTACACGTGGTTGTGGCCGTTGATGACCAGGTCCACCTGGTGCTTCTCGAACAGCGGCACCCACGCCTCGCGGACCCCGCCCTCGGAGGCGTGCGCGTTGGTGGTCGAGAAGGCGCAGTGGTGGAAGAAGACCACGATGAAGTCGACGTCCTTGCGGGCGCGCAGCTCGCCGAGACGGCGGTCCAGCCACTTCGTCTGCTTGCCGCCGCTGATGCCGAGGTTCGCCGGGATCTCGTTCGAGACGTCGTTGGCGTCCAGGGCGACGACGGCCACGTTGCCGTGGACGAAGGAGTACGCGCCCGGCTGGCCGACCGGGTCGGGGCCGTTGTCCGGCAGCGTCCAGCGGGCGTTCTGGCCGCCGTAACCGTCGGGGGTGTACCAGGCCTCCATGTCGTGGTTGCCGGTCGTCACCATCCACGGCACCGTCTTCGCGACTGTCTCCGTCTGGGCGAGGAACTGGTCCCAGGTGCGCGCGTCGTAGACGTCGCTGTCCTGGCCGGAACCCGACGGGTCGGCGTAGCAGATGTCGCCCGCGTGCAGGTGGAAGGCCGGGTTCTGACCGAGCAGCAGCTGGTCGTTGCCGAGGGCGTGGTAGCTGACGCCCTGGTCGCCGAAGGCCGTGAAGGTGAAGTTCTCGGCGCGCGAGGGCGCGGTGGTGAACGTACCGAGCGTGCCCAGGTTGCGGGTGTCGGCCGGGTCGAAGCCGTCGTGGCCGACGCCGTAGTAGTACGTCGTGCCGGGCTGCAGGCGCTCCAGGCTCGCGTGCACGTAAAACTGCTCGGCGGCGGCGATCGCGCCGTTGTTCAGCGTCGGCGTGGTGAGGTGGCGCACCTCGGCGTCGATGCGGCGGCTCAGCGACCACGGCTTGAGACCGATGCGGATGTACGGGCGCTTCACGGCGAACGGGACCTGCCACGAGACGCTCATCTGCGTCTTCGGGTCGGCGCCGTACGCGAGGTGGCGGCCGAACGGTGCCACCAGCGAGCCGTCCACCTGCGTGGTGGAGCGCGAGGTGAGCACCGTCGGGGAGCTCTTGGAGGAGTTGGCCGCGGCGGGGGAGGCCGTGAGGAGGCCGGTGCCCATGCCCGCACCGGCGACGGCGGCGGTCGCCACGCTCGTACGCAGCACGCCGCGGCGCGTCAGCTTGGTGCGGAGGTACTCGTGCTGCTCCGCCATGCTCATGCGGGCGGCGAGCTTCTCGGGGATTCCGAAGCGAGGGATGTCCATGGCCAGAACATCTACTTCCGGAGTGACCCGATCCCGTCCACGAGGTGAACGGCACGCGTACAGCTCACCATGTGTCCGTATAGTGGACGGCCGGTGTCATGGGGTGGGACGCAAGGCTAAGGTGCCGTCATGTCTCGCAGCATCAATCTCGCAGTGATCCCCGGTGACGGAATCGGCCAGGAAGTCGTTGCCCAGGGCCTGAAGGTCCTCAACGCCGTCCTCCCGCAGGATGTGAAGCTGGAGACCAAGGAGTACGACCTTGGCGCCCAGCGCTGGCACCGCACGGGTGAAACCCTCCCCGACGCGGAGCTCGACTCCCTCAAGGGCCACGACGCCATCCTGCTCGGCGCGATCGGTGACCCCTCGGTCCCGTCCGGCGTGCTGGAGCGCGGGCTCCTGCTGAAGCTGCGCTTCGCCTTCGACCACTTCATCAACCTGCGGCCGTCGAAGCTCTTCCCGAACACCGCGACCCCGCTGGCCGGCCGCCCCGACATCGACTTCGTCGTCGTCCGCGAGGGCACCGAGGGTCCGTACACCGGCAACGGCGGCTCGCTGCGCACCGGCACCCCCGCCGAGGTCGCCACCGAGGTCAGCGTCAACACCGCGTACGGTGTCGAGCGCGTGATCCGCGACGCCTTCGACCGCGCCGCCGCCCGCCCCCGCAAGAAGCTGACGCTGGTCCACAAGAACAACGTCCTCGTCTACGCCGGGCACCTGTGGAAGAACACCTTCGACAAGGTCGCGGCCGAGTACCCCCAGGTCACCACCGACTACCTGCACGTCGACGCCGCGACGATCTTCTTCGTCACGCAGCCGGAGCGCTTCGACGTCATCGTCACCGACAACCTCTTCGGCGACATCCTCACCGACCTCGCCGCCGCCGTCACCGGTGGCATCGGCCTGGCCGCCTCCGGCAACATCAACCCGACCGGCGCCTTCCCGTCGATGTTCGAGCCCGTCCACGGCTCGGCCCCCGACATCGCCGGCCAGGGCAAGGCCGACCCCACGGCCACGATCCTCTCCGTCGCCCTCCTGCTGCGCCACCTCGGCTACGACGCCGAGGCCGAGCGCATCGAGACGGCCGTCTCCGCCGACCTCGCGGAGCGTGACGGGATCACCCGCACCACCGACGAGATCGGCGACGCGCTCGCGGTACGGGTAGCGGGCTGACCCGACGACTCACCAAGAAGCCGCCGGGTCGCACACGCACCCGGCGGCTTCCGCATGCGCGGCCCCGGGTGCCCCCATCGACCCAGGGACCGTGAAATACGTCATTTCGTACCCAGCCTTCCACGAGCGATAATCGGACGTGGGGCCGCAGCTCGCGGCAATGTTCGGACATCCTCGCGCTCCGCGCTTGTTCGCACGTGCGGGTGGGAGCGGGCGGAAGCACGGTCCCTCACACACAGATACGTGAAGGACACGCACTCATGACGACGCCCACGATCGAGCTCAAGCCCACCTCGTCCCCGCTGTCCGACGCGGAGCGCGAGGCGATCCTCGCCGCCCCCGGATTCGGCCGCCACTTCACCGACCACATGGTCACCATCCGGTGGACCGAAGGCCGGGGCTGGCACGACGGGCAGCTCGTCCCGTACGCCCCGCTCTCCCTCGACCCCGCGACGATGGTCCTGCACTACGCGCAGGAGATCTTCGAGGGACTGAAGGCGTACCGGCAGCCCGACGGCACCGTCGCCACCTTCCGCCCCGAGGCCAACGCCAAGCGCTTCCAGCGCTCCGCCCACCGCCTCGGCATGCCCGAGCTGCCGGTGGAGACCTTCATCGAGGCCTGTGACGTGCTGGTCCAGCAGGACAAGGCATGGGTTCCGGCGCACGGCGGCGAGGAGTCCTTCTACCTCCGCCCGTTCATGATCGCCACCGAGGTCGGCCTGGGCGTGAAGCCCGCCAACGAGTACCTCTTCCTCGTCATCGCCTCCCCGGCCGGCGCCTACTTCGCCGGCGGTGTGAAGCCCGTCTCCATCTGGCTCTCCGAGGACCGCGTCCGCGCCGTCCCCGGCGGCATGGGCGACGCCAAGACCGGCGGCAACTACGCCGCCTCCCTGCTCGCCCAGGCCGAGGCCACCGCCAAGGGCTGCGACCAGGTCGCGTACCTCGACGCCGTGGAGCACAAGTGGGTCGAGGAGCTCGGCGGGATGAACCTCTACTTCGTGTACGAGAACCACATCGTCACCCCCGCCCTCACCGGCTCCCTGCTCGCCGGCGTCACCCGTGACTCCCTCCTCACCGTCGCCCGCGACCTCGGCTACACCTCCGAGGAGGGCCGCGTCTCCATCGACCAGTGGCGCGAGGACAGCGCGAACGGCACCCTCAAGGAGGTCTTCGCCTGCGGCACCGCCGCCGTGATCACCCCCGTCGGCACGGTCAAGTCGGCCGGCGGCGAGTGGATCCAGGGCGACGGCACCCCCGGCGAGATCACCCTGAAGCTCCGCGAGCGCCTCCTGGACATCCAGCGCGGCATCGCCGAGGACACCCACGGCTGGATGCACCCGCTGGGCGACTGACAGCAGGTCGTTCCACCGCACCCACCCAGTACGTACGAAGGCCGCGCCCGACGGAAGAACGGGGCGCGGCCTTCGGGCGTCGTACGGGGCGCGAACGGGGGTGTTCGTCAGGCGGTTCGGCCTGCCGAGGCGTCCGGCTCCGGCTCCTGTGGTGCCCCGTCCTGTTCCTCACGGGGCACCACGACTGTCAGCCCGCGCCCATTCCTCCGTTTCCACAGGTCAGGTCCGTGTACGGAGCGAAGAACGTAGACGGTGTTGCCCTGGACGTCGGTGACGATCGCGTCCCGCCCGGTTTCCTCATCGTGCACCTGGTCGCCCACCCAGGGCTTGCCGTCCTTCACCGGCGCACCTCACTGCTCAACTCCGCCCAGACCTGCTTGCCCCAGCGGTACAGCTCGGTCCCCCAGCGCTCGCTGAGCGCGTCGACCAGCACCAGACCTCGCCCCCGCACAGCGTTCTCGTCGGGGTTGGAGCGCATCAAGGGGATGGCCTTCGACCGGTCCATGACCCCGATACGGACGCAGCCGGGTCTCGGCCGGGAGACGATGACCCGCACCTGTTCCAGGTGGCCGTGGTCGATGGAGTTGCTCGTCAGTTCGGTGACGATCAGGGTGGCGTCATCGGTCAGGTCGTCAATTCCCCACGCGGCGAGAGCGGTTCGTACGAGCTGACGTGCGACGGCCGCGCTCGCCGGTGTGCGAGGGAGCGTCTTGGAGTAGGGGGAGAGCCTCGCGGGGCTGTCTTCCGTGCAGTTCTTGGTCACGTTGTCACCTCCGGGCGGAGCTGAGCCCATAAGCACTGGCCGTCTTGGGAGACGCCCGACGAGTGGCCCAGCCGGCTGATGATGAGGGCGCCCGGCCCGCACATGGCGGGCACGGGCAGCGGCAGGAAGCCGGTGGCGCTGATGCGAGCCCTGCTCCCGGCGGTCGAGATGGTCATCTCGACGGCGTCGGGGCTTCGACCGGTGAGGCCGACCAGGATCGCTACGAACAGCTCGTTGGCGATCAGTTCGGCGTCGTTGTGGCTCAGCCGCCCACGGACCCAATGGCGCACGTGGCCTGCCTCGCCGGGATGCCCCTTGAAGAGCACGCGCCAGGTATGGCCCGATTCGGGCATGACTGTCCTTCCGGCTTCCGTTTTATCTGTGTACGGATACTCGCTTTCTGTACACAGATTGTCGGCGGAGTTGGCGCCGGTCAAGCGGAACGGGAGAGTATGTGTGCACAGAATTGACGCGATCTTCGAAACGGTGGTGTGGCGTGGCCCAGCCCGAGTACCTGCGGATCGCCGCTGACCTGCGACGCCGCATTTCTTCCGGCGAGTTCCGGCAGGGCGACAAGCTTCCGACGCTGCCCGAGCTCAGTGAGTCCTATCGGGTCTCCGACACGACGATCCGCAACGCCCTACGGCTGCTCCGCAACGAGGGGCTGATCGAGACCAGGGCCAGGGCGGGGACCATCGTGAGGCCCCGCCCTCCCGTCCACCGCATGGCGGCGGACCGGTACCGGACCGTGCCGGGCGCACCGTCCACGCCGTACACCCGTGACCAGGGCATCGGGTGGTCGGAGTACCGGCTCGACAAGCGGTTCGAGCGCGTGGAGGCGAGCGCCGAGCTGGCCAACCTCTTTGAGTGCGAGCCCGGAGAGCGCCTCCTCGCACGGCACTTCGTGTTCTTCGACGGCGATCAGCCGACCCAGATGTCCACCTCGTACGTGCGCTGGGCGGATGTCTCGGGCACTCCCGTGGCAGACCCGATCAATGAGCCCTGGCCGGGTGGGACGAGGGCCCAGATGGCATCCCTCGGTATCACGGTCAGCCGGATCACGGAGTCCTTCACGGCGGCGATGCCGACCGAGGGAGAGGCCGGAACCCTTCGGATCGGCGCGGGAGTTCCGGTTCTCCGCTACACCCGCAGGCACGTCGCGGACACCGGCCGGATCGTCGAGGTGGCTCACCCGATCGTGCGGCGGGCCGATACGACCGTGGTGGATTTCGTCATCGAGCTGGACGAGTGATCGTAGGGACGCGGTGCCTGTGTCGGCGGTTGGGCGGGGCACCCGGCCTGAGTCAGCGACGGGCAAGCACCTGGAGCAGCCCGGTCACCGCCACACCGGCCACGATCTGCCGGGCGTCGATCATTCCCTGCACGGCTGAGAGCGGATGCCACTCGATGCGATCCGCCTCGTGGGTGTCGACGGGCTCGGCCACCCGCACGGCGTCGCGCGCGAGGAAGACATGGTGCTCTGCGTCCGACATGCCGCCGACAGGCTGAATGTAGGCGAGAGGGGCGAGGGTGTCCGGGGCCACCCGATAGCCGGTCTCTTCGAGGACCTCACGGGCGCCGGCGACTGCCAAGTCCTCACCCGGCTCGACGATGCCGCTCGGGATCTCCCAGTTCCACGTCGATGTGGCGAAACGGTGCCGCCACATCAGCAGTACCTCGTCGGCGGGGGAGAGGAGCACCACGGCCGCGACGGGCGCCAGCTTGATCAGGTGGTGTTCGTAGCGGGGGCGGCCGGGTGGTTCCACTTCCACGAGATCGAGGCCGACCCAGGGGCTGGAGTAGATCGGTCGCGATCCATGCACGGTCCACTCGCTCATACCGGTTCCTGCCGCAGGGCCGTCAAGATCGCGCCAGCATATGGGCTGTCCAGTAAGGCACGCCGCCGATCGCCGTGGCCCCCGCCTACTCCCGCTCCCCCCGCACCAGCTCCGCCACCTCGCCCAGCGAGTCGACCGACCAGTCCGCCGTCGCGCGGACGGCCGGGTCGTCGGCCCACCAGTGGCCCCACGGGCCGCGCCGCAGGTGGGCGGTGAGCAGGCCGGCCGCGTGGGCGGGGAAGACGTCGTTGGCCGGGTGGTCGCCGACGTACAGGGTGTTCTCGGCGCGGGTGCCGCAGACGCCGAGGACGCGGGCGAAGAAGGCGGGGTCCGGCTTTGCGGCGCCCCACTCCTCGGACATCACGACGAGGTCGGCGGGCAGGCCCAGGGCCCGCAGCAGCTCCCCGGCGCGGGCCGTCTGGTTCCCCGCGACGATCACGCGGACGCCCAGCTCGCGGAGGCCGCCCAGGGTCAGCCGTACGTCCGGGTAGAGGTCCGACTCGTCCAGGTACTCGCCCCGGCCCGCCGCCTCGCGGGCCCGCCACTCGGCCTCGACGTCGATGCCGGGCCGGACGAGGCGCAGCGCGTCGGAGTTGTCGCGGCCCTGGGTCACCACCGCCCCCACCAGGGCGCTCATGGTGTGCCGGGGGACGTCCAGCCAGTCGGCCCAGGAGCCCCAGTACCGGTTGTCGTTGGTCAGCGTCTCGCCGACGTCGAAGACGATGGTCTCGATCACCGGGCCGACCCTACTGGGCGGGAGAGGCGGGGCGTCCGGCCGCGGCTGCTTCCGCCGTCTCCTGTTTCGCCCGGACACCGCCGGGCAGGCGCTGTCCTGCAGGTACTGCCGAGGTGACCTACGTTGGCAGTGGAAGGTTCGTCCATCCGAGGAGGCCCCGTGACTGACGGCAGCAAGGACAAGGTCAAGGGCAAGGCCAAGGAAGCCATGGGCAAGATGACCGGCAACCGGAGCAAGGTCGCCGAAGGCAAGGCCGACCAGGCGAAGGGTGCCGCGAAGGACGCCGTGGGCGACGCGCGCAAGAACCTGCGCGACAAGTCCGGCCCGAAGGACCCGCTGATCACCGACGACGAGTGAGACCGGTACTCACTCTCCGGGCCCCCGCCTTTCCTGGGCGGGGGCCCGTCGGCTGTCCCGCCGCCACTGCCCGCCACCGCCAACCCCACCGCGTCAGCGCCAGCGGTACGTCCGGTCGGTGATCGGCGGAAGCAGTACGGGTCCGGGGCCGGGCGGGCCGCCGGCCGGGAGCAGCCGGTCGAGCACGTCGGCCACGGCGGGGTAGAGGTGGAGGGCCGCCGCCTCCGCGAGAGGGACCCACACCACCCTGGTGGGGTACTCGGCATCCTGTTCGCTCTCCGGCAGGGCCTCCCGAGCGGCGCGGGGGAGAGCCAGGACGTGGATCAGGTGGAGGCGGCGGAAGGTGCCGGGGCGGCCGGGCCGTGTGGAGATCTGGTCCTGGACCCAGAGCAGCCGGGGCGGTTCGGGCAGCGCGCCGACGTCGAGGGTGAGCTCCTCCCGGAGCTCGCGGGCGAGCGCCTCCGGCACCTCCTCGTCCTGGTCGAGAAGCCCGCCGGGCAGGGAGTGCTGCGTCCCGCCGGGGCGGGAGCGGCGGATGAGGCAGATCTCCCCGTTCTCGACGATCGCGGCGCAGACCCGGACCGTGACGGTCGGAGTGGGATCGGTTGTGCTCGTGGTCATGAGGGGCCCTACCCCTCGCCGGTTCGGCGGAATCGCGCCCGGTGGACAACCAGGCTTCCCCGCGCGGCCGTTGGTCGCACGACGCCCAGCCGTTGGCCGTACGACGCCCGGCCGTTGACCGCGCGACGCCCTTCGCGCCGGGGGTGCCTTTGTCGGCCGGGGTACGCAACGCACGCAAGTAAACCGGATCGTTGCCCTCCGCTCCCTTGTCCGCCCTCCCCGGCGTGCGGCACGGTGGCCGACCATGGGACGAGAGCAGTGGAAGAGGATCTGGGTCGGTTCGGCCGGAAACATGGTCGAGTGGTTCGACTGGTTCGTGTACGCGACCTTCGCGGTCTACTTCGCGGACGCGTTCTTCCCCGAGGGCAACGGGACCGCCAACCTGATGAACACCATGGGCATCTTCGCCGTGGGGTTCTTCATGCGGCCGGTCGGCGGCTGGCTGCTCGGCCGGATCGGCGACCGCCGGGGCCGCAAGGCCGCGCTGACCCTCACCGTCACGCTGATGTCGGCCTCCGCGATCCTCATCGCGATCGCCCCGACCTACTCGGTCGCCGGATACGGCGGGGTCGCCGTGCTCATGGTGGCCCGGCTGCTCCAGGGCCTGTCGGTGGGCGGTGAGTACGCGGCCAGCGCCACGTACCTCACCGAGGCGTCACGGCCCGACCGGCGCGGGTTCGCCTCCAGCTTCCAGTACGTGTCGATGACGGCGGGTCAGCTGATCGGCCTCGGGCTCCTCATCCTGCTCCAGCACACCCTCTCCGAGGACGCCCTGCACGACTGGGGCTGGCGGGTGCCGTTCGTCGTCGGGGCGCTCGGCGCGGCCGTCGTCTTCTACCTGCGCCGCACCATGCTGGAGACCGAGGTCTACGCGGAGTCCGGCGCCGCCGAGGACGCCGACCGGGGCACCCTCAAGGCCCTCTGGGCGCACCGGCGCGAGGCGTTCCTCGTCGTCGCGCTGACCATGGGCGGGACCGTCGCGTACTACACGTACACCACGTATCTGACGAAGTTCCTCTCCAAGAGCGCCGGGATGGAGAAGTCCACCGCCACCCTCGTCAGCTTCTGCGCCCTCTTCGTCTTCATGTGCCTCCAGCCACTCGCCGGACTGCTCTCCGACCGGATCGGGCGGCGCCCGCTGCTCATCGGGTTCGCCGTCGGGTCCACCTTCCTGACGGTGCCGGTCATGATGATGCTCAAGCACGCCGGGACGTTCTGGCCCGCCCTCGGCCTCTCGCTGCTGGCCCTGGTCGTCGTCACCGGCTACACCTCGATCAACGCCTGCGTGAAGGCCGAGCTGTTCCCGACCGGCATCCGCGCGCTGGGGGTGGCGCTCCCGTACGCCGTCGCCAACGCGCTCTTCGGCGGGACGGCCGAGTACATCGCGCTCTGGTTCAAGAACGCGGGCGCCGAGTCCGGGTACTTCTGGTACGTCGCCGGCTGCGCGGCCGTCTCGCTCGTCGTCTACCTGAGCATGCGGGAGACGCGGGACCTGGACCTGCACCGGATCGGCGCGGGAGAGGCGGCCGGAGACGCCCCGGGCCGGGCCCCGGGCGAGACGAGTGTCACGACCGCATTCTGAGACGGGCCCGTCACGGGAGCGGTGCTGTGCGAAACTGCTCCCGTGTCCTCGTTGTCCACGATTATTGGCAGCAGGCGCGCCGGTCCGCAGTGACGTCCCGTACCACCACGTACGGCACGCTCATCGTGCCCCAGACCCGCGCGCAGACCTCTCGCACCCGCGAGGGGTTTTTTCGTTTTACGGCCCCCACCCTGGCCGGGACGGCGTGCGCGGGATGATGGGGGCAAGTGGAGCCCGATAGTCCGGATCCACTCATCCGACAGGAGTCGCATCAGCATGACCACCAAGGCCAACGCCACCGACGACAGTTTCCATGTCTTCGACACCACCCTGCGCGACGGTGCACAGCGTGAAGGCATCAACCTGACGGTCGCCGACAAGCTGACCATCGCCCGGCATCTGGACGACTTCGGCGTCGGATTCATCGAGGGCGGCTGGCCCGGCGCCAACCCCCGGGACACCGAGTTCTTCGCCCGCGCCCAGCAGGAGATCACCTTCGCCAACGCCCAGCTCGTGGCGTTCGGCGCGACCCGCAGGGCCGGTGGCAAGGCCGCCGAGGACCCGCAGGTCAAGGCGCTGCTCGACTCCGGCGCCCCGGTCATCACGCTGGTCGCCAAGTCCCACGACCGCCACGTCGAACTCGCCCTGCGCACCACCCTGGACGAGAACCTGGAGATGGTCCGCGACACCGTCTCGTACCTGCGCGAGCAGGGCCGCCGGGTCTTCGTCGACTGCGAGCACTTCTTCGACGGGTACCGCGCCAACGCCGAGTACGCGAAGTCCGTCGTCCGCGCCGCCTCCGAGGCCGGCGCCGACGTCGTCATCCTCTGCGACACCAACGGCGGGATGCTCCCCGCCCAGGTCCAGGCCGTCGTCTCCACCGTGCTCGCCGACACCGGCGCCCGGCTCGGCATCCACGCCCAGGACGACACCGGCTGCGCCGTCGCCAACACCCTGGCGGCCGTCGACGCGGGCGCCACCCACGTCCAGTGCACCGCCAACGGCTACGGCGAACGCGTCGGCAACGCCAACCTCTTCCCGGTCGTCGCCGCCCTGGAACTGAAGTACGGCAAGACGGTGCTCCCCGAGGGCGCGCTCGGCGAGATGACCCGCATCTCCCACGCCATCGCCGAGGTCGTCAACCTGACCCCCTCCACGCACCAGCCGTACGTGGGAGTTTCGGCCTTCGCCCACAAGGCCGGGCTGCACGCCTCCGCGATCAAGGTCGACCCCGACCTCTACCAGCACATCGACCCCGCGCTGGTCGGCAACAGCATGCGGATGCTCGTCTCCGACATGGCCGGGCGCGCCTCCATCGAGCTGAAGGGCAAGGAGCTCGGCATCGACCTCGGCGGCGACCGCGAACTGGTCGGCCGCGTCGTCGAGCGCGTCAAGGAGCGCGAACTGAGGGGCTACACCTACGAGGCGGCCGACGCCTCCTTCGAACTGCTGCTCCGCGGCGAGGTCGCCGGCGCCGCGCCCCGCTACTTCCGCACCGAGTCGTGGCGGGCCATCGTCGAGGACCGCCCCGACGGTGTGCACGCCAACGAGGCGACCGTGAAGCTCTGGGCCAAGGGCGAGCGGATCGTCGCCACCGCCGAGGGCAACGGCCCCGTCAACGCCCTGGACCGGGCGCTGCGGGTGGCGCTGGAGCGGATCCACCCGCAGCTCGCCAAGATGGAGCTGGTCGACTACAAGGTCCGCATCCTGGAGGGGCGTACCGGCACCGAGTCCACCACCCGGGTACTGATCACCACGGGCGACGGCGCCGGCGAGTGGTCGACCGTCGGGGTCGGGGAGAACGTCATCGCCGCGTCCTGGCAGGCGCTGGAGGACGCGTACACCTTCGGTCTGCTGCGGGCCGGCATCGAGCCGACGGAGTAGGGCGTGCGGAGTGTGCCGCCGGACGTCCGGCGGCACACTCACCGCCCCTGCCGCGCTCGGTACCGCATCACCCCCGCCGCGGTCGCTCCCAGGGGTACGGCGACGGCGGCCACGGTCCACGACGGGGTGCCGATCCACACCGCGAGCAGACCCACCCCGAAGCAGATCCCGAAGTTGACGGTGAGCAGCGTATTGCCGTCCGGGTACCACAGGTAGGACCGGTAGGCGCGGGGCCGGGCGATGCGCACCGCCCCGAACACGAAGGTCTGAGCCGCGAGGAGCGCGGCGAACACGCCCGCGGCGGCGTTCGTCTGAAGCTCGTCACGGGGCGCCTGCGGGGTGTTCTGGCGTTCGCCGTCCCTGCTGACCACCACGATGTCGCCCCGCCAGACGGTGGCGGTGACCCGGTCGCCGGGTGCGAGCTCCCTCAGAAGCGGCCCCTCCTTGCCGCCGGCCCGCACGGTTCCCCGCCAGCCGTCCTCATCCGTCAGGGTCGCCTCGTAGTAATAGCTCTTCCCCCCGTCCTTCCTCTCCGTCTTCTCCACGGTGGGGCGGAAGGTACTCAGACAGTCCGTCGACCCCTGCCGCACCGTGCGGGAGGAGCACGACTCGGCCGCGCGGTAGTCCTGGAGGCGTTCGCCTTCGGTGGGCAGCCACCAGGAGAACACCGCGTAGCAGCCCACCGCCGACATCAGGGACAGCAGGATCATCAGCGTGCCCGCGAACCGCGTCCGCCCCGTCGATCGCCGGTCGGCATCCTTCTCGTGCTGCTGTCCGTTTGTGCTGTGAGCCCTCGCCCGCGTCGTTGTCATGACGTAACCCCCTCCGCCTGATCATCCTTCAGGCAGAGACGGGAATACACCCACGTCCGCGGCAGTCTGCGGGCGGCCGGGGTTGCCGTGGTCCGGCAACCCCGGCCGCCGGGCCGAGGACGCTCGGCCCGGCGGTCACCGCGGAACTACTGGAGCCGCCACTTCTGGTTGGCGGCCCCGGTGCAGCTCCAGATCTGGGCGCGGGCCCCGTTGGCCGTCGAGGCGTCCGTGACGTCCAGGCACTTGTTCGCCGCCGTGTTCACCACGTCCCCGGTGGTCGCGTTGTACGTCCACCGCTGCGCGCCCGTGCCGTTGCAGGTGTAGAGCTGGACCTTCGCGCCGTCCGCCGTCGACGCCGAGGTCACGTCCAGGCAGGCGCCCAGCGCGCGGATCGTGCCGTCGGACTGGACCGTCCAGCGCTGCGCGGCCGAGCCGTTGCAGTCGTACAGCTGGACCGCCGTGCCGTCCGCCGCGCTGCCGTTCGCCGCGTCCAGGCACTTGCCGCCGGTGCCGGTGAACGCACCCGAGGTGCCGGTCGAGGTGCCGGTGCCGGACTGGGTGCCGGACCAGGTGAAGGTGGCCGAGGTGCGGGCGGGCAGCGAGTAACCGAAGGTCGAGCCGCCCCAGTTGACGGTGAGCTGCTGCGCCGAGGAGCCGCCGTTGTAGGCGATCAGCGCCTTGGAGCCGTCCGTGTTGCGCCAGGCGACGTTGGGAACGGTGGAGCTGGCGGTGGAGGCGATCCGGGAGGCACCGGGGCGGACGAACTTCGTCAGGTGGCCCATCGTGTAGTACTCGATGTTGTAGTCCACCTGCCCGCTGCTGCCGTCACCGTTGTGGACCGTGATCAGCCCGTCGCAGGTGCCGCAGCCGCCGTTGTGCGGGCCCCGGTTCTGGTCCACCGCGAGGGACCACTTGGTGACCGACTTCGCCCAGTTGCGGGTGTAGTCGATGATGTTGAGCATGTCCTCCTTCTGCTGATCGGCGATCCAGGTGCCGCCCGAGTGCTCGGTCTGGAAGGCGTCCATCGTGGGGTACTGGTTGTGCACCGCCGTCTGCTTGGCGATGTCGCCGCCGTAGCCGTGCCAGGCGACCCCGCCGAAGTTGGGGTGGTTGCGCACGGCCGCGTCGTCGACGGTCGGCGCGGCGTAGGCGTCGTAGGTGTCCCAGTTCCAGTCGTGCGCCAGCACCTTGGTGGTGAGCCCCGCCGCCTGGAGCTTCGGCAGCAGCTCGCTCTTGGTGAAGTAGGCGAGCCCCGAGCCGTTCCAGCTCATCGAGGGGTAGCCCGAGCAGCAGGTCGGCTCGTTCTGCGCGGTGACGTACTGGACCGGGACGCCCTGGGCCTGGTACGCCTGGAGGTACTTCACGAAGTAGTCGGCGTACGCGCCGTAGTCCTCGGCCTTCAGCCAGCCGCCGTTGAGCTGGCCGCTGTCCTTCATCCACGCCGGGGCGGTCCAGGGCGAGGCCATCGTGGTGAGGGCCGGATTGAGCTGCTTCGCCTGCTTCGTCAGCGGCAGGACGTCCGCGAGGTCGTGCGCCACCGAGAACTTCGCCAGCGTGGGGTCGGTCTGCCCGGCGGGCACGTCGTCGTAGGTGTACCCGGTCCGCGCCAGGTCGGAGCCGCCCATCGGATTGCGTACGAACGAGAGCCCGATGCCCTCCGTGGGAGAGAAGAGCTTCTTCATCGTGGCGTCCCGGGTCGCGTCGCTCAGCGCCCCGCTGCTCTTCATCAGCCAGGCCGCCGTGTCGGTGAAGGACGCGCCGCCACCGGTGAACGTCTGGTACCGGGTGTTCTCGTCGACCGTCACCACGGTGCCCGCGCTCCCGCTGCCGGACCCGAAGGCGACCGGTGTCTGGGCCTGGAGGCCCCGGGTGACATGACGGCCGCCGGAGTCGTCGGTGGTGGTCAGGACGATGGAGACGCTCTCGCCGGCCGCCTGGGCGGCGGGCGCGGCGAGCCCGGTGAGGCCGGTCGCGGCGAGCGCGGTCGCCGCGAGCACCGCGGCGGTCCGGTTCGATCGCATCAATCGAATCATGGGGGAATGCCCTTCTTCGGCACAGGGGTGGGGTGCTGCCGTCGATCGAGGCGTGAGTGAACTGCCCCCACGGGCCCGCGTCAAGAGGGGGCGTGCGTACAAGAAGTGAAGGCACAACTGCCCTCTCCCGCTTGCCGGATGGGCGTGGACCAATCTCGGTGTGAAGTATTGACGGCTCTGTTCCGCCGGGGTTAACTCCAGCCGCGAGCCCGGTACCGGTTCCGGGACCGGTACCGCACGGTGGCCGTTCCGGTGGGCCGCCCTGCGCCGCGCTGCGTGTCAGGCACATGCCGAAAACAGCCCTTCCGGCGCCGAAAACCGCCGGTCGGGCCCTTAAGTTCCGTGTTCCGCCGTGTCAGGGAGGCCCCGTTGCGCGTCACCATCGCCGATGTGGCCCGTGCCGCCGGAGTCAGCAAGACCACCGTCTCGCGGGTGCTCAACACCAAGTCGGACGTGGACCGTTCCACCGCCTCCCGCGTTCGTGAAGTGATCGCACACCTCGGCTACGTCCCCAGCTCCGGAGCGGTCGGCCTGGCCCGGGGCAGCAGCCGCACCGTCGGGATGCTGGTGCCCTCGCTGACCTGGTCCTGGATGGGCGAGGTCCTCCAGGGCGTCGTCGACACCGTCGAAGCCGCGGAGTACGGCCTGCTGCTCTTCACCTGCAACCGGGGCGCCGAATCCGTCCGCCGCTTCACCACGCAGGTCTCCGCCCGCGCCTTCGACGGACTCGTCGTCGTGGAGCCGGAGAACACCCTCGGCCACCTCACCGCACTCCACCGCGGCGGCCTGCCGATCGTGCTGATCGACGACCGGGGCCACCACCCCGAGTTCCCCTCGGTCGTGACCACCAACCACGAGGGCGGCGCGAGCGCCGCCCGCCACCTGCGGGCCGACGGGCGCACCCGCCCGGTGGTCCTCAGCGGCCCCGCGCACTTCGGCTGCGTACGCGAACGGCTCGACGGATTCCGCTCCGTACTGCCGGACACCCTCGTCGCCCAGGGCGACTTCACCGAACGCGGCGGCGAACGCGTCATGGCCGAACTCCTCGCCTCGGGCACCCGGTTCGACTCGCTCTTCGCGCACAACGACGTCAGCGCCACCGGTGCCCTGAGAGCGCTCCACGCCGCCGGCCGCCGGGTCCCGGACGACGTCGCCGTCATCGGCTTCGACGACATCCCGATGGCCGCGCACACCGCGCCCCCGCTGACCACCGTCCGCCAGCCCACCCGGGCGATGGGGGAGACCGCGGCCCGGATGCTCCTCGCCCACCTGGGCGGTACACCCGCCCCGGACGAGCCGGCCGTGCTCCCCACCGAACTCGTGGTGCGCCGCTCGGCGCCCTGACCCCCTCCCGGCGCACCCGCGGCCACGGACGGCCGCCCGCACCGGGACCCACCCACCCCCACGGGCCCCGGCCCCAAGAACCTCCCGCCCCACCCCCCCCTCGCCCCGCCCGCACCGCTGCCGGACCCCCGCGCAGCCGAGCCGAGAGAAGAGCCGCACATGCCAGCTACCCGCCACCGAAGAGGATCGGCCAGGGCCCTCCTCGCCGCCGTCACGGTCCTCGCCGGACTGATCACGGCCGCCGTCCCCGCGTCGGCCGACGACCCCGCACCCGTGCTCGTCGACCGGTTCGAGGGCGAGGTCCCCCTCAGCGCCCCGCCCGCCGACTCGATCTTCACCTGGGGCTCGGACACCGACGACCAGCCGAAGCTCGCCTTCACCGAGCGCGCCGACGCCCCCGAGGGCTCCAAGGTCCTCGAAGGCACCTACGACATCAGCGGCTGGGGCGGGCTGAGCCACGAGTTCGCCGTCGACCAGGCCCCCCAGGACTGGAGCGCCCACAAGGGCATCCGCTTCTGGTGGTACGGGCAGAACAAGGCGCCCCTGCCGCCCGGTTCCGGCAAGAAGATCAGCTTCGAGATCAAGGACGGCGGCGCCAACGGCGGCGCCTCCGAGCTGTGGACCATGTCCTTCACCGACGACTGGGAAGGCTGGCACCAGGTCGAGGTCCCGTTCGCGGACTTCGTCTACCGCGGCGACTACCAGCCCGTCGGCGGCATCGACCACATCCTCGGCCTGGACCGCATGTGGGGCTACGCCCTCACCCTGCCGACCGGCGCCCCCGGCTCCTTCGCCATCGACGGCATGGAGCTCTACGGCAAGGCCGACCCGGCGCTGACCGCCGCCGTCGCCACGGACACCACCGTGCACCCGGTCGACAACGGCGCCGTCGCGAGCGTCGGCCTCACCCTCACCACCACCGGCGGGAAGCCCGTCGAGGAGCCCGTCACCGTCGCGTACACCACGCAGGGCGGCACCGCGGTGGCCGGCACCGACTACACCCCGGTCACCGGTACGTACACCTTCCCGGCGGGCACCGCGTCCGGCGCCACCCACACCGTCACGGTGACCACCAAGAAGGCGAAGAAGGCGTCCGAGGCCCGGACCGTCCCGCTCGTCCTCACCGTCACCGGCGCCAAGGCCCCGACGGAGACCCCGCAGGTCGTCATCAACGCCCACGGCCTCCCGTACCAGAACGCCAAGCTCCCGGTGAAGAAGCGCGTCGCCGACCTGCTCTCCAGGCTCTCGCCCGCCGAGAAGGCCGGCCAGATGACGCAGGCCG
This sequence comes from Streptomyces sp. NPDC001493, assembly GCF_053597235.1. NCBI lineage: Bacteria > Bacillati > Actinomycetota > Actinomycetes > Kitasatosporales > Streptomycetaceae > Streptomyces > Streptomyces sp. NPDC001493. Next base: position 95,203 of record NZ_JBSFHV010000008.1, read on the forward strand.
AGCGCAACGCGCTGCGCAGCCCCGGCGACATCGCCTCGTACGACCTCGGCTCGCTGCTCTCCGGCGGCGGCTCGGTCCCCACGCCCAACACCCCCGAGTCGTGGGCGTCGATGATCGACTCGTACCAGCTGCGCGCCCAGGCCACCCGCTTCCAGATCCCGCTGATCTACGGCGTGGACGCGGTGCACGGCCACAACAACGTCGTCGGGTCGACGATCATGCCGCACAACATCGGCATCGGCGCCTCCCGCGACCCGGGGACCGCCGAGAAGACCGGCGCGGTCACCGCGAGCGAGGTCCGCGCGACCGGCGTCCCGTGGGACTTCGCCCCCTGCCTCTGCGTCACCCGTGACGAGCGCTGGGGCCGGTCCTACGAGTCCTACGGCGAGGACCCGGCGCTCGTCGAGTCCATGGAGACCGTGATCCAGGGCATGCAGGGCGCCGCGAACGGCAGCGACCTGGACCGCAACGACAAGGTGCTCGCCACCGCGAAGCACTACGTCGGCGACGGCGGCACCGAGTTCGGTTCCTCCACCACCGGCTCGTACACGATCGACCAGGGCGTCACCAAGGTCACCCGCGAGGAGCTGGAGGCGGTGCACCTCGCACCGTTCCAGGAGGCCGTGGACCGCGGCGTCGGCACCGTCATGCCGTCCTACTCCTCCCTGGACATCCTCGGCGACGACCAGGGCCCGGTGAAGATGCACGGCAACGCCGAGATGATCAACGGCGTCCTCAAGGACCGGATGGGCTTCGAGGGCTTCGTCATCAGCGACTGGCAGGCCATCGACCAGCTCCCCGGCGACTACGCCAGCGACGTGCGCACCTCGGTCAACGCGGGCCTCGACATGATCATGGTGCCGACCGCGTACCAGGACTTCACCACCACGCTCCAGAGCGAGGTCACCGCCGGCCGCATCAGCCAGGCCCGCATCGACGACGCGGTCTCCCGCATCCTGACCCAGAAGTTCAAGCTGGGCCTCTTCGAGAAGCCGTACGCGGACACCTCGAACATCGACGACATCGGCTCCGCCGCCCACCGCGCGGTGGCCCGTGAGGCCGCCGCCAAGTCCCAGGTGCTGCTGAAGAACGACGGCGCCGTCCTCCCGCTGAAGGCGAACCAGAAGGTCTACGTCGCCGGCTCCAACGCCGACAACATCGGCAACCAGGCCGGTGGCTGGACCGTCAGCTGGCAGGGCTCCTCCGGTGCCATCACCCAGGGCACCACCATCCTGCAGGGCATGCAGAAGGACTCCGCGAACGTCACGTACTCCAAGGACGCCTCCGCCGCCACCGACGGCTACGACGTCGGTGTGGTCGTCGTCGGCGAGACCCCGTACGCCGAGGGCATCGGTGACGTCGGCAACGGCAACGACCTGGAGCTGACGGCCGCCGACAAGGCGGCGATCGACAAGGTCTGCGCCGCGATGAAGTGCGCCGTCCTGGTCGTCTCCGGCCGCCCCCAGCTCATCGGCGACCGCCTCGGCGACATCGACGCCCTGGTCGCCTCCTGGCTCCCGGGCACCGAGGGCGACGGCGTGGCCGACGTGCTCTACGGCAAGCGCGCCTTCACCGGCCAGCTGCCCGTCACCTGGCCGAAGTCCGAGGCCCAGCTGCCCATCAACGTGGGCGACGCCACCTACGACCCGCAGTTCCCCTTCGGCTGGGGCCTCACCACCCTGAAGAAGGCCCCCGTCGGCGGCGAGGTCACCCTGACCGCCCTCGCGGTGGCGGCCGGGATCGCGGAGAAGGCCCACCTCGGCAAGACCGCGGCGGGCAAGGCGATCGTGGACCAGGCCCGGCTGCTGGTCCAGCAGAAGACCGGCGGGAAGCTGACGGCGGCGGTCTCCAAGCCGTTCGCCGAGGCCGACCACCTGCTGCTCACCGGTGACCTCACCGGCGCGGTGGCCAAGCTGCGCGCGGCCTACCGGGCCGCGTGACCCAGCGGTAGCGAGCGTACGAGGGTGTGCCCGGGCGGAGCGTCCGCGCCCGGGCACACCCGTGCGTCCGGGGTGTACTCCACGGCTCCAGCCCGTGCGTCCGGGGCGTCCTCCACACCTGCTGCCCGTGCGTCCGGGCCTGTGCGCGCACCCGGGAGAACGCGCGGGCCGGGTCGTCCGGAGTAGCGTGAAGTATGCGGAAAAGGCAGATGTTCGCATTTCTGGCCGGTCTGCTGCTGGTCCTCTCGACGGCGCTCCTGGCCCTGGTCCCCGCTGCGTCGGCGTCACCGGGACGCGCCCCGACCGCGACGATCGAGGACGCGGCCCAGGCGCTGCGCGAGGACCCCGTCTACGTGGACCCGGGCGCCCGCGACCAGCTCTCCACCGGCCAGGAGAAGGCCCTGGAGGACCGGATCACCAAGGCCGACAAGCCGGTGTTCGTCGCCGTCCTCCCCGACACCTCCGCCTTCCCCGAGGACGGCCTGCTCGCCACCCTGCGCAACGACACCGGCATCACCGGGGTGTACGCCGTCCGCCTCGGCGACGGATTCGACGCGGGCGCCGACCCGCAGGTCATGCCGGTCCGCGCCGTCGACAACCTCACCGCCTCGGTGAAGGCCCCGGCCGCCGACACCGCCACCGACGCCCAGCTCGACGCCTTCGTCGACGGCGCACTCGAACAGGCCAACGGCACCGCCCCGGCCTCCTGGTCCGACGGGAACGGCTCCTCCGGCCCCGGCTCCGCCGGCACCGGGCTGCTCGTCCTCGCCGGAGTCGCCGCCGCGGGCGGCGCGGGCGCCTACGCGATCATGCGCCGCAACCGCCGCCGGCTGCGCGTCGAGGAGCGCGCCGCGCTCGACAAGCTCAGGGTCGTCGTCGACGAGGACATCACCGCCTACGGCGAAACCCTCGAACGGCTCGACTTCCACCCCGGCGAGCCCGGCGCGAACGAGGCGATGCGCGCCGACTACGAACACGCGCTCGACTCGTACGAGAGCGCCAAATCGCGCATGGAGAAGGCCGAGCGCCCCGCCGACGTCCGGCCCGTCACCCAGGCGCTGGAGGACGGCCGCTACTCCCTCGCCCTGCTGGAAGCCCGCCGCACCGGGACCCCCCTGCCCGACCGCAGGCCCCCGTGCTTCTTCGACCCCCGCCACGGCCCCTCCGTCGCCGACGTGCGCTGGCGCCCGGCCGGAGCCGCCTCCCGCGAGGTCCCGGTCTGCGCCGCCGACCGGGCCCGGCTGGAGGACGGCGAGGACCCCATGAGCCGCACCGTGGACGTGGGCGACGGCAACCGGCGCCCGTACTGGGAGGCCGGACCCGCCTACGGCCCCTGGGCCGGCGGCTACTTCGGCGGCGGTCTGCTCCCGGGCCTGCTGGTCGGCACGATGCTCGGCTCCATGCTCTCCACCCCGGCGTACGCGGCCGAGTACGGCGGCGGGGACTTCGGCTCCGGCGGCGACTGGTCCGGCGGTGACGTCTCCGGCTCCGACTTCGACTCCTCCGGCTTCGGCGACGGGGGCGGCTTCGGGGACGGCGGCGGCTTCGGCAGCGGTGGCGGCTTCGACGGGGGCGGCGGGTTCTGAACCGGCCGGGACCTCACGCGGGCGTGGAACCCTCCTGGGCCGTACGCCGCCGCTCGTAGTGGCGGGCCGCTCGGGCCCGGTTCCCGCAGGAGGGCTTGCACCACTCCTGCCGCCCGTGGCTCTTGACGAAGTACCGCACACAGCGGGGCGCGGAGCAGGCGCGCAGCTGCTCGCGGTGCGGGCCGCCGAGGAAGTCGACGGCGGCGCGGGCCAGCGCCGCGACCAGACGCAGGTGCGGGTCGCGCCGGTCCGAAAGGAGCCGGGTCGCGGGCTCCCCGTCGGCCGGCCAGTCCAGCTGCGGGGCGACGGGCTCCCGCGCGGCCACCGCGTTGAGATGCGCCAGCGCCTCATCGGCGGGCATCAGCCGACGGGCGTCCGCCGGGCTGGGCGGAGCGGGGCTGACCACCCGGGCGAAGAGCGCGCGGACCGCGCGCCGCAGGCCGGTCACCGCGAGCCTGAGCTCCTCGTCCGCCTCGATCTCTCCCGCCGGGACCAGGCCGGCGAGCAGTTCGCCCTGTCCGTGGATCCAGCGGGTCGTTCCCCCGACCGTGGCCAGGTCGTCCGCGACACCGCCGTCGCCGTCGTGGCGGATGGTGCTCGCCAGTTCCAGTGCGAGCCAGCGCTCCACAGCTGATCCCCTCTTCTCCGCCTGCTCCGTGCGGGTGTGCCCCGGGCCGATCGTGCGGGCGTGCCCCCGGCTGTTCTCCGTGCGGGCGACGCGGGCTGTTTCGCCCGGGCGCCGGCCTGCGTCCGACCACTTGATCACACCATGTGCCCACGCTAACGTCTCTAACGGTAAAACTGGAATTTCCGTTAGAACCTGATCCGCGGGGAACGGGAGCAGCGGGGCCGCACAGTGCCGCCCCGCCCCGGTACAGGCCGCTATGACCCGGTACGGACCGGCGGGCCGTACCCGCCGATGGAGGAGGCCTACGTATGACGACCCTGCTCGCGCACATCAGCGACCTGCACCTGGACGGCAGCGGGCGGGCGACCGAGCGCGCCACCCGCGTCATGGAGTACCTGCGCGCCCTGCCCCGGCCGGTCGACGCCCTCCTGGTCACCGGCGACATCGCCGACCACGGCACGGAGAGCGAGTACGAGGAGGCGGCCCGGATCCTGGCCGCCCCCTTCCCCGTACTCACCTGCCCCGGGAACCACGACGTGCGGACCGCCTACCGCAAGGCCCTGCTCAAGACCCCGCCCGGCCATGAAGCCGTCAACGAGGTGCACCACATCGCCGGCACCGCCGTCCTGATGTGCGACTCCACCATCCCGGGGCACGACGACGGGCGCCTCGACACCGAGACCCTCGCCTGGATCGACGCCACGCTCACCGCGCTGCCCGAGGACACCCCGGCGCTGATCGCCTTCCACCAGCCGCCGGTCGCGCTCCACCACCCGCTGCCCGACTCCTACATGCTCCAGGAGCCCGGACGGCTGGCCGCGCTGCTCGCCCGGCATCCGCGGGTGGCCGCCGTCCTCACCGGCCATGCCCACACCGCGGCCGCCTCGACCTTCGCCGGGCTCCCGCTGATCGTCGGGCCCGCCGTCACCTGGACGCTGCGGCTGCCCTGGGAGGGCGACGAGGCGGCCGACCGCGAGCAGCCGCCCGGCCTCGCCTTCCACGTCCTGGACGACGACCGGCGCCTGACCACCCACTACCGCGTCGTGCTCCCGGCCCCGCGCGGCGCGGAGTGAGATCCCGCGCGTACGCCCCGGCCCCCGTTCCCGCCCGGGACAGGGCGGGAACGGGGGCCGGGGCCGGGGCGCGGCGGACGATCCTGCCGTCCGCCGCGCGGACTACGCCTTCTTCAGGGTGAAGTCCGTGGTCACCGTTCCCTTCTTGACGACCTTGACGGTGGTCGCGGTCGGGGCGTAGCCGTCCTTGGCCACGATCACGGTGAGCGGGTTGTTCCGGGCGTCCAGCCAGAGCGCGTAGTGGCCGTCCGCGTCCGTGATCAGGGTGTACGAGGACGCCCACGAGTCGACCTGGACGGTCGCCCCCTTGAGGGGAGCCGTGACACCGGTGGACGACTTGCCGAGCACCGTTCCGGTGATCTTGCCCCAGGTGCTGGGCGGGGCCACCGTCATGGTGACCGGGACGGACGCCACCGCGTACGGGGTGTCGGTGGTGATACCGATCTTGGCCGTGAACTCCCCGGGCTGGGTGATCTCCTCGACCGAGGCCGTCACCGACACCGCGACCGAGACGCTCGCTCCCGGAGCGAGGGTGGACCCCGAGGAGCCCAGCGACAGCCAGCTGACGTCCGAACCGCCGGTCTGGTCGTAGCCGGGGAGCAGCTCGACCGCGGTGGACGGGCTGGAGGGGCCGTCGGCGCCGCCGACCTTGAAGAAGCCCGGGGCGCCGCCACCCCGGTAGGTCGCGACATCGGCGTTGGGCAGGGCGGACCAGCTCCCGGCGACCGGGTCGTAGGCGTAGCCCGCGTTGGTGAGGGCGCCGTCGCTGACGCCGGACGAGGCCAGCAGCAGGCCGTTGGCCGCGGTGGAGGAGGAGGCCCACAGGGGCTGCGGCAGGTCCGGCAGCGCCGACCAGGCGTCGGCCACCGGGTCGTAGGCGTACGCGGACGTCAGCTCACCGGCGTCGTTGGTGCCGCCCGCGCAGTACAGCAGTCCGCCGATGGCGCCGCAGGCCTCCCAGGCGACGTCCTCGGGGTAGTCCGCCGCGGTGCTCCAGGAGTCGTCCGACGGGTCGTAGACCGTCACCGAGCCGGAGCCGCAGACGTCGGTGCAGCCGCCGACCGAGTACAGCTTGCCGTCCAGTACCGCGGAGCCCGAGCCCGCCAGCGGATCGGGGGAGGGGGCGCCGGTCGTCCAGGTGTTGGAGGCGGGGTCGTAGATCTCCAGCTTGGCGTCCGTGCTCCCGTCGGCCGCCCAGCCGCCGACGGCGTACAGCTTGCCGTCGATGAAGCCGTGGGCCGGAGCCTCCCGGGTGTCGGCCGCGTCGGCCAGCTTCGTCCAGCCGGTCTCCGCCTCGTACGAGTACAGCGACCGGGTGTCGTCGACGCCGTCGTAGCCGAACGCCGAGTAGAGCTTGCCGCCGTCGGCGGCGACGGCGTTGTCCTCGATGGCGCCGGGCAGGTCGGCGACGGTCTGCCAGGCGTCGCCGGCCTCGGCCGGAGCGGCCGTGGCGTCACGTGCCCGGCCGGCCCGGCTCTTCGCGGACAGCGGCGAGTAGTCCCCCTCCCTGGTGACCAGCGGCGCGCCCGCGGCGGCCGGTGTGAACTCCCCGCTCTTCTCGGAGAGTCCGAAGGTGGCGGGGGCGCCGCCGGTGTTCTTGACCGTGACGGTCTTCGTCGCCGAACCGCCCCAGGCGACCGGGGCGGTCACCGCGGCGGGGGTGACCTTGAGGCGCCCGGCCTTGAGGGAGAAGTCCTTCGACACCACCGAGTCCGCGGCGAAGGTCACCGCCTTGGCGGCGGAGGTGTACGGGGACTTCGCGGCGGTCAGGGTCTGCTTGCCGACCGGTGCGAAGGCCCAGTAGAAGCCGTCGCCGAGCGCCGCGTCGTCCGGGGTGGCGGCCGAGACCGTGCTCACGGCACCGGCCCCCGTGCCGGCGAGCGTGCCGCCGACGATTCCGTCACCGGTGTTGGCGTCGGTGACCTGCCCGACGACCAGGCCGCCGGGGACGGCCGACACGCTGCGGGAGCCGACGAACACGTCGTCGACCTGCCACCACCAGCCGTACTTGCCGGTGAAGTGGAACCGCACCCGCACGTCGGACTCGCCGGCGTAGCCGGTCAGCGCGACGGTGACCTTGGAACCGGTGACCGCGGTGGTGTGCGAGGAGACCGTGGACCAGGTGGTGCCGCCGTCCGCGCTCACCTCGACCTTGGCGGTCTGGCCGGAGTACGTCTTGTAGCTGGTCCGGTAGGAGAGTTCGGGCAGGTCCGTGCCGGTGAAGTCGTACGACGGGCTGGTCAGCACGGAGTCCTGGACCTTCCCGCTGCCCGCCTTGTCGCTGTCGACGACGGCGAAGGCGCCCTTGCCGCCGGTGCTGTTGGTCCGCTTGCCCGGGTCGTCGAACTGCCAGCCGCCGGTGGTACCCGCGGCGTTGGTGACGGTCCAGCCCTCGGGGGCCGAGGTGGTGGAGTCGAACGGCTCGGTGGTGCCCTCGTCAGCCGCCGTGTACCCGGCCGCGGTACCGGCCCAGACGTCCACCGGCAGGCTCACGTTGGCGGAGACCGCCGAGTCGCCCACGGTGACGACCTTGGTGACGCTCTCGTAGCCCGGGTAGTTGCTGGTGACCTTCAGGGCGTACTTCCGGCCGGCCGGGAGGTCGACCGACCAGGCGCCGGTGGCGGGGTCGGTCTCGACGGGCGCGCCCGGCACTCCGTCGACGGCGATCGCCGCGTAGAGCGGCCAGCCGTGTCCTGAACCGTCGGTGACCTTGCCGGAGACCGTCCGGCTCTGCACCGGGTCGAGCGCGAAGCTCTTGGTCACCGAGGAGCCGTCGGTGATCTCGATCCCGGCGGAGGCGGCCGTGGTGAAGCCGTAGGCGGCGACCTCCAGGTCGTAGGTGCCGGGCGTCAGGGTCAGCGCGTAGGTGCCGTCCGCACCGGACTCGGCCCGGGAGTCGCCCGCGGTGATCTCCGCACCCGCGACCGGTTCACCGGTGGCGCTGTTGGTGACGGCGCCGGTCAGCGTGCCGTGCGGACCGCTGCGGAAAGCATCCACGCCCGCGGGCGTACCGAGACCGGTCGGACCGTCCCAGCCCGCGCCCGCGGTGCAGAGCCTGGCCGGGGAGCAGGAGCCGTTGTCGCCGTCGACGACGTCGTTCAGCCCGCTGCCGCCGGCCGCGTAGGGGTAGGCCGCCGGGTAGGAACCGGTGGGCGGGGTGCCGGCCGCGGCGTACACGCCGGCGATGATCGGCGAGGAGGCGCTGGTGCCGCCGTAGACGGCCCAGCCGTCCCCGCCGTAGGTCTGGTAGACCGAGACGCCGGTCAACGGGTCGGCGACCGCGGCGACATCGGCGACCGCGCGCTGGTCGCAGTCGGTGGCGACGCCCTCCTGCCAGGCGGGCTTGTCCTCGTAGACCGAGCAGCCCGAACCCGGGCCGCCGTGGCTGTTGAACCAGACCGATTCCGACCAGCCGCGCGTGGTGGAGGAGTCCTGCGCCAGCGCGGTGCCGCCCACGGAGGTCACGAACCGCGAGGCCGCGGGGTAGGCGACACCGTAGGCGTCGTCGCCCGAGGAGGCGACCACGGCGACACCCGGGTGGTTGTAGTGGGCGTCGAATTCGGTGGTCTCCGCCGGGTCCTCACCGCTGCCCGGAGCGGTGGTGTAGCTCGTGCCGTACGAGTTCGAGACGAACTTGGCGCCCTGCGCGACCGCCTGGTCGACCGAGGCGCCCATGTCCTCGAAGGAGGCGGAGTCGGCCTCCACCAGGAGGATCTTCGCGTTCGGCGCGGCCGCCGAGACCATGTCCAGGTCGAGGGAGATCTCCCCGGCCCAGCCGCTGTTCGCCGCCGGGTAGTCGGTACCGCCCCGCTGGTCGATCTTCTGGAAGCAGCCGTTCGCCGTGGTGCAGGCGGGCAGCCCGTACTGCGCCCGGTAGACCGCGAGGTCCTCCTCGGCGGTCGGGTCGTCGTAGGCGTCGACGATGGCGATCGTCTGGCCCGCCCCGCCGCCGGCCGGCAGGTCGTAGGCGTCCTGGAGCGCGGTGGCACCCCAGCCGGACGGGGTGGTGGCGTTGGGCTGGACGCCCTTCACGGACTCCACGTCGGTGCGGCGCAGCGCGAAGCAGCGGACCTCGCCGGCCCCGGGTTCGGCGCAGGAGGCCTCGACGGACGGTTTGGTGTTCGTGCCGGTGGCCGCGGGTTCCGCCGCCGAAGCCACCGGTGCGGCGAGCCCCATGACGACGAGTGCCGAGGCGCCGACCAGGGCGGTCAGCCCGGTCCAGCCGCGTCTCCTCCGTCCGACGGTCCGTCCGGCAGCCGGTCTGGATGTTCCGGTGAAAGTCACGTGTCTCCCATGTGATGCACGGGTCGACCGCACGCTTTTCGGGTCGACGGCGAATTGTTTTCGCCGGTCAACCATTAGCCGCGACTTGCAAGGTTCATGTCAACGACGCCTTTGTTAAATCTGAACATTCCTCCACTGTTGAAGCGGCTCATTCTCGATCGAACCGAGAGGAATGTGACGCCCGATCGGTCTTCGCGGTCGAGGAGCGGGCCCCGGTCGGCCTCCTTGCGGAGGGGCTGACCTGCCTGTATGGCGGAGCCGCGCCCATCGCGACCGGACGGGGCAAGGCCGGCAGGGGGCGGAAGTCGCCACGGTGGTGGGCCTGATCCGGCCACCCGCTGACCGGCCGAAGGCTCGGGAATCCCGCAGGACGGTCCCCGACCAGTGCTCCTTCCGGCGGCGGATCCTTTCGGGCGATTACTTTCGGGCAATGATTCGTGTACGGGGCATGCGGGCGGTGAAAATCTGCGTACGGGAATTCCGGGTAAAAGCGAATCCGCGGCGACCGTGGCGCCGACCGGCTTTTCTTTTCCGCCGGAACGGGTTTGCCGTTCCGGCAAGCGGGCTTGTCCGTGCGCCGGAGCGGGCGCACTCTCTCCTCCGTAACGGGGGAAGGGCCGCCACCGACGACAGGAGACCGCATGACCAGCGAGAGCACCACGGACCCCGCGTCCGCCCCGCGCACCGACGCCGAACTGTGGGACGAGCGCTACCGCCGGAGCGACCGGATCTGGAGCGGGAACCCCAACACCGTGCTGGTCCGCGAGGTGTCGGAGCTGGAGCCGGGGCGCGCCCTGGACCTCGGCTGCGGTGAGGGCGCCGACGCCGTCTGGCTGGCCGGCCGGGGCTGGCAGGTCACCGCGACCGACCTCTCCCGGGTGGCGCTCGGGCGGGCGGCCGTCCACGCGGCGGACGCCGGAGTGGCCGACCGGATCGACTGGCAGTGGCACGACCTGGGGGTGTCGTTCCCGGAAGGACGGTACGACCTGGTCTCCGCGCAGTTCCTGCACTCCATGGGGGACCTGCCGAGGGAGCGCATCCTGCGGCGGGCGGCCGTCGCCGTCGCACCCGGCGGAATCCTGCTCGTCGTCGGCCACGCGGGCTTCCCGCACTGGGAGCCGAACCCCGACCCCCGGGTGCGGTTCCCGACCCCCGACGAGGTGCTGGCCCAGCTGGAGCCGGCGCCGGGGGAGTGGGAGGTGCTGCTCAGCGGCGAGCACGAGCGGGTGCAGAACGACCCGGACGGCAACCCCACCACCCGTACGGACAACGCGCTCAAGATCCGCCGCACGGGCTGACCCGGGCGTCCCGGTCCGCCGCACGGGCTGACCCGGGCGTCCCGGGGAGGGGCGGGCCGGGCCGCCCCGTCCCGTACGCCCCGTACACGCACGAGCGCCCGCCCCGGTCCTCCCCGGCGGGGGAGGGAGGGGCGGGCGCGCTCGGGTGGGGCGGGGATCAGGCGGCGGCCTTGATCGCGGAGATGTCGAAGGTCAGCTTGACCTTGTCGGAGACCATCACGCCACCGGTCTCCAGCGCGGCGTTCCAGGTCAGGCCCCAGTCGGAGCGGAGGATGTCGGCGCTGCCCTCGAAGCCCACGCGCTGGTTGCCGTACGGGTCGGTGGCCGAGCCGTTGAACTCCAGGTCGATGGAGAGCGGGCGGGTGACGTCCTTGATGGTGAGGTCGCCGGTGATCCGGTAGGTGTCGCCACCGAGCTGCTCGGCGGAGGTGGAGCGGAACGTCATCAGCGGGAACGTCTCGGCGTCGAAGAAGTCGCCGCTGCGCAGGTGGCCGTCGCGGTCGGCGATGCCGGTGTCGATGCTGGCGATCTTGACGTCGATCGAGGCGGTGGAGTGGTGCGGGTCGGTGCCGTTCAGCACCAGGGTGCCCTCGTGCTCACCGAAGGAGCCGCGCACGTTCGTCACCATGGCGTGGCGCACCGTGAAGCCGATGCGGCTGTGGGCCGGGTCGATCGTGTAGCTGCCGGTCAGGGCGGCGAGCGCGGGGTCCACGGCCGGCTTCTCGGCGACAGCGGTCGTGGCGGCGGACTTGCGGTTGAACAGAGCCATGGCTCCTCCTCGGGAGACGTGTTCCTCGACGTCGAAGGCCTCGGTTTGTTCAACCTTCAACGACATTGACTGTAGCCCTGTTTAGTTCAAAGTTCAACATCAGGCGCGGAAGTCGTCGCGGGGGCGCCCTCCAGGGGTGCCGGGACCCGGCCGCGACCGGGTCCCGGCACCCCTGGAGGGGCTCCGGATTCACCGCATCGTCACGGACGCGGTCTGGCGGACGCGCGTAGAACTCGGGCAGTATCGCCATGCCGCACGCCGCGACGCTCTCCGCACCCCCACGACCGTCGCGCGGCGGTCCGTCAGAAGTTGTCATGAGCAGGAGGAGATCCCCCCATGTCGACCCACCCCAGGCTCCGCTCCGCCCTCACCGCCCTCGCCCTCGTGCTGGGCGTCCTCTTCGCGCCGGGAGTCGGCGTACTCGGCGGTGCCACCGACGCCCACGCCGCCACCAAGCTCACCCACTCCCAGGCCACCGCCCGGTTCAGCTCGTCCGGGATCACCTGGTCCTCCTCGGGCGGCTGTTCCGACCGCAACGTCTCGACGTGTACCTCCTTCGACCAGCTGAACCTGGCCACCGCCCAGGGCGCCCAGACCCTCAAGAGCGCCACCGGCTGCGCCATCAACATCACGGGCGGCACGGAGACGGGCCACGCGAGCGGCACCTACTCGCACTGGAACGGCTACAAGCTCGACTTCGCGAAGAACACCTGCCTGAACAACTACGTCACCGGCACCTTCACCTACATAGGGCTCCGCGGTGACGGATACGCCCAGTACCAGGCGGCCTCCGGCAACATCTACGTCAACGAGGGCAACCACTGGGACACGACGTACTACAACTGCGGCGGCTGCTGATCCAGCGCCCGGCACCCGCGCCCGGCATCCGACGGGGCGGCAGTGCCCGGCACCCCGGGCACCCGGAAAGCGCCCACACACGCGTGTGCCCCTCTCCCGCCGTCGGGAGAGGGGCACACGCGCCGTGGGGGTCCGTCGAACCGGTCGGGCGTCCGCTCAGGAGCCGACGCTCACCGTGAAGCGCCGGGGGTTGCCGTCGTTGGCGGCGCCCGAGACGTCGGGCTGGCCGTCGGGGCGCACGTCGTCGTAGGGGAAGGCGTACCCGATCGGGCTGTTGGCGTGCACGATGCGGGACCAGTGGTTGGTCACCGCCTCCTGGTAGTAGTCCGCGGTGGTCGTCCCGTTCGGCTGGTCCGGGTGGCTGAGCATGATCGAGCGGTTGAACCCGGCCGCGAGCCGCGCCAGCAGGGCCTTCTTGTCGTCCGAGTCGGCGGGGTTGTTGGTGAAGGGCCCGTGGTTGCAGGTGAAGACGTCCTTGGACACCGGCTTGGTGAAGGTGTGGCCGCCGTCGAAGACCAGGTTGTCCCCGCTGACCCGGCCGGCCAGCACGCCCCGGCCGCCCTGCAGGTCGATCCGGAGATCGGTGGAGCGGTACTTCTCCCAGACCTGGTCGATCTGCGCCGTGAACAGGTCCCGGAAGGGCATCTGGTCCGGGCGGTCGAAGTACGGCGCCATGAGGTTCTGCGGCGAGACTACCCGCAGCACCTGGCCGTCCGAACCCCGGGTGACCAGCTGGTCCCAGGGCTGCCCGTCCGCCGCCGCCTGCGCGATCAGCCCGTCCGCGATCCGCTGCACCGCACCGTCCGGCAGCGGGGCGACCGTGTGGGTGGTGTCGCCCTCCAGGGTGAGCCCGATGGGGAGCGCCGTGACGAGGTCGACGTAGCTGATGTTGGCGTAGAGCTGCTGCGGGTTGAAGGTGAACTCGCAGAAGGACCAGGTCCGCCCGTAGTTCGGGTCCGTCGAGGTCGCGAAGGCGGGCTCCACCAGGGCCGGGCCCGGGTTCAGGTAGAAGTCCAGCGTGTCGTCGCGTACGAAGTACACCCGGGCGCCGTACATCTGGGGGAGCGTCAGCACCACCGGGTCGCCGCCCGCAGCGTTCAGCGGGATCGAGCAGTCGACCGGCAGCGGGGTCTGCGCGGCGGAGGGGGAGTCCGGCCGGTAGAGGCTGCCGTCCGCCCGGAGCAGTACCCAGCGGTCGGTGCCCTGCTCGTGGCCGGTGACGTACGCACGCACCGTGCCCGGCAGCGAGCGGTTCACCAGGGCCAGCTCGCACGTCGCGGCGGCGGCCGAGGCGCGCGGGGAGAGGGCGCTCCCCCAGACCGGGTAGCTGAGCGCCGCGGCGGAGGCGGCCGCGCCGGTGAGGAAGTTACGACGAGAGATCACGAGGAGCTCCGGAAAGTGGATGACATGGGGGGGAGCACGGTCGGACCGTGCGGGGCGGCTGTGGGGGCCGCGCTGTGGTGCGGAACACTCTCGCCACGCCCGTCACAGGCGTCAATAGGTGTGACTGAGAGCGCTCTCAGAATCCGGATTTCTTCACAACTCGTCTTCACGGCCCGCGCGTTGATGCGCACAGGGGCGCGGGGCCGCCTCGTTCGCGCCGTACCGGCCAGGAGGTGAACGCCGTACCGGTCAAGAGGTGAAGGAGAGGACGGGCCGGCGGGCCGGCGGGACGGCCGGGAGGACGTGTCGAGGGCGTGTCCGGCCGGCGGCCGGTCCGGAAGGCGCCGCGTCCGTTGTCGTTGTCCCCCGGAGCTGTCGCCGTTGTCCCCCCGGAGGGGGTGTTCCACTAGGCTCGGCCCCCGGCCCCCGGCCCCCTTCCGGACCGCCCTTCCGCCTCTTTGTGGGAACCCCATAACGCGGAGTGGGTCTCAGATGGTGGATCGCACGCATGATGCGCAGGTTCTGTCGGTCCTCGCCAGGAAACCGGTCAGGAGACTGTACGGATTCGACGGCGGTATTTCCGCTGCCGGATTCGTAGGGTCGGTACATGACCGTTGTGGACGAAATCCCGGGTGAGCCGAGCGACACGCGTGGCCGGGTGGCCGAACTGCTGGCCCTGCGTGAGCAGGCGCGGCGCGGCCCGAGCGACCGGGCGACCGAGGCGCAGCACGCCAAGGGCAAGCTGACCGCCCGCGAGCGCATCGAGCTCCTGCTGGACGCCGGTTCGTTCAAGGAGGTCGAGCAGCTCAGGCGGCACCGGGCCACCGGCTTCGGCCTGGAGTCCAAGAAGCCCTACACCGACGGTGTCATCACCGGCTGGGGCACGGTCGACGGCCGGACGGTCTTCGTCTACGCACACGACTTCCGCATCTTTGGCGGCGCGCTGGGCGAGGCCCACGCCACCAAGATCCACAAGATCATGGACATGGCCATCTCGGCCGGTGCGCCGCTGGTCTCGCTGAACGACGGCGCCGGCGCCCGTATCCAGGAGGGCGTCAGCGCGCTCGCCGGTTACGGCGGCATCTTCCAGCGCAACACCCGCGCGTCCGGTGTCATCCCGCAGATCAGCGTGATGCTCGGCCCGTGCGCCGGCGGTGCGGCCTACAGCCCCGCCCTCACCGACTTCGTCTTCATGGTCCGCGAGACCTCGCAGATGTTCATCACCGGCCCGGACGTCGTCAAGGCGGTCACCGGTGAGGAGATCACCCAGAACGGCCTCGGCGGCGCGGACGTGCACGCCGAGACCTCGGGCGTCGCGCACTTCGCGTACGACGACGAGGAGACCTGCATCGCCGAGGTCCGCTACCTCATCGGGATGCTCCCCTCGAACAACCGGGAGAACCCGCCGACGGTGGCGAGCGACGACCCGGCGGACCGCCGCGGCGACGTCCTGCTGGACCTGGTGCCCGCCGACGGCAACCGCCCGTACGACATGCACAAGGTCATCGAGGAGCTCGTCGACGACGGCGACTACCTGGAGGTCCACGAGCGCTGGGCCCGCAACATCATCTGCGCCCTCGCCCGGATGGACGGGCAGGTCGTCGGCATCGTCGCCAACCAGCCGCAGTCCCTGGCCGGCGTCCTGGACATCGAGGCGTCCGAGAAGGCCGCGCGATTCGTCCAGATGTGTGATGCCTTCAACATCCCCATCATCACTCTTCTGGACGTACCCGGCTTCCTCCCGGGCGTGGACCAGGAGCACGGTGGGATCATCCGGCACGGCGCCAAGCTGCTCTACGCCTACTGCAACGCCACCGTGCCGAGGATCTCGCTGATCCTGCGCAAGGCCTACGGCGGCGCGTACATCGTCATGGACAGCCAGTCCATCGGCGCCGACCTGACCTACGCCTGGCCGACCAACGAGATCGCGGTCATGGGAGCCGAAGGTGCCGCCAACGTCATCTTCCGCCGCCAGATCGCCGAGGCCGAGGACCCCGAGGCCATGCGGACCCGCATGGTCAAGGAGTACAAGGCCGAGCTGATGCACCCGTACTACGCGGCGGAGCGCGGACTGGTCGACGACGTGATCGACCCGGCCGAGACCCGCGAGGTGCTGATCGCCTCGCTCGCGATGCTCCGCAACAAGCACGCCGACCTGCCGTCCCGCAAGCACGGCAACCCCCCGCAGTAGTCGACGGCGCCCGCGCGGTACCCGCGCACCGGCGCACGACCTTCTGCCGAATCCTGCCGAGAAGACGGAGACACCCCATGAGCGTCACTGCTGCCGAGTCCGTGCTGCGCGTCGAGAAGGGCCACGCCGCCCCCGAGGAGCTCGCGGCCATCACCGCCGTCCTGCTCGCCCGCGCGGCGGCCCGGCCCACTCCCGTCCGCGAGGGCCGTGACACGGCCGGATGGCGTCGTCTGGAGCGCACCCCCGGCTTCCGAGCCCCGCACAGCTGGCAGGGCTGACACCCCCTCCCGGGGTTCTCCCACCCCGGGGCGGACGGACATTCCCGCTCGCACCACCCCGGAAGGCCCTGGAGGGCCGTTCTGGGGGCCGCACGAGGCCCCGGCCCGGAATTCTCCGGCCGGGGCCATTGCATGGCTGGAAACAGCCGCCACGGCCTCCGCCGGTGAGCGGGCGCCGAGGGCCGGTCCGTGCACGCGGAGAGGCGTACGGAGCCGTACGGAGTCGTACGGAGAAGCGAGCCGCCCCGCGTCACGCGGAGGAACAGAGAAGCCCCGCCCCGGTGAACAACCGGGGCGGGGCTTCTCTCCGTGCGGGGTCGTACCCGGCCGTCAGCGCAGCCGGGCCATGAGGGCGTGCTCGACGAGGGTGATGAGGGCGCTCTTGGCGTCCGCGCGGTGGCGGGCGTCGGTGGTGAGGATCGGGGTGTCGGGTCCGATCTGGAGTGCTTCTCGTACTTCGTCGGGGGTGTAGGGCTGGTGTCCGTCGAAGCCGTTGAGGGCGATGACGAAGGGGAGGCCGCTGTTCTCGAAGTAGTCGACGGCGGGGAAGCAGTCGGCGAGGCGGCGGGTGTCGACCAGGACGACGGCGCCGGTGGCGCCGCGTACGAGGTCGTCCCACATGAACCAGAAACGGTCCTGCCCGGGGGTGCCGAACAGGTACAGGATCAGGTCCTGGTCCAGGGTGATGCGTCCGAAGTCCATGGCCACCGTGGTGGTGGTCTTGTCCCCGGTGTGGGTCAGGTCGTCGATGCCCGCGGATGCGGACGTCATCACGGCTTCGGTGCGCAGCGGGTTGATCTCCGAAACGGCACCGACAAACGTGGTCTTACCCACGCCGAAGCCCCCTGCCACCACGATCTTCGCCGAGGTGGTGGAGCGGGCCG
The DNA here is from genome assembly GCF_053597235.1 of Streptomyces sp. NPDC001493. Classification (NCBI taxonomy): domain Bacteria; kingdom Bacillati; phylum Actinomycetota; class Actinomycetes; order Kitasatosporales; family Streptomycetaceae; genus Streptomyces; species Streptomyces sp. NPDC001493. The sequence goes on from NZ_JBSFHV010000008.1 coordinate 112,375, forward strand.
CTCCGCCGCTAGAGCTTGCGAAGTCCACTGAGCACCCTTTCGAGCAGTGTCACATCTGGCTGACCGCCGGCGGTCTCGTCGCCGCCGGGCTGATGGATAGCGACGAGTCCGGCCTCGGCCAGGTCGGCGACGAGGATCCGGGCAACGCCGAGCGGGATCGAGAGAAGGGCCGAGATCTCGGCCACCGACTTGATCTCGAAGCAGAGCCGGCAGATCCGCTGGTGCTCGGGCAACTGCCCTTGCAGCCTCGACGGATCGGCCGTCGTACTGACCAGCGCCTCGATGGCGAGCTGGTAACGCGGCCGCGTCCGTCCACCGGTCATGGCGTACGGACGGACCAACGGGTTGTGGGCGGCGGGAGCCGGCCGCGCGGGCCGCGGAGCCGGCTGTGCCACCGGCTGGATCCGGGGCGCCGGGGCGTCGAACCGCTGCGGCGGCTCCTGCCGGGGCTGCCACTCGGACTGCTGTCGCTGGGACCAGTCAGGCCCCGGCTGCTGGGGCCAGTCGGCTCCGCGCGGGTGCTGCTGCTGCACGGGCTGCTGGGGCGCCTGATACGGGTCGTAGCCCTGTGCGCCGCCCGCGCCGCTCGGCGCGGAGGGGAAGTTGAAGCGGTTTTCCCCGTGCTCGTCCGGAACCCGCTGACTGCCGTCATACGGGTGTCCGCCTGTGGGTGCTGCCACGTCTCCTCCTCCTGCTGCCATTCGCCGATCCCAGTGGGGCCGCGCCACCGCACCTTATGGCGCGGTGACGAGAAACGCACTGTCTGTCTCCTTAGTTGAGAAGACTTCCCTGGAGTTCGGCGCGCAGATCCGGCGTCAGGACACCGCCCGCACGGTCCACCAAAAGTGCCATTTCGTACCCAACCAGACCGATATCGGCGTCCGGGTGGGCCAGAACGGCAAGCGAAGATCCGTCAGAAATCGACATGATGAAGAGAAATCCTCGCTCCATCTCCACAACGGTCTGGTTGACGGCGCCGCCCTCGAAGATCCGGGAGGCACCCGCGGTCAGCGACGTCAGACCGGAGGCGACGGCCGCCAACTGGTCGGCGCGGTCGCGCGGGAACCCCTCGGACATGGCCAGCAGGAGTCCGTCGGCGGAGACCACCACCGTGTGCGACACCCCGGGGGTGCTGTCCACGAAGCTGGTGATCAACCAGTTGAGATTCTGCGCCGCCTGGCTCATCGGGCTCACACTAACGCTCCTGGTTGTAGGTATTACTGGTGTCCGACCCCTGCTTGCGCCCCTGCTGGATGCCGCGCCGCAGGTTGCTCAACCTGCCGCGGATGTCCTCGGGCGCACGGGAGACCTGTGGGCCGCCCTGCTGGGTCTGCTCCGCGGTGCCCTCGACCAAGTTGGCCTTGGGCACGCGCCGGGGAAGCCCCGAGAGGGTTATTCCGCCGGCCTTCGGGTCCCGGAGCCTCTCGGCCCGCTCCCAGCGCTCGTCGTTGGTCGAACGCCAGTCGTCCGTGTCGTTGCCGTCCTGCGGTTCGGCGGCCGACGGGGATTCCTGCCGCTGGGGCCGGTCGGCCGCCGCGGGCCGGTCGCCGACCGGCCCGTTGGGCTGCCAGTGCTGCTGCCCGCCCCGGCGCGGGAGTCCCGCGTCGGTCATGTCGTGACCCGCGTTCGCGGTGGGACCCGAATGATCGAAGCCTACGCGCTCGGGCGTCTCCTCGGGAGCGCTGGGAGCGGATTCCGTTTGTTCCTGGCCGGAGGTCTCGTAACCTCCCTGGAAACCGCCCTGTTCCAGCCACCCGTCCTGCTGGGGCTGATCACCGAGCGGCGTGAACTGGTCACCGTACGAAGGCTGTTGCGTGTCCGGGGTGGCGTACGCCTGTTCCGCATAGCCGCTTTGGGGAAGCTGCTCGGCGTCCGGCCGGTAGCCCGCGTCCGGGGCGTACGGCTCGTACGCCCCCGGGTGGCCGGTCTGCTCGAAGCCCTGCTGCGGCTGCTCGAAGGAACCCTGCTCGAAGGAAGCCTGTTCCGCCGGGCCCTGCCCGAAGGAACCCTGCTCGAACGTGCCCTGCGGGTAGCCGTTCTGGTCGTACGAGGCCTGCTGCTCGTAACCGGACGGCGCGTAGCCGGTCTGCTCGAAGCCCTGCTGCTGGGCGGCCAGGCCGTCGGCCTCGCCGGCCGCGCCGCCCTGGAGGGACTGCTCGCCGCCGGTGTGGGCGGCCTCCAGCGCGGCCCGGCGCTCCTCGCGCATCAGCGAGCGGCCCACCGGGTCGAGCGCGGGCGACTCGCTCTCGTAGCGCGAGTCGTCGAAGCCGAGTTCGGCGGCCGTGCGCATGCCCGAGAGCTGCGGAGCGGGAGCGAAGGACTGCTGCTGCTCCGGGATGATCGACGAGACGGTGAAGCTGTCCGGCTCGGCGGCCGGTTCGCCGCCGCCACCGTGGGTGATCGCGTCCGGCAGCATGACCAGGGAGGTCGTACCGGCCTGCTCGCCCGAGGGACGCAGCTGGACCCTGACGCCGTGGCGGTCGGAGAGCCGGCCGACCACGAAGAGACCCATCCGCTGGGAGACCGCGGCGTCCACGGTCGGCGGGTTGGCCAGCTTGTGGTTGATGTCGGCGAAGTCCTCGGCGGTGAGGCCGATCCCCTTGTCGTGGATCTCGATCATCACCCGGCCGTCCGGCAGCCGGGTCGCGGTGACGCGGACCTTGGTCTGCGGCGAGGAGAACACCGTGGCGTTCTCCAGCAGCTCCGCCAGCAGGTGCACGAGGTCGGTCACGGCCTGGCCGTGGATCTCGGTGTCCGGGACCCCGGTGAGCTCGATGCGCTCGTACGACTCCACCTCGGAGGAGGCGGCGCGGAGCACGTCCACCAGCGGCACCGGCTGGTTCCAGCGGCGGCCCGGCTCCTCGCCGGCGAGGACCAGGAGGTTCTCGCCGTTGCGGCGCATACGGGTGGCCAGGTGGTCCAGCTTGAAGAGGCTCTCCAGCTGGTCCGGGTCGGCCTCGTTGTTCTCCAGGTCGGTGATGAGGGTCAGCTGGCCCTCGATGAGCGACTGGTTGCGGCGCGAGAGGTTGGTGAAGATCGCGTTGACGTTCCCCCGCAGCATCGCCTGCTCGGAGGCGAGCCGGACGGCCTCGCGGTGCACCTGGTCGAAGGCGCGGGCGACCTCGCCGATCTCGTCGCTGGTGTTGATCGGGATGGGCTTCACGCGGGTGTCGACCCGGCCCGGCTCGGTCCGCGACAGCTGGTCGACCAGCGACGGCAGACGCTGCTCGGCGACCTCGAAGGCGGCGGTACGCAGCCGGCGCATCGCCCGGCTCATCTGGCGGGCCATGAACCCGGCCACGACGAACGCGGCGAGCAGGGCGACGACGACGATCGAGGCGTTGACGATGGCGTCGGTCTTGGCGTCGGAGGAGATCTGCGCGGCCTCCTCCACCGCCTTGTCGACGAGCTCGTCCGTGACGGTGGCGTACCCCTCGAACTTCGCGGTGGCGGCGGCCGTCCAGGTCTCCGGGGTGATCCCCTTCGCCTTCAGCTCGGACGGCGACAGCCCCCGGCCGATCTGCGCGGCCATTCCGTCGAAGACGGAGCCGTCGACGCTGGGCGGGGTCACGAACGGAACCCCGGCCGCCTCGGCCTTCTCCTTGGCGGCCTTCAGCTGCGTGGCGCCCTCGGCGGCCTTGCCGACCATGACCTCCTTGAGGCGGTCGACGTCCGCCTGGGTACCACCGGAGTTGAACTCGCCGAGGGCGATCTGCTCCAGGTAGTTGTACGAGCCGAAGGCCTTGACCTGGGCGTTGAAGGTGTCCTCGTCCTCGCTCGGGCGCACCAGCAGGTGCAGGCCGATCGAGCGCTGGAGGGACTCCGCCGCCTGCGAGAGTTCGAGCGCGTAGACGGTGCGGCCGTAGCTGGTGACGTTGCCAGTACCCAGGCCGAGCTCGTTGGCGAACTCCATCAGCGAGTGCTGGATCTGGGTGTAGCCCTCCTCGGTCTTCACCGGGTCCAGGCTCTTCGTGTACGCGGCCTTGCGCAGCGCGGCGAGCTTCGGCTCCTCGCTCTTGAAGAGCTTCAGCCGGCGCTGGAGACCGGGGGTCTGCGGCATGCTCGCCACCGCGTCGGTGAACCCCGAGGCCGCGGTGTCGGTGGCGGCGCGGGTCTGCGTCACGGCCGAGGCGGTGGACTCCTTGGACAGGAGCGGCTGGGCGGTGAGGTCGCGCTCGTTCAGCAGCGCCTGTCCGTAGACGGAGGCCGACCTGACGATGAGGGCGGTCTTCTCCGCCTCCTGGGCCTCGTTCCAGGTGTCGATCGACCCCTTCACCTGGAAGCCGCCCATGGTGAGGCCCACCAGCGCGGGGATCAGGAGGATCGCGTTCAGCCGCGTCGCCACACGCCAGTTGCGCGGGGACAGCTTGCTCGTGCTGCCGACGGGCGATCCGTCGTCGGCCGCGTCCGCGCGGTCGGCGCGCTCCCCGGGGGATACAGCGGTGCGCGGCGGCGTGAAGTTGCCCCGCTCTGGCTGCGTCGGGGAGCCCTCGTTGCTTCGCCTCACTCGACCAACAACCTCTCGGCGTCGGCACCTACGTTGTGCCGGTAAATTCGTTCAGGGCCGTACTACTCGGGAGTTCGCCGCATTCCAGCATGGGGAGCTGCCGCGTTCCAAACACTCGGACCCGATCGGTCCGAGTGGTGCAAGCCTCAGATAAAACGGGCATAAAGAACGAGCCCCGCCAAAAGGCGAGGCTCACATGAGCGGAGCGGCACCGGGCGGATGCGTCGGGTGTCGGACCACGGGAAATTCTCTGTCGAAACGTTATGAACGCGGGGGCGGATCGTGTCGAAGGACACAGGGGCCACCCCCGCGTGACTACGGCAACTTGCCTATGCCAATACCGACTTATGCCTACTTCAGCCGGGCCATGAGGGCGTGCTCGACGAGGGTGATGAGGGCGCTCTTGGCGTCCGCGCGGTGGCGGGCGTCGGTGGTGAGGATCGGGGTGTCGGGTCCGATCTGGAGTGCTTCTCGTACTTCGTCGGGGGTGTAGGGCTGGTGTCCGTCGAAGCCGTTGAGGGCGATGACGAAGGGGAGGCCGCTGTTCTCGAAGTAGTCGACGGCGGGGAAGCAGTCGGCGAGGCGGCGGGTGTCGACCAGGACGACGGCGCCGATGGCGCCGCGTACGAGGTCGTCCCACATGAACCAGAAACGGTCCTGCCCGGGGGTGCCGAACAGGTACAGGATCAGGTCCTGGTCCAGGGTGATGCGTCCGAAGTCCATGGCCACCGTGGTGGTGGTCTTGTCCCCGGTGTGGGTCAGGTCGTCGATGCCCGCGGATGCGGACGTCATCACGGCCTCGGTGCGCAGCGGGCTGATCTCCGAAACGGCACCGACAAACGTGGTCTTACCCACGCCGAAGCCCCCTGCCACCACGATCTTCGCCGAGGTGGTGGAGCGGGCCGAACCGCCGCTAGAGCTTGCGAAGTCCACTGAGCACCCTTTCGAGCAGTGTCACATCCGGCGTTCCGCCGGCCTCTCCGTTGCCCGGCTGGTGGATGGCCACCATGCCGGCTTCCGCCAGGTCCGCGACCAGGATCCGGGCCACACCGAGCGGCATGGACAGCAGAGCCGAAACCTCGGCCACCGACTTGACCTCGCGGCAGAGGTGGCAGATCCGCTGGTGCTCGGGCAGCAGCGTTCCCAGGTGCGCGGGGTCGGCCGTCGTACTGACCAACGCCTCGATGGCGAGCTGGTAACGCGGTCGTGTCCGTCCGCCGGTCATGGCGTACGGACGAACCAGCGGCTGGTCGCCCTCCCCGTCGTACGACGCGTGGTGCAGAGCGCCGTACGGATCGGGTGAGGCGGGTGGCGGGGTCATGAATCCTCCGGGCGTGACAGCGAGGTGTCTACTCGCCGTCTGCAAGGGGCCGGTGGGGGCGGTGAGCGGCCGGACGAGTGAGGGTGGTGGGCAGTACCTGAGGAGATCTCGAGAGATCCCCACTGCGTGGCCGCCTAGTGGAGCAGACTTCCTTGGAGCTCGGCGCGCAGGTCGGGCGTGAGGACAGTGCCGGCACGGTCGACGAGCAGAGCCATTTCGTAACCGACGAGACCGATGTCGGCCTCGGGGTGGGCGAGGACGGCCAGCGACGAGCCGTCCGAGACCGACATCAGGAACAGGAAGCCGCGCTCCATCTCCACCACCGTCTGGCTGACGGCACCGCCCTCGAAGATCCGGGAGGCGCCGGCGGTCAGCGAGGTGAGCCCGGAGGCGACCGCGGCCAGCTGGTCGGCGCGGTCGCGCGGGAATCCTTCGGACATCGCCAGCAGGAGTCCGTCCGCCGACACCACCACCGTGTGCGACACCCCAGGGGTGTTGTCCACGAAGTTGGTGATCAGCCAGTTCAGATTCTGCGCGGCCTGACTCATGGGGCTCAACTAACGCTCCTGCTGGTGAGTGGGGCCGAGTTGGAAGCTTCCGGTCGACTGGCTGTTCGCCTGCCGACCCTGCTGGATGCCCCGGCGGAGATTGGTCAGACGCCCGCGCACGTCATCGGGCGCACGCGAAACCTGAGGTCCGGACTGGTGATTCTGCTGCTGAGCGGTACCCGGAACCAAATTGGCACGCGGAACCCGCCGGGGAAGCCCCGAAGTGGTGACACCGCCCGCGGCCGGCTTCTTGACCCGCTCGGCCTGACGTACGAGTTCGTCGTTGGGCGAAGGCCGCCACGGACCCGCCGGGCTCGCGTCGCCGGAGGAGCGCCGGGGCGCCGCCGGAGCCGGAATCCCACCGGGCTGTGAGGGAGCCGCCTCCTCCTGCGGCCGGCCGCCCTGCTGCGGACCGTGGAACCAGTTGGTCTCCAGCGTGTCGTACAGCGGGGTGCGGCCGTCGCCAGGACCGGCCGGCGGCAGCGCCTCGGGCGCGGACCGGCGCGGCGGCAGCGAACGCTGGGGCGGCTCGCCGGCCGGAGCCGGACGCGGCACACCCTGCTCGCCGCCGTTGCCGTACTGGCGCGGGGCGGGCAGTCCCTGGTCCGGAGCCCCGAAGTCGGGACGGGCGAACTGCGCGGTGCTCGCGGGGTCCTGCGGCTGCGGGACCTGCGGCGCCGAGAAGTCCGGGCGGGCGAACTCCGAGGTGGCACCGGGTCCCTGGCGGTCGTCGCCCGGAGTGCGCCGGTTCAGCGGGGAGTTGAAGTTCCGGTTCGGTACGGGGCCCGCCGGAGCGGGGAACTGGCCCGTGGCCTCGGCCTCTTCGTGCCCACGCGGCGCGTCGGCGGGCCCGCGGCGCTGCGCGCCCCGGTCCTCCATGCCCCAGGTGGTGGTCTGCGGCTGCGGGTGCTGCGGCTGCGGGTTGCCCCCGGGCAGCTCGGCCCGCGGACCGCCGGGCGGCGGCAGCTGACGGCCGGGCCCGGTGGGCTGCTGGAACCCGCGCTGACCCTGACCGCCCTGACCCGGACCGCCCTGGCCCCGCTGGGGCTGCATGCCCTGCTGGTTGCCCAGGCCCTGCTGGTTGCCGAGACCCTGGTTCGGGTTCTGGCCGAACGCCGGCCGGCCGCCCTGGCCCTGGTCCATGCCCTGGCCCTGGTCCATGCCCTGGCCGAACTGGCCGGCCGGAGCACCCTGGTTGCCCTGGATGGACTGGTTGCCCTGGTTGTTCTGGCCCTGCCACTGCTGCTGCGGCCCGGTGGAGCCGAACACGTCCTGCCGTACCGGACGGCCGCCCTGGTCCGGCCGGGTCATCGGGGCCTGCTGGGCCGGGGCGCCGTGCCCGAAGAGGTTCGTCTGGTCCTGCTCCGAACCGCCCTGCGCACCGCGTGCGCCCAGCCGGGCGCCACCGCCCTGCCGCTGCGGCTCGGGCCGCCCGAAGTCCTGCGGACCCTGCTGGCCCTGCGGCGCCTGCGGACGACCGGCCTGCGGTCCTCCCTGCGGTACGGACGGTCCGCCGGGCTGCCGCTGAGGCCCGCCGGCCTGCGGGCCGGACGCCTGAGGTCCGCGCGCGGCGGTGTCGCGCGAGGGCAGTGCCGCACGCGGACCGGAGCCCGCACCGACCTGGCCCCGGGCGGGAGCCGAAGGGCCGAGCCCCTTGGCACCGGCCTGCGGGCCGCCGAGACCGGCGCGCGGAGCACCGGCACCACCGAGCAGACCGCCGGGCGCGGCCCCCTGCTGGCCCGCACCCTGCTTGGACGGCGGCTGCTTGCCACCGTGCGCGACGTCCACGGGCAGCATGACGAGCGCCGTGGTGCCGCCGGAGTCGGAGGGCCGCAGCTGGATGCGGATGCCGTGACGGAGGGAGAGCCGGCCGACCACGAACAGACCCATGCGCCGGGAGACCGACACGTCCACGGTGGGCGGCGAGGCGAGTCGCTCGTTGATCGCCGCGAGGTCCTCGGGCGAGAGGCCGATACCGGTGTCGTGGATCTCGACGAGCACCCGTCCGTCCGGCAGGGCGTGACCGGTGACCCGGACCTTCGTCTGCGGCGAGGAGAACGACGTGGCGTTCTCCAGCAGCTCGGCGAGGAGGTGCACGAGGTCGTTGACGACCCGGCCGGCCACTTCGGTGGCGGGCACCGCGGCCAGTTCGATGCGCTCGTACTGCTCCACCTCGGAGGCGGCGGCGCGGAGCACGTCGACCAGCGGGACGGGGCGTGTCCAGCGGCGGCCCGGTTCCTCACCGGCGAGGACGAGGAGGTTCTCGCCGTTCCGGCGCATACGGGTCGCGAGGTGGTCGAGCTTGAAGAGCGAGGACAGCTGGTCCGGGTCGGCCTCGCGGGACTCCAGCTCGGAGATGAGCGAGAGCTGACGCTGGATGAGGCCCTGGCTGCGGCGCGAGAGGTTGGTGAACATCGCGTTGACGTTCCCTCGCAGGAGCGCCTGCTCGGCGGCGAGGCGGACGGCCTCGCGGTGCACGTCGTCGAAGGCCGCGGCCACCTGGCCGATCTCGTCACGGGAGTGGACGCCGACGGACTCGACGGAGGTGTCGACGTCCTGCGGGTCGGTCTCGGAGAGCTGACGGACGAGCTCGGGCAGCCGGTCCTGGGCGACCCGGGTCGCGGTGTCCTGGAGGCGGCGCAGCGAGCGGATCATGGACCGCGCCACGACGAAGGCGCCGACGAGCGAGACGCCGAGCACCAGCAGGATGATGGCGCCGTTGAGGATCGCCTCGCGCTGGGCGGACTCGCGCAGCTCGCGGGCCTTGCCCTCCATGTCGCTGAGGAGGGTCGCCTCGATGGTCTCCATCGCCTGGATCTTGGTGGAGCTCTGGTCGTACCAGTCGAGGTAGGAACGCGGCTTGCGCCCGCTCAGGCCGACCGTGGTGTCGAGCACCTGCTTGGCGTAGGTGTTGGCCGCCTGGATCTCGGGGTTGCCGCTGGTCAGCGGTGCCGTGAGGTCGGACGCGCTGTTCCCGGTGGCCGCGTAGATGGTCTCGAAGGAGTTCATCGCCAGGCTCTCCTTGCGGAGCGCGTTGCGGCCGAACTGCTTGTCGTTCTCACTGAGGTTGGTCTTCGTGCTGTTTCCGCCCGGCAGCGCGGCGGCGATGATCGCCCGCTGGACCGAGGCGTACTCCTTGGCGGAGGAGAAGGCCGCCAGCGCACGGGTGCGCTTGATCATCTCGGGGCTGGAGGTCGCCTGCGCCATGTCCTGGGAGAGGCTCAGCAGCGAGGTGATCAACTGGCTGTACTGGTCGATCGTGTTGACGCTCGGGGAGCCCTTGGCGTACGCGGTCTTGCGGATGTCGCGGATCTGCCCGAGCTGCGTCGCGATCATGTTGACGCTGGCGTGGATGCCTTCGAGGGCCTCGTCGCCATCGGTGTCCCCGATGGCCATGGTGGCGTCGAGGAAGGCGTCCTTCGCCCGGTCCGTCTTCTTCCGGGGTTCGGTGACCTTGTAGTTGGTCGCCTTCACGCCGTTGGAGAGCGGTCCCGCCGACTCGTCCCGCTCGACCTGCAGGGCCTGCGCGAGCGCGGTGGCCTGCTTGGTCATCTGCGTCAGCAGCTGCATGTGCTCCAGCTGCTGGATGTCGTTCATCGACTCGTTGATGCGGAGTCCGCCCAGCGAGGTCGCCGCGACCACGGGGAGTGCCAGGAGGGAGACCAGGCGGGTACTGATGCGCCAGTTACGCAGGGCTACGCGTGAACCCGTGCTCACCGGGTCCCGGGGTTTCGCCGCCGCTGCCGGTTCGGCACTTTCGCTCGTCGTGGAACCCGGGCGCGCGGTCTGCTCCGCGCCGTCGCCGGCGCCTGCCGACCCGGGGTTCTGGGCGTGCTGGGGCGAGGAACCGCGGTCGGTCCCGCCGCGCGGCTCCTGTTCCGCCGGAGCACTGCCATCCCTCTTGAAACGTCCCTGCACTAGCGTCGCAACCTCTGGACCAGGCGTCCCCCCGCATGCGCGGCGGTGACGGTGTCGGCGTCGTGGGGCGCTGGACGCGCCCCATGGTGGTCGTTGAACGACCGGCGTTCTTGAACCCCCTCCGCCGCCACTCGGCGCTGCGTTGCTGCGTTGCGCCCCTGCGCGCCGGTCTCTACCCGTGGCGGTGCGTGGAATTCCAGCACAGTGCCGGACCTCCAACAAGGCCCGTGGGTTCCCCATGGGTAGGTGTCACAGGGCGTGATGGCCGTGTGACCAGCCGTGCAGCGTGTTCATGCGGAAAGTGGATCATTACGGACAGGTCAGTCGGACGAGTGCGGTGTCCCAGTCCTGATGATCAGGAGCGGAATAGAACATTCAGTGACGCAATGTCCGTTTCCATATGCGTGATCATCATTCCGATATGCGGCATTTATGGTGCTGGTCGTGAGCAAACTCACATGATGATCGCCGTCTCATCCGGGGCAAGGCCGGGAATCCGATGTTTAGCCTGACGCTTTACTGGGATGGCGAACCCGACCAACTGGGCGCACCCCGGGGTGCGCCCCCGGCGACAAGGTCCCCACGGAAGATGAACACGACGCAGTCCCGCAGCCTCGCCAACCCCCGGCGCACCACGCTGGCGCACCTCACGGACGCCTCCACGCTGCGCGCCCCCGAGCTCTCCGAGCGGCCCGAGTACACCACCGCGCTGCCCACGCAGACGGCCAACCCGCGCCGCACCATCCTCAGGTAGGCACCCCCGCCGGGAGTCCGGCCGACCCGCCCGTCCCGCTGTCCGCACCTTCCGGAGGGACGGGCGACGATCCGCCGGACACTCCCCGGTCCCCGCACGGCGAGGCGATAGCCTGGAGCGTCAGTCTTCAGCCAGCCAGCAAGTGAGGGGCGACAGCATCCCGTGCGCATCGCCAGGTTCTCCATCGACGGCAATGTCGCCTTCGGCGCCGTCGAGGGTGAGGGCACCGTGGAATCCGGTGGCCTCGTCCTCGACATCATCAAGGGCATTCCGTACGCCGACTTCGAGCTCTCCGGCACCAAGGTCCCGCTGAGCAAGGTCAGGCTCCTGCCCCCCGTGCTCCCCAACAAGGTCGTGGCCATCGGCCGCAACTACGCGGAGCACGCCGCCGAACTGGGCAACGAGGTCCCGGACGTCCCGGTCGTCTTCTTCAAGCCCACCACCTCGGTGACCGGCTCCGGCGACGCCATCGAGTACCCCTCCTTCTCCGACGAGGTCCACTACGAGGCCGAACTGGCCGTGGTGATCGGCCGGATGTGCCGCGAGGTCCCCCGCGAGCGGGTCAAGGACGTCATCCTCGGCTACACCTGCGCCAACGACGTCACCGCCCGCGACGCGCAGAAGCGTGAGAAGCAGTGGGGCCGGGCCAAGGGCTTCGACACCTCCTGCCCGCTCGGCCCCTGGGTGGAGACCGACCTGGACCCGTCCGACCTGACGATCCAGACGACGGTCAACGGCGAACAGCGCCAGCTCGGCCGTACGAGCGAGATGATCCGCTCCATCGAGGACCTGATCGTCCACATCACCGAGGCGATGACGCTCCTCCCCGGCGACGTCATCCTCACCGGAACCCCCGCGGGGGTCGGCCCCCTGCACGTCGGCGACGAGGTCGCCGTCACCATCGAAGGCATCGGCACTCTCACCAACAAGGTGATCAAGCGTGGTTAACGGCTCCTCCCCCCGTGTCCGGTTCTGTCCCTCCCCGACCGGCAACCCCCACGTGGGCCTGGTCCGGACGGCCCTCTTCAACTGGGCCTTCGCCCGGCACAACGAGGGCTCGCTGGTCTTCCGCATCGAGGACACCGACGCGGCGCGCGACTCGGAGGAGTCGTACCAGCAGCTGCTCGACTCGATGCGCTGGCTCGGCTTCGACTGGGACGAGGGCCCCGAGGTCGGCGGCCCGCACGCCCCGTACCGCCAGTCGCAGCGGATGGACATCTACCGCGACGTCGCCGAGAAGCTGAAGGCCGGCGGATACGCGTACGACTGCTACTGCACCACCGAGGAGCTCGACGCCCGCCGCGACGCCGCCCGCGCCGCCGGCAAGCCGTCCGGGTACGACGGCCACTGCCGCGAGCTCACCGCCGGGCAGGTCGAGGCGTACGAGGCCGAGGGCCGCGCGCACATCGTGCGCTTCCGGATGCCCGACGTGCCGCAGACCTTCACCGACCTGGTGCGCGGCGAGCTGACCTTCCAGCCGGAGAACGTGCCGGACTACGGCATCGTCCGCGCCAACGGCGCCCCGCTCTACACGCTGGTCAACCCGGTCGACGACGCGCTGATGGAGATCACCCACGTCCTGCGCGGCGAGGACCTGCTCTCCTCCACCCCCCGCCAGCTCGCCCTGTACGCGGCCCTCACCGAGCTGGGCATCGCCAAGGCCACCCCGGTCTTCGGCCACCTCCCCTACGTCATGGGCGAGGGCAACAAGAAGCTGTCCAAGCGTGACCCGCAGGCCTCGCTCAACCTCTACCGCGAGCGCGGCTTCCTCCCCGAGGGGCTGCTCAACTACCTCTCGCTGCTGGGCTGGTCGATCGCCGAGGACCGCGACATCTTCTCGATCGAGGAGATGGTGGCGGCCTTCGACATCGCGGACGTCAACGCCAACCCGGCCCGCTTCGACCTCAAGAAGGCCGAGCACATCAACGCCGAGCACATCCGCCGGCTCGATGTGAAGGACTTCACCGACGCGTGCGGTCCCTGGCTGGTGGCGCCGTACGCGAACTGGGCCCCCGAGTCGTTCGACGCGGAGAAGTTCGCCGAGATCGCGCCGCACGCCCAGACCCGGGTGACCGTCCTCTCCGACATCACCGCCAACGTCGACTTCCTCTTCCTCGACGAGCCGGTCGAGGACGAGGCGTCCTGGACCAAGGCGATGAAGGAGGGCTCCGACGCCCTGCTGACCACCGCCCGCGCCAACCTGGCCGACGCCGAGTGGAACGCCGAGTCGCTGAAGAACGCCGTCCTCGCGGCGGGCGAGGCCCACGGCCTCAAGCTCGGCAAGGCCCAGGCCCCGGTGCGCGTCGCCGTCACCGGCCGCACGGTCGGCCTGCCGCTCTTCGAGTCCATGGAGATCCTGGGCCGCGAGAAGACCCTGTCCCGGGTGGACGCGGCTCTCGCGAAGCTCACCGCGTAGCGCGGCGCCGTACGCACGTCCCGAGGGGCGGACCACCGGAAGTCCGGTGGTCCGCCCCTCGGGCGTTCCCGGGCCTCCCAGGCCCCTTCGCGCGGGTCTCGCGCGGTCCCGCGCGGCTCTTTGGCCGGTTCTCGCCGAGTGGGGCCGGAGAAGCGCCGGTAGCGTGGCGTACATGCAGATCCGCGCGGTGCTCTGGGACGTCGACGACACACTCTTCGACTATTCCGGCGCCGACCGCGTCGCCATGGCGCGGCTGCTGGAGCTGGAGGGGCTGCCCGGCGGCTGGACCACCCCCGACGAGGCGCTGGACGGATGGAGGGCGCTCACCGCTCGCCACTGGGCGCGGTTCGCCGCGGGGGAGACGGACTTCGAGGGGCAGCGCAGGGACCGGGTGCGGGAGTTTCTGGGGCGGGACCTGGAGGACGCGGAGGCCGACGCGTGGTTCCGGCGGCACGCGACCCACTACGAGGCCGCCTGGAGCCTCTTCCCCGACGTGCTCCCGGTCCTCGACCTGCTGGGCGGCTACCGCCACGGAGTCCTGTCCAACGCCGGCGCCGTGCAGCAGGACCGCAAGCTGAGCGCGCTGGGCGTACGCCACCGGTTCGAGGCGCTGCTCTGCGCCGTGGAGCTCGGTGTCGCCAAACCCGATGCCGGCGCCTTCCACGCCGCCTGCGAGGCGCTCGCCCTGGAACCGCACGAGGTGGCGTACGTGGGGGACGAGCCCGACATCGACGCCGCCGGCGCGGTCGCGGCCGGGCTGACGGGGATCTGGCTGGACCGGGCGGAGCGGGGCGGCAGGGCCGATCTCGTACGGATCACGGGCCTCCACCAGCTGCCCGAGGTGCTGTCGCGGGATACCCGTTTTGGAGCGTCGGACACCTTCGGGTAATGTTCTTTCTGCGCCGCCCGAGCGGGCCGAAAGATCCGGCCGGGAAGCGCAGACAGAGACAAAACCTCCAGAGGTTGCGTTTCAGTGGGCTATGGTGTAATTGGCAACACTACGGTTTCTGGTACCGTCATTCTAGGTTCGAGTCCTGGTAGCCCAGCGCAAGACCGAAGTTCGCAAGACTTCAAGCAACAAGCCCCCGTTGTGTAGCGGCCTAGCACGCTGCCCTCTCACGGCAGTAGCGCCGGTTCGAATCCGGTCGGGGGTACAGATCCTTCCCGCGGGAACAATCCGGGTCGCACCCGATGTTCTTGATGCAGGATCGCTAGGGCCCCCGTTGTGTAGCGGCCTAGCACGCTGCCCTCTCACGGCAGTAGCGCCGGTTCGAATCCGGTCGGGGGTACGTACCACACCATGGGCTATGGTGTAATTGGCAACACTACGGTTTCTGGTACCGTCATTCTAGGTTCGAGTCCTGGTAGCCCAGCGCAAGACCGAAGTTCGCAAGACTTCAAGCAACAAGCCCCCGTTGTGTAGCGGCCTAGCACGCTGCCCTCTCACGGCAGTAGCGCCGGTTCGAATCCGGTCGGGGGTACAACTCGGCAGTAGAGAAAGGCCCTTCACTCCGGTGAAGGGCCTTTTTCGTGTACCCGGACGGCCCGGACCACCTGGCGACCTGGGGGACGTGGCGACCTGGGCGCTCCGGACGACCCGCACGCGGGACGCAGCGCGCAGGGCGCCCAACACCCCGTTCGTGCCCGGCCGTTCGTGCCCGGCCGTTCGTGCCCGGACATGAAAAAGGCCGCCACGACGCTGGGGCGGCCAGTGCGAACAAGAGCGGAAGCAGAGAAGCGGAAGCAGAGAAGCGGAAGCAGAAGCGGATGCGGTAACGCGGTAACGGCGGGCGGGGGGACGGTCGGTGGAGGCGGTCAGCCGCGGCGCAGGGCCTCGCTGAGACGGGCGGCCGAGTCGATGACCGCCTGCGCGTGCATCCGGCCCGGGTGGCGCGTCAGCCGCTCGATCGGCCCGGAGATGGAGACGGCGGCCACCACCCGGTTCGACGGTCCGCGCACCGGCGCGGAGACCGACGCGACGCCCGGCTCGCGCTCACCGATCGACTGGGCCCATCCCCTGCGGCGCACCCCGGAGAGGGCCGTCGCCGTGAACCGGGCGCCCTGGAGGCCGCGGTGGAGGCGCTCGGGCTCCTCCCAGGCCATCAGGATCTGCGCGGAGGAGCCCGCCTTCATGGTGAGCGTGGAGCCGACCGGCACGGTGTCCCTGAGCCCGGAGAGCCGCTCGGCAGCGGCGACACAGATACGCATGTCGCCCTGGCGGCGGTAGAGCTGGGCGCTCTCGCCGGTGATGTCGCGCAGGTGGGTGAGCACGGGTCCGGCCGTCGCCAGGAGGCGGTCCTCGCCGGCCGCCGCGGCGAGCTCGGCGAGCCGCGGGCCGAGGATGAACCGGCCCTGCATGTCCCGGGCCACCAGACGGTGGTGTTCGAGTGCCACGGCCAGTCGGTGGGCCGTGGGGCGAGCGAGACCGGTCGCCGCGACCAACCCGGCGAGGGTGGCCGGACCGGACTCCAGTGCGCTCAGTACGAGTGCAGCCTTGTCGAGAACGCCGACGCCGCTAGAGTTGTCCATACGACGATATTCGCGTCTCACTCTGTGAAACGCAAGTTCAATTTTCCGCAGAAGTTGCGAACCTGTACCGGCGGCCGTACGACGGCCCGCAGCCGCCGCCCCGATCGGGGGAGCCGTCCCGTACGGGACCGGGACGGTGGCGCACCGAATCTCTAGTTGGGCCGGCGAAGACGCCGGTCGGAGGGAAAGCGATGGGTAGGACACTCGCGGAGAAGGTCTGGGACGACCACGTCGTCCGGCGCGCAGAGGGCGAGCCCGACCTCCTCTACATCGATCTGCACCTGCTGCACGAGGTGACCAGCCCGCAGGCCTTCGACGGGCTGCGGCAGGCCGGACGCCGGGTCCGGCGCCTCGACCTCACCATCGCCACCGAGGATCACAACACCCCGACCCTCGACATCGACAAGCCGATCGCCGACCCGGTCTCCCGCGCCCAGCTGGAGACCCTGCGCAAGAACTGCGCCGAGTTCGGCGTCCGTCTGCACCCGCTCGGCGACGTCGAGCAGGGCGTCGTGCACGTGGTCGGCCCCCAGCTGGGTCTGACCCAGCCGGGCATGACCGTCGTCTGCGGCGACTCGCACACGTCGACCCACGGCGCCTTCGGCGGGCTGGCGTTCGGCATCGGCACCAGCCAGGTGGAGCACGTGCTGGCCACCCAGACGCTGCCCCTGGCCCGTCCGAAGACGATGGCCATCACCATCGACGGCGATCTCCCCGAGGACGTCACGGCCAAGGACCTCATCCTGGCGGTCATCGCCCGGATCGGCACCGGCGGCGGCCAGGGCTACATCCTCGAATACCGCGGCTCCGCCATCGAGAAGCTCTCGATGGAAGCCCGCATGACCATCTGCAACATGTCGATCGAGGCCGGTGCCCGCGCGGGCATGATCGCCCCGGACGAGACCACCTTCGCCTACCTCGAAGGCCGTGCCCACGCCCCCAAGGGCGAGGACTGGGACGCCGCCGTCGCGTACTGGAAGACCCTGCGCAGCGACGACGACGCCGTCTTCGACGCCGAGGTGGTCATCGACGCCGCCGGACTCGCCCCGTTCGTCACCTGGGGCACCAACCCCGGCCAGGGATCCCCGCTCTCCGCGAACGTCCCCGACCCGGCTTCGTACGAAGACGCGTCGGAGCGGCTCGCCGCCGAAAAGGCCCTGGAGTACATGGGGTTGACCGCCGGGCAGCCGCTCCGCGAGATCGGCGTGGACACCGTCTTCGTCGGGTCCTGCACCAACGGCCGCATCGAGGACCTGCGCAACGCCGCAGCCGTCCTGGAGGGCCGCAAAGTCGCCGACGGCGTACGGATGCTGGTCGTCCCCGGCTCGGTCCGGGTCGCCCTCCAGGCCGTCTCCGAGGGCCTGGACAAGGTCTTCACCGAGGCCGGAGCCGAATGGCGCCACGCGGGCTGCTCGATGTGCCTCGGCATGAACCCGGACCAGCTGGCGCCCGGTGAGCGCTCCGCCTCCACCTCGAACCGCAACTTCGAGGGCCGGCAGGGCAAGGGCGGCCGGACCCACCTGGTCTCCCCGCAGGTCGCCGCCGCCACCGCGGTGCTCGGCCACCTGGCCTCGCCCGCCGACCTGTCCGACGACCGCACGCCTGCCGGAGTCTGAGAACCATGGAAGCTTTCACCACGCACACCGGCCGGGCCGTCCCGCTGCGCCGCAGCAACGTCGACACCGACCAGATCATCCCCGCGCACTGGCTGAAGAAGGTCACCCGCGACGGGTTCGAGGACGGCCTCTTCGAAGCCTGGCGCAAGGACGAGAACTTCGTCCTCAACCGCCCCGAGCGGCAGGGTGCCTCGGTCCTGGTGGCCGGCCCCGACTTCGGTACCGGATCCTCCCGCGAGCACGCCGTCTGGGCCCTCCAGAACTACGGTTTCAAGACCGTGATCTCGGCCCGGTTCGCGGACATCTTCCGCGGCAACTCGCTGAAGAACGGCCTGTTGACCGTCGTTCTCGACCAGGCCGTCGTGGACGCGCTGTGGGAGCTGACCGAGGCCGACCCCACCGCCGAGGTCACCGTCGACCTGGAGGCCCGCCAGGTCCGGGCCGAGGGCATCGAGGCCGCCTTCGAGCTCGACGAGAACGCCCGCTGGCGTCTGCTGAACGGGCTGGACGACATCAGCCTCACCCTTCAGAACGAAGCGGACATCGCGGCATATGAGGTGGCAAGGCCGACCTTCAAGCCGCGTACAATTGAGGTCTGAGCAGCGCTTTTCCGGACTGCGCCCCCTGCCTTCGGGTAGGGGGCGCAGTCGCTTGTTGAGACCCTGTCGGGCGACAACTCGCCTCAGATGGCACAATCGGTGCATGGAAGGCGACAACCAACTCAAGCTCTATGGCCAAGTCGCCGACCAATTGAAGGAAGCGCACGGAAGGGTGCGCGCACTGCAAGTCCCGGAGGGCGTACGGATGGCGCTGTCCCGGAAGCTGTTGGCCGTCACGGCCACGGCGAAGCACGATCTCTCAGGCGCGGCAAGGCGCCTGGACCGGTTGATGAAGGACCTCGATGAGGGCCGATTCCCCGAAGGTGACTGACTCCGCGGAAGTCCGCATCAGTCGACTTCGTTGCGGCACTAGGGTGATTAGCCCGTTTCGTGTTTGATTTGCGGTATATATCTGCCTAACGTGCGAAAACGCTTGAACACTTTCGTTCTGGCAATGTCTCCGAAGGGGAAGACGTGAACAAGGCACAGCTCGTAGAAGCGATTGCCGAGAAGGTCGGCGGCCGTCAGCAGGCCGCGGACGCGGTGGACGCGGTACTGGACGCGATCGTCCGCGCCGTCGTGGCCGGAGACCGTGTCTCGGTCACCGGTTTCGGCTCGTTCGAGAAGGTCGACCGCCCGGCGCGGTACGCCCGCAACCCGCAGACCGGCGAGCGCGTCCGGGTCAAGAAGACCTCGGTGCCCCGCTTCCGCGCGGGTCAGGGCTTCAAGGACCTGGTGAGCGGCTCCAAGAAGCTCCCGAAGAACGACGTGGCCGTCAAGAAGGCCCCCAAGGGCAGCCTCTCGGGCGGTGCTTCCACCCGTACGACCACCAAGGCCGCGGCCAAGAAGGCCACCGCCCGCAAGGCGGCGACGGCGAAGAAGACCACCACCGCCGCCGCGACCACGGCGAAGAAGACCACCGCCACGCCCGCCAAGAAGGCGACCACCGCCGCAGCGGCGAAGAAGACCACGGCGGCCGCGAAGAAGGCGGCCACGCCGGCGAAGAAGACCGCCGCCGTCGCGAAGAAGACGGCCCCGGCCAAGAAGGCCACGGCCAAGAAGGCGCCCGCCAAGAAGACCACGGCGCGCACCACCACGGCCAAGAAGGCCACCGCTCGCAAGAAGTGAGACCGGGCACCCGCTCGTTCTCGCACGACGCGCCGGGCCGGGTTCCCCTCGGGGAGCCCGGCCCGCGGGCTGTCCGGGAGCCGGGCGGAGTCCCGGCGGGCACCCGCCCGTTCGGCCGAACGGGGCCCGCTCAGAAGGTCTGCAGGGTCACCAGGTCGATCCGGAGCGCGGCACCCTCGCCCGAACCCTCGATCCGCACCCGCTGACCGGGGCGGAGCAGCCGCAGGCCGCCCGCGTCGAACGCGGCCGCCGGGAAGTCCACCGGGGTGCCGTCGTCGAGCAGCACACTGCCGCTGCGGGTTTCGGGGTCGTACGTGTACGCGGTCGCCTGCATGGGCCGCAGCCTATCGCCCGGTGGGCGCCGACCGCGTGGGCCCGGCGGCCGGGCGGGGGACGGCCCCCAGCCGTACCGCGTCCCGCAGTTCCCCTGTACGCGGCCCCACGCCCAGGGCCAGCGCCACCAGCAGATCGTCCCCGGTGTCCACGTCCCGGCGGACCGAATCCAGCCCCTCGGGCGGCACCTCCCGTGCCCCCGACGCGAGATGCCGGGCGCGCGAAGGGCCGCCGAAAGCGGGACGCAATTCCACTCCGGGCTCGGCCGAGAGAAATGTCGTCCCGATTCCCGCGGCGTCCGAAAGGAATGTCCGGGGAAATCCGGAAGAGAATTCGAGGACCCGCGACAATTCCGAGGGGCGCAGCGCGGGGAGATCCGCGTTGAGCGCCGCGACCGGAGCCGACGGCCTGACGGCACGCACCAGCCCCGCACCGTACGCGAGCGCCGCGTTGAGACCGGCGGCCGGGAAGTCGGGTACGACACGGGCTCCCAGCGCGGCCAGACGGTCCGCCGCCACCGTGTCGTCCGTGACGACCACCACATCGCGTACGTCCGTACAGGAGAGCGCCGCCGCGACCGTGTCCTCGGCGAAGGCCAGGGCGAGTCGGGGCCGCAGCGCGTCGCCCAGCGCGTCCCGCAGCCTGCTCTTGGCGTACGCCAAGGGCTTCAGCGGGACGACCAGGGACCAGCGGCCGGCCGGGTCGGTGTTCGTGGCGATCTCCCCCTCCGTGAACGTCGGCCCCCATTCTCGCTCCCGGGTGCGACAGCCTGCCGGTCCGGTCCGGGGAGCGGGGCGTACGGTGTTCTCGACAGAGCAGGGGCCTGGGGCGGGACATGACCGTCCGTGGCCGCACCGCAGGTCAGGTCCGAGCGAAACCCGAGTGAAAGGTGTCCGAGTGTCCCGCCGCAGAATCGGCTTCTGGTACCGCCTGGCGGCGGTCATCGCCAAGCCGCCACTGGTGGTTCTCTTCAAGCGTGACTGGCGGGGAATGGAACACATTCCGGCCGACGGCGGATTCATCACGGCCGTCAACCACAACTCGTACCTGGACCCGCTCTCGTACGGGCACTTCCAGTACAACACCGGCCGGGTGCCGAGGTTCCTGGCGAAGGCCGCCCTCTTCCGGGCCCCGTTCGTCGGCATGATGCTGCGCGGCACCGGCCAGATCCCCGTCTACCGCGAGACCACCGACGCGCTGAACGCCTTCCGCGCCGCCGTGGCCGCGATCGAGGACGGCGAGTGCGTCGCCTTCTACCCCGAGGGCACCCTCACCCGCGACCCCGACATGTGGCCGATGAACGGCAAGACCGGCGCCGCCCGCGTCGCGCTGATGACCCGCGCGCCCGTCATTCCGGTCGCCCAGTGGGGCGCGAACCTCGCGATGCCGCCGTACGCCAAGGAGAACAAGTACCGGTTCTTCCCCCGGAAGACCCTCCGGGTGCAGGCCGGACCGCCCGTCGACCTCAGCCGCTTCTACGGCGCGGAGCCGACGCCCGAGGTACTGCGCGAGGTCACCGAGGTCATCATGGCCGCGATCACCGAGCAACTGGAGACCGTACGCGGCGAGAAGGCTCCCGCCGAGCCGTACGACCACCGCAAGGCCCGCGCGAACCAGCGGCGCCAGGCCGAAGAGAAGGGTTCCCAGTGACCGAACCGCGCAAAGTGGCCGTCTTCGGGGCGGGTTCCTGGGGCACCGCCTTCGCCGTGATCCTGGGTGACGCCGGCTGCGACGTCACTCTCTGGGCCCGCCGCGCCGAGGTCGCCGAGGACATCAACACCACCCGGACCAACCCCGGCTACCTCCCCGGCGCCGAACTGCCCAAGTCCGTCCGGGCCACCACCGACCCCGCCGAGGCGCTGCGCGGCGCCGAGTTCGCGGTGCTGGTGGTGCCCTCCCAGACGCTGCGAGCCAACCTCGCCGAGTGGGCCCCGCACCTGGAACCGGACACCGTCCTCGTCTCCCTGATGAAGGGCGTCGAGCTCGGCACCGCCAAGCTGATGAGCGAGGTGATCGCGGACGTGACGAAGGTCTCCGCCGAGCGCATCGCCGTCGTCACCGGCCCCAACCTCGCCGGCGAGATCGCCGAACGGCGCCCCGCTGCGGCCGTCGTGGCCTGCCAGGACGAGTCGGTGGCCCAGCGGCTCCAGGCCGCCTGCCACACCCCGTACTTCCGCCCGTACACCAACACCGACGTCGTCGGCTGCGAGCTCGGCGGCGCCGTCAAGAACGTCATCAGCCTGGCCGTCGGCATCGCGGACGGCATGGGCCTCGGCGACAACGCCAAGGGCTCGCTCATCACCCGCGGACTCGCCGAGACCACCCGACTGGGCCTCGCCATGGGCGCGGACCCGCTGACGTTCTCCGGACTCGCGGGCCTCGGCGACCTGGTGGCGACCTGCTCCTCGCCGCTCTCGCGCAACCACACCTTCGGCACCAACCTCGGCCGGGGCATGACGCTCCAGGAGGCGATCGCCGCCACCAGCCAGACCGCGGAAGGCGTCAAGTCCTGCGAGTCGGTGCTCGATCTGGCCCGCCGGCACGGGGTCGACATGCCGATCACGGAGACCGTCGTCGGGATCGTCCACGAGGGCAAGCCGCCCGCCGTCGCGGTCAAGGAGCTGATGTCGCGGAGCGCCAAGCCCGAGCGGCGCTGACTCCTTTCGGTACCAGCAGGTACGCTCATCGCGATATGAGCAGCGAGAACCTCCCCCAGAGCCCTGAGCGTCCGAAGAGCCCTGAGCAGCAGCGCCGCAAGCCGCGCGTGGCTGTCGTGTTCGGCGGACGCAGCTCCGAACACGGCATCTCGGTCGTCACGGCCGGCGCCGTCCTGAACGCCATCGACCGGACCGTCTACGACGTCCTGCCGATCGGCATCACCCAGGACGGCCGCTGGGCACTCACCGGCGACGACCCGGCCCGCATGGCGATCACCGACCGGCAGATGCCCGACGTGGACGCGCTCGCCGAGTCGGAGAAGGGCGGCGTGGTTCTCTCCGTGGACCCGGGCAGCCGCGAAGTCGTCCTCAGCGAGCCCGGATCGGTGCCCCGGGCCCTGGGCGAGGTCGACGTCGTCTTCCCCGTGCTGCACGGCCCGTACGGCGAGGACGGCACCCTCCAGGGCCTCCTGGAACTCTCCGGCGTCCCCTACGTCGGCGCGGGCGTCCTCGCCTCCGCCGTCGGCCAGGACAAGGAGTACATGAAGCGGGTCTTCATCTCCTTCGGCCTCGCCGTCGGCCCCTACCTGGTCGTCCGGCCCCGCGAGTGGGAGAACGACCCCTCCGCCGCCCGCAAGCGGATCGTCGACTTCGCCGGCGAGCACGGCTGGCCGCTCTTCGTGAAGCCCGCCCGCGGCGGCTCGTCGGTGGGCATCACCAAGGTCGACGGGCCCGACGGCCTGGACGAGGCGATCGAGGAGGCCCGCAGGCACGACCCCAAGTTCCTCGTCGAGTCGCTGCTGAGCGGTCGCGAGATCGAGTGCGGGGTGCTGGAGTTCGAGGACGGACCGCGCGCCAGCGTGCCGGCCGAGATCCCGCCGGTCACCGCGCACGACTTCTACGACTTCGAGGCCAAGTACATCGACGCGGCCGCCGGACTCGTGCCCGCCCCGCTCACCCCGGAGCAGACCGCCGAGGTCCAGCGCCTCGCGGTCGCCGCCTTCGAGTCCGTCTCCTGCGAGGGCCTGGTGCGCGCCGACTTCTTCCTCACGGACGAGGGCGAGTTCGTCATCAACGAGATCAACACCCTGCCCGGGTTCACGCCCATCTCGATGTTCCCGAGGATGTGGCAGGAGAGCGGCGTCGACTACCCGGAGCTGATCGACCGGCTCATCCAGGCGGCCCTGACCCGGTCCACCGGCCTGCGCTGACCGTGTGCCCCCCGCCGTCGGCCGGTGAAGAACCGGCCGGCGGGGCGGTGGCAGCGGTTCAGAGGCTGTCGGGGACCGTCTCGAGCACCGGCTTCGCGAACTCGGCGAGCGGGCTGGCGTCGTGGGCGAACCGCGTTCCCATGGAGACCTCGACATACGCCTTGCGGTACGTCGTGGTGAACCGGGGCCCCTCGTCCGGGCGTTGTTCCAGCAGCCAGTTGACACCGTCCGCGTCGATCCCCTTGGAGGCCGCGTCCGCCATGGCGGCGGGCCGGGGAACACCGCAGCGAAGTACGATCGCCCCGTCCCCCCAGCCGGCGGTCAGCTCCGACTCCGGTGCGGGATCGCTGCGTTCCAGCCCGGCCACGGTCTTCGGCAGTGCCTTGTGCAGCGCCGAACAGTACGCGGCCGCGTCCTTGGACGGAGTGGGTACCGCGACCGACGGCTGCGAGCCGCCGGAGCAGCCCGCCGCCAGCAGGAGCGCGGCGGCGGACGGCACGAGGAACGACGGGCTGAGCGACCGGCGGCGGGAAGACGTCACCGGACCAGCGTAGACGGGGGTCAGATGTGGACTACGGGGCAGGTCAGGGTCCGCGTGATGCCTTCCACCTGCTGGACCCGGGCGACCACCATGCGGCCGAGCTCGTCCACCGTGTCGGACTGGGCGCGCACGATCACGTCGTAGGGGCCGGTGACGTCCTCTGCCTGGATCACTCCCGGAAGTTTCGCGATGGTCTCGGCGACGATCGACGCCTTGCCCACCTCGGTCTGAATAAGGATGTACGCCTGTACCACGGAACCTCCAGGGCG
This sequence comes from Streptomyces sp. NPDC001493, assembly GCF_053597235.1. NCBI lineage: Bacteria > Bacillati > Actinomycetota > Actinomycetes > Kitasatosporales > Streptomycetaceae > Streptomyces > Streptomyces sp. NPDC001493. The sequence goes on from NZ_JBSFHV010000008.1 coordinate 136,722, forward strand.
GCCACGAGGATCATGTGGGGGAGAGGAACGCCACGTTATCGCGTCACCGGCGGGAGCGGGGAGACCCGGGGACCGGGAGCGGTCCGTAGCGTGGCGTACGGGCGACACGGAACGACGTGTCTCCCGACACTACAGACAGCGGTGACCGCCCGCTACCGCGGACCGGCCCGGCCCGGGGGAGGGCCGCGTCCGGTCCGCGGACACGTCGGAGCAGCCCGCACCGGACGCCCGGTGCGACGAACGAGAGGTGACACCCGGTGAAGGGAACCGTGGGTGAGTTGGGGGAGTTCGGGCTCATCAGAGAGCTCACCGCCCGCCTCACCACCACTCCGGCGGTACGGCTGGGGCCCGGCGACGACGCCGCGGTCGTGGCGGCTCCGGACCGCAGGGTCGTGGCCAGTACCGACGTACTGATCGAAGGACGCCACTTCCGCCGCGACTGGTCGACCGCGTACGACGTCGGGCGCAAGGCGGCGGCGCAGAACCTCGCCGACATCGCGGCGATGGGAGCCGTGCCCACCGCGCTCCTCCTCGGCCTCGTCGTCCCGGCGACCCTCCCGGTGACCTGGGCGACCGAACTCATGGACGGGCTCCGCGACGAATGCCAGGTCGCCGGGGCGGCCGTGGTCGGCGGCGACGTGGTCGGCGGGGACACCATCACCGTCGCGATCACCGCGCTCGGCGACCTCCGCAACCACGAACCGGTCACCCGGGGCGGCGCCCGGCCCGGGGACGTCGTCGCCGTCACCGGCTGGCTCGGCTGGTCCGCCGCCGGATTCGCCGTACTCTCCCGGGGATTCCGCTCGCCCCGCGCCTTCGTCGAAGCCCACCGGCGCCCCGAACCGCCGTACCACGCGGGCCCCGCGGCGGCCGGACTCGGCGCCACCGCGATGACCGACGTCAGCGACGGCCTGGTCGCCGACCTCGGACACATCGCCGAGGCCAGCAAGGTCCGCATCGACCTGCGTTCCGGCCTCATCGACATCCCGTCCCAGATGTCGGACATCGGACAGGCGGTCGGCGTCGACCCGCTCCAGTGGGTGCTCACCGGGGGAGAGGACCACGCGATCGTGGCGACCTTCCCGCCCGACGTGAAACTCCCCGCCCGCTGGAAGGTGATCGGCGAGGTCCTCAACCCGTCCGCCCTGCCCCAGGTCACCGTCGACGGCGCACCCTGGACCAGCAGGGGAGGCTGGGACCACTTCGGCGACGTCGAGGACGCCCCGTAGGGCGTGCCGTCGAAGCGGCGTCCGCCGGCCGCCTGTTCGCTGTCCGCCCGTCGGACCGCTCGCACGGGTGCCCGCGGCCCGAAGTAGATTTCGGTCCATGCCGACAACTGCCGCCGTACCGCCCCGTGTCCTCACCGTCGCCGGATCGGATTCCGGCGGCGGTGCCGGCATCCAGGCCGACCTCAAGACGATGCTGGCGCTCGGCGTGCACGGCATGAGCGTGCTCACCGCCGTGACCGCCCAGAACTCCCTCGGCGTGCAGGGCGCCTGGGAGCTGCCGCCCGAAGCGGTACGCGCCCAGTACCGCAGCGTCGTCGACGACATCGGCGTCCAGGCCGTGAAGACCGGCATGCTCGCGTCCGCCGCCCTGGTCGAGACCGTCGCCGCACTCCTCGCCGACACCGCCGCCCCGGTCGTCGTCGACCCGGTGGGGATCTCCAAGCACGGGGACGCGCTGCTCGCCGCCGAGGCCCTGGAATCCGTACGCACGAAGCTGCTGCCGCTGGCCACCGTCGCCACCCCGAACCTGGACGAGGTGGCGCAGCTCACGGGCGTGGAGGTCGCCGAGGAGCAGGACATGCGGCGGGCCGCCGCGGCCGTACTCGCCTTCGGCCCGCGCTGGGTGGTGATCAAGGGCGGCCATCTGCCCGGCGAGGCCGTCGATCTGCTCACCGACGGCAACAAGGAGCACTGGCTGCGTTCCCCGCGCCACGACAACCGGCACACCCACGGCACGGGCTGCACCCTCGCCTCGGCCATCGCCTGCGGCCTGGCCCGGGGCCAGAACGTGCCCACGGCGGTACGGAACGCGAAGACCTACATCACCGGGGCGATCGAGGCCGGATTCCCGCTCGGCGCCGGGATCGGCCCGGTCGACCACGCCTGGCGGAGCCGGCGTCCCTGAAGCCGCCCGACGCCGTCCCCGCAGCCGTCCCGCTGCCGTCCGCGCGGCCGGGACAGCTGCCGGCCCTCCGGCCCGGGGCCCGGGAGCGCCCCCGTCCGGGCACAGCAAAAAGCCGGTCCACCGAGGTGGACCGGCTTTTTGGGCAACCGGAAGGCTGCGCTACGACGGGAACGTCAGCGCGCGACCTTGCCGGCCTTGATGCACGAGGTGCAGACGTTGAGCCGCTTCGGCGTCCGACCGACCACGGCACGCACGCGCTGGATGTTGGGATTCCAGCGACGAGACGTACGGCGGTGCGAGTGCGAAATGTTGTTGCCGAAGCCCGGCCCCTTGCCGCAGACGTCGCAGTTGGCAGCCACGGGTCACTCCAAAGACTTCAGGTGCACTTACAGTGAATTCCGGCGCGCCGGAATCAGCGAACTGAAGTGACGGCACCGGAGGAATGGCCCGACTTTCATCGGGCAACCGAAACACCATACAACGGCTGCCTCGGTACAACGAAACTACCACGGTTCCGCAGGCCGCCCTCCCGCCCCCCTGCCCGGGGCCACTCACCGGCGGCCCGGGGTTAACCTGCGGTGCAGCCCGCCGTACACGGCCGCTTCAAGGAGGACCCAGGTGCCGCAACTCCCCGACGATTTCGACGCCGTCGCGGTACGCACCTGGTGCTCCCTGGCCCTCGAAGCCCTGGGCCGGGAGCGGGCCGCCATCGACGCGATCAACGTCTACCCGGTCCCGGACGGGGACACCGGCACCAACCTCTTCCTCACCCTGGAATCGGCGCGGGCCGCCGTCGAGGCCGTCTTCGCGGCCCACGGAACGGGCCCCTCGGAGCAGCACCCCACCGGCCCGGACTCCACCGGCCCGGCCGCCGCCGAGGCCGTACGCGCCATGGCGCACGGGGCGCTCATCGGGGCGCGGGGCAACTCCGGCACCATCCTGGCCCAGCTGCTGCGCGGGATGGCGGCCGTGCTCGCGGACGGCGGGGACGCGGACCACCTGGCCCGGTCGCTGGCACACGCCGCCGGCGCCGCCCGCCGGGCCGTCGCCCACCCCGTGGAGGGCACCATCCTCACCGTCGCCGCCGCGGCCGCGCGGGCCGCCGGGGCGGTCGCGGCCGGGAGCGGTCTGGCGGCCGTCGCGCAGGCGGCGCACGCGGGCGCCGCCGAGGCGCTGGAGGAGACCCCCGGGCGGCTGCCGGTGCTCGGCCGCGCCGGAGTCGTGGACGCCGGCGGGCAGGGCCTGGTGACCGTTCTGGGGGCGCTGCTGGAGACGGTGACCGGGCGGGCGCCCGTACACGTCCCCCGGCAGACGCCCGGACGGCTTCCCGTACCGGCCGGGAGCCCCGCCGCGCCCGCCGGGGAGTACGGCGGAGGGTGCGCGGCCCTCGCCGGCCCCGCTGACCCCGGGGACGGGGCGGTGCCCGGCGACGGGCCCGCGTTCGAGGTCATCTACCTGCTGGAGGCCGAGGACGAGGCGGTGGACCGGCTCCGCGACCGGCTCGACACCCTCGGCGACTCCCTCGTCGTGGTCGGCGGCGACGGGCTGTGGAACGTCCACGTGCACGTCGACGACGCCGGGGCGGCCGTGGAGGCGGGCGTGGAGGCGGGACGCCCGCACCGCATCCGGATCACCCACTTCGGCGCCGCACGGGTCCACCCGCGGACCGAACCCGCCCCGCGCTCCGTGGTCGTGGTCGTCCCCGGCGAGGAACTCCGCGGTCTCTGCGAGGAGGCCGACGCCGTCACCGTGCTCGCGCGCCCCGGGAAGCCGCCCGCCAGCGGCGAACTCGTCGAAGCCATCCGCCGCGCCCATGCCCGCGAGGTCGTCCTGCTCCCCAACGACGCGAACCTGCGCCATGTCGCGGCCGTCGCCGCCGAGCAGGTCAGGGCCGACGGCATCCGGGTCGCCGTCATCCCGACCCGTGCCGTCGTCCAGGGCATCGCCGCCCTCGCGGTCCACGAGGCGGGCCGCAGTTTCGACGAGGACGTCGTCGCCATGACCGCCGCCGCCGGAGCCACCCGCCACGCCGAACTCGCCGTCGCCGAACGGCAGTCGTGGACCACCGCAGGCATCTGCCAGGCCGGCGACATCCTCGGTCTGATCGACGGGGACGTGGCCGTCATCGGCGCGGACCTCCCCGGCACCGCGCGCACCGTCCTCGACCGGATGCTCGCCGCAGGCGGAGAGCTGGTCACCCTCGTCCTCGGCGAACACGTACCGGACACCCTCGGTGACGCCCTGGAGGCGTACGTACGCGAAGGGCACCTCGCCGTCGACACCACGGTCTACCGGGGCGGACACCCGGGGACCCCGCTGCTGATCGGCGTCGAATAGCCGCGCTCCCCGCCCCGGAGCCCGGCCGCCGGACACGCCCCGGGCACTCCCGCCGGACGACTGTCGGTGGCGTGGTGTGCAATGGAACCCGTGTCCGCGCTCGATGAACCCCTCAAGAAGCTGCTCGGCGGAGCCACCGCGAAGGTGATGGCCGAACACCTCGGCCTGCACACCGTCGGCGACCTCCTGCACCACTACCCGCGACGGTACGAGGAACGGGGCCGGCTCACCCCGCTCTCCGACCTCCCGCTGGACGAACACGTCACCGTGGTCGCCCAGGTCGCCGACGCGCGGGTGCTGGGCTTCAACAACGGGCGCGGCAAACGCCTGGAGGTCACGCTCACCGACGGCAGCGGCCGGCTCCAGCTCGTCTTCTTCGGCCACGGGGTGCACAAGCCGCACCAGGAACTCCTCCCCGGCCGCCGGGCGATGTTCGCGGGCAAGGTCGGCGTCTTCAACCGCAAGACGCAGCTCGCCCACCCCACGTACCAACTGCTCGACGCCGAAGCGCCCGAGGGCGAGGCCGGGGTGCGCGAGGCCGTGGACGCCTTCGCCGGCCGCCTGCTGCCCCTCTACCCCGCCTGCAAACAGCTCGACTCCTGGCGCATCGCCAAGGCCGTGGACACCGTGCTGCCCAGCGCCCAGGAGGCACTCGACCCGCTGCCCGCCGCGCTGCGGGACGGACGCGGCTTCGTTTCGCTGCCCGAGGCCCTGGTCAAGGTGCACCGGCCGCAGACCAAGGCGGACATCGAGGACGCCAGGGAGCGGCTGAAGTGGGACGAGGCGTTCGTCCTCCAGACCGCGCTGGCGCGCCGCCGGTACGCCGACACCCAGCTCCCCGCCGTCGCCCGCCGCCCCGCCCCGGACGGGCTGCTCGACGCCTTCGACGCCCGGCTGCCGTTCACCCTCACCGAGGGCCAGCGGAAGGTGTCCGGCGAGATCTTCGACGACCTCGCCACCGAACACCCCATGCACCGGCTGCTCCAGGGAGAGGTCGGCTCCGGCAAGACCATGGTCGCCCTGCGCGCGATGCTCGCCGTCGTGGACAGCGGTGGGCAGGCCGCGATGCTCGCCCCCACCGAGGTGCTCGCCCAGCAGCACCACCGCTCGATCACCGAGATGATGGGCGACCTCGCCGAGGGCGGGATGCTCGGCGGTTCCACGCTCGGCACGAAGGTGGTCCTGCTCACCGGCTCCATGGGGACGGCGGCCCGCCGCCGGGCGCTGCTGGACCTGACCACCGGCGAGGCCGGACTCGTCATCGGCACCCACGCGCTGATCGAGGACAAGGTGTCCTTCCACGACCTCGGACTCGTCGTCGTCGACGAACAGCACCGTTTCGGGGTGGAGCAGCGCGACGCCCTGCGCTCCAAGGGCAAGCAGCCGCCGCACCTGCTGGTGATGACCGCCACACCCATCCCGCGCACGGTCGCGATGACGGTCTTCGGCGACCTGGAGACGTCCGTCCTCGACCAGCTCCCCGCCGGGCGCTCCCCGATCGCCACCCACGTCGTGCCCGCCGCCGACAAACCGCACTTCCTCGCCCGCGCCTGGGAACGCGTCCGCGAGGAGGTGGAGGGCGGTCACCAGGCGTACGTGGTCTGCCCCCGGATCGGCGACGACCCGGAGGAGGCGACCGGAGCCAAGGGCGGCGCGAAGGCAGGGACGAAGACGGGCGCGAAGGCCGCCGCGAAGTCCGCCGAAGAAGCGGACGCGCCGGACGGCCAGGGCGCTCCGAGCGGCTCCGACGGCGACAAGCGGCCGCCGCTCGCCGTGCTCGACATCGCGGCCCGGCTGTCCGCCGGACCGCTCGCCGGGCTCCGGATCGAGGTGCTGCACGGGCGGATGAACCCGGACGACAAGGACGACGTGATGCGCCGGTTCGCCGCCGGCCAGGTCGACGTGCTGGTGGCCACCACCGTGATCGAGGTCGGGGTGAACGTCCCCAACGCCACCGCGATGGTGATCATGGACGCGGACCGGTTCGGCGTCTCCCAGCTCCACCAGCTCCGCGGCCGGGTCGGCCGGGGCTCCGCCGCCGGGCTCTGCCTGCTGGTCAGCGAGGCCCACGAGGCGAGCCCCGCCCGCGCCCGGCTCGGCGCGGTCGCCGCCACCCTGGACGGCTTCGAGCTCTCCCGGATCGACCTCGAACAGCGCCGCGAGGGCGATGTGCTCGGCCAGGCCCAGTCCGGGGTCCGCTCCTCGCTGCGGATGCTCACCGTCATCGACGACGAGGAGATCATCGCCGCCGCGCGCGCCGAGGCCACCCGGATCGTCGCCGCCGACCCGGAGCTGACCGGCCACCCGGAGCTGCGGACCGCCCTGGACGCGCTGCTGGACAAGGACCGTGAGGAGTTCCTCGACAAGGGGTGACCCGGTGGCCGGGGAGGTGCCCGGGTCCGTGGCGCCCGCACGCCATATCGTGGAACCAGGGTCTTTTCGTACGGACCGGGCTGCCGGTCCGTACGCGAGCCCCAGAGGCACGCGACCCCCCGCGTGCCGTCCCGCGACCCGAGGACCGACTCCCATGACCCGCGTGATCGCCGGCTCGGCCGGCGGACGCCGCCTGGCCGTACCGCCCGGCAACGGCACCCGCCCCACCTCCGACCGTGCGCGCGAGGGCCTCTTCTCGACCTGGGAAGCGCTGCGCGGCACCCTCGACGGCGTCCGGATCGCCGACCTGTACGCGGGCTCCGGCGCGGTCGGACTCGAAGCGCTCTCCCGGGGCGCGGTCCACGCGCTGCTCGTGGAGGCCGACCCCAAGGCCGTGCGCACCGTCCGCGAGAACGTCCGTGCCGTGGGCCTGCCCGGGGCCGAGGTCCGTACCGGCAAGGCCGAACAGACGGTTGCCGGACCGGCGCCCGCCGACCCGTACGACGTGGTTTTCCTGGACCCGCCCTACGTCGTCACCGACGACGATCTTCGGGAGATCCTCCTCACACTCGGCTCGCGGGGCTGGCTTGCCGAGGACGCACTCGTCACCGTGGAACGAGCCACCAGAGGCGGGGAATTCGGCTGGCCGGAGGGTTTCGAGCCGTTGAGGTCCCGCCGCTACGGCGAGGCGACCCTTTGGTACGGTCGCGCCGCCTCCACGTGCGAAGACGCACGATGACCGGACCCGGGAGCGAGGGAATCACGTTGCGCCGCGCCGTCTGTCCGGGGTCGTTCGACCCCATCACCAACGGACATCTCGACATCATTGGCCGAGCCTCGAAGCTGTACGACGTCGTACACGTCGCGGTGATGATCAACCAGTCCAAGAAAGGGCTGTTCACCGTCGACGAGCGGATCGAGCTGATCCGCGAAGTCACCTCCGGCTTCGGCAACGTCGAGGTCGAGTCCTTCCACGGCCTGCTGGTCGACTTCTGCAGGCAGCGGGAGATCCCCGCCATCGTGAAGGGGCTCCGGGCGGTCAGCGACTTCGACTACGAACTGCAGATGGCCCAGATGAACAACGGCCTCTCCGGTGTCGAGACGCTCTTCGTCCCCACCAACCCCACCTACAGCTTCCTGTCGTCCTCCCTGGTCAAGGAGGTCGCGACCTGGGGCGGGGACGTCTCCCACCTGCTGCCGCCGACCGTCCACGCGGCGCTGCAGGAGCGGCTGGAGCGGAAGTGACCGCCTGAGGGACCGTCACCCGGTGTCGGACGGGAGCCGACTGGCCTTACAGTCGTCCCGTCCGTCTCCAACAGCGGCAGAGAGTGGCGAGCACACGGTGGACGTGCAGAAGAAGCTCGACGAGATCGTCGAGGCGGTCGGGAACGCCCGGTCCATGCCCATGTCGGCCTCGTGCGTGATCAACCGCGCCGATCTGCTCGGGATGCTCGAAGAGCTCCGCGAAGCGCTGCCCGGCTCACTCGCCCACGCCGAGGAGGTCATCGGCGGCAGCGAGCAGCTCGTCGACCGGGCGCGCCAGGAAGCGGAACGCATCATCGAGTCCGCCCACGCCGAGCGCGGCTCGCTGATCTCCGGCACCGAGGTCGTCGTACGGTCCCAGGACGAGGCCGACCGCATCCTGGCCGAGGCCCGCCGCGAGGCCGCCGAGGTCAAGGCGGAGGCCGACGAATACGTCGACAGCAAGCTCGCCAACTTCGAGGTCGTCCTCACCAAGACCATCGGCTCCGTCGACCGCGGCCGCGAGAAGCTGCTCGGCCGGAGCGAGGGCGTCCTCGACGAGCAGGGCTACGAGGACCCCGACTTCGCCGAGGCCCCCGAGCGCAGCGCCGACCCGGAGACGCTCCGGCGCCGCGCCGACGAGTACGTCGACACCAAGCTCGGCGCCTTCGAGGCCGTCCTCGGCAAGACCCTGGAGGCGGTCGGCCGCGGCCGGCAGAAGCTGCACGGCCGGGTGGCCACCGACGACCTGGGCGCGCACATGGCCGCCCAGGACGCCGCGGGCGCCCAGGGCCACACCAGCGACGCCGACTACCTGGCCGGCCTCGCCGAGCTGGCCGACCCCGAGCCGCCGCAGGCCTCCCCGAACTACCCGGCGCGGCCCCAGTACGCCCAGACCGCCCAGGGCTACGACTACCCGCAGCCGGGCGGGCAGGACCCGTACGGCTACGAGCAGCCCCAGCAGGACGGCTATGACCAGCCCCAGCAGGACGTGTACGAGCAGCCCCAGCAGGACGTCTACGCCTACCAGCAGCAGGCGTACGACCCGGGCGCGTACCAGCCGCAGCAGGGGCAGATCGCGCAGACCGGCCAGCCCGAGTACGGCTGGGCCGACCAGCAGCCCCAGGCCCAGCTGCCCCAGCAGTCGCAGCCGGCGCTCGACGAGACCAGCTTCTTCGACACCAGCATGATCGACCTGGAGCAGCTGCGCCGGTACGAGCAGGGCCACTGACCGGCCACTGACCGGCCGCCGACCCGGGCGCCGCACGGCTCCCGCCGGCCCGACCGGTCCGGATTGGGTGCTGAGCGGTACGTCAAGTATCCTGGCTCCTCGGTCGCGCGTATCTCTCCGCGATCCCGGCTGCCCGTTTCGACTCCGGAACGGCCGGCCCCTCCCGACGCAGTGCGATGCACACGAATCCCGAAAGCAGGAGAAGCCCTGAACGGCCACCTCGACCACCGCAATCCTCTCGTGTTCGATACGCACGAGCTGGGTCGGCGTCCCGGTGCCCTGAAGCGGCTGACCCGCTCGGTGGAAGCACCGAGGGACCTGGGCATCGACGGAGTCATCGGAGTGCCGGAAGGCGCGCCGCTGGCGCTGGACCTCCGCCTCGAATCGGTCATGGAAGGGGTGCTCGTCACAGGCACCGCCCGTGCAACCGCCGAGGGGGAGTGCGTAAGGTGTCTGGAGCCGCTGACCTTCGAGGTCGAAGCGGACTTCCAGGAATTGTTCTCGTACCCTGACGCCGACGACCGGGGCCGCAGCAAGACGGCGGACCCGGCCGACGACGCCGAGGACGACGAGGACGAGTTTTTCCTTGAGGACGGCTTGTTCGACCTCGAAACGGTGCTGCGTGACGCGGTAGTGCTCGCACTGCCGATGCAGCCGGTGTGCACGGAGACCTGTGCCGGTCTGTGTTCCGAATGCGGAATCAGGCTGGACGAGAATCCTGGCCACCACCACGATGCCGCCGACCCCCGGTGGGCGGCACTGCAAGGACTCGCCGAGACCGTTCAGGACGGCGAGAAGGACAACATGGGCGGCGCCGAACCTGGCGTCGACGAGAAGCAGGAGAAGTAGCCGTGGCTGTTCCGAAGCGGAAGATGTCGCGCAGCAACACGCGCCACCGCCGGTCGCAGTGGAAGGCTGCGGTCCCCACCCTGGTTTCGTGTGAGCGTTGCCAGGAGCCGAAGCTCCAGCACATTGCGTGCCCGAGCTGCGGCACGTACAACAAGCGCCAGGTCCTCGAAGTCTGAGTGGCTGGTGAGAGGCCCGATGTCTGAGTTGTCCCACGCCAAGAAGCAGGCAGACAACGTCAACACAGCCTCGTCCCACACGCTTCTGGAAGGGCGGCTCGGGTATCACCTTGAGTCCGCCCTTCTGGTGCGTGCGCTGACCCACCGCTCGTACGCGTACGAGAACGGCGGTCTGCCCACCAACGAGCGGCTCGAATTCCTCGGGGATTCGGTGCTCGGCCTGGTGGTCACGGACACGCTGTACCGCACCCACCCCGACCTGCCCGAAGGCCAGCTGGCCAAGTTGCGGGCCGCGGTGGTCAACTCACGTGCACTCGCGGAAGTGGGCCGCGGCCTAGAACTCGGTTCCTTCATCCGGCTCGGCCGCGGTGAAGAGGGCACGGGTGGCCGGGACAAGGCTTCCATCCTCGCCGACACCCTTGAAGCGGTGATCGGCGCGGTCTATCTCGATCAGGGCCTCGACGCGGCCTCGGAGCTGGTCCACCGGCTCTTCGACCCGCTCATCGACAGGTCCTCGAACCTCGGCGCCGGCCTGGACTGGAAGACCAGTCTCCAGGAGCTCACCGCGAGCGAGGGTCTCGGAGTCCCCGAGTACCTCGTCACGGAGACCGGCCCGGACCACGAGAAGATCTTTACTGCTGCAGCTCGCGTCGGTGGTGTCTCGTACGGCACCGGCACCGGTCGTAGCAAGAAGGAAGCGGAGCAGCAGGCGGCCGAGTCCGCCTGGCGTGAAATCAGCGCCGCCGCCGAAGCGAGGGCGACCGCGGAGAAGTCCGCGGCCGACGCAGGGGCCGCCGACACCCCTGCCGACCCCCCGCAGAACACGGACGTCGCTCCGGCCTGACCCCGTTCGCGACCCCCCGGTGCCCCGTGCGCCGGGGGGTCGCGGCATTTCCCGCGCGGTTCGTGTGTTCCGGTACGGTCCGCGCGTTCTGTGCCCCTGGTCCCCTGGTGCCCCTGGAGGAGCGTCACCGTGCCCGAGCTGCCCGAGGTCGAAGTCGTACGCCGGGGTCTGGAGCGCTGGGTCGCCGGCCGGACCGTCTCCGAGGTGGAGGTCCTCCACCCGCGCGCGGTGCGCCGGCACCTCGCGGGCGGGGTGGACTTCGCGGCCCGGCTGCGCGGCATGCGCTTCGGCGCGGCGATGCGGCGCGGCAAGTACCTGTGGATCCCGCTGGAGGACGAGCCCGTCTCGCTCCTCGGCCACCTCGGCATGAGCGGTCAGCTGCTGGTGCGGCCCGACGACGCCCCGACCGAGAAGCACCTGCGGATCAGGATGCGGTTCGCCGACACCCTCGGCACCGATCTGCGCTTCGTCGACCAGCGCACCTTCGGCGGGCTCTCGCTGCACCCCACCACACCGGACGGGCTCCCCGACGTCATCGCGCACATCGCCCGCGACCCCCTCGACCCCGCCTTCGACGACGCGGCCTTCCACACCGCGCTGCGCCTGCGCCGTACGACCGTCAAGCGCGCGCTGCTCGACCAGTCGCTGATCAGCGGCGTCGGCAACATCTACGCGGACGAGGCGCTCTGGCGCGCGAAGCTGCACTACGACCGCCCCACCGCGACCCTCACCCGCCCGAAGTCCGCCGAGCTGCTCGGCCACGTCCGGGACGTGATGAACGCGGCGCTCGCCCAGGGCGGCACCAGCTTCGACAGCCTGTACGTCAACGTGAACGGCGAATCCGGCTACTTCGACCGCTCCCTGGACGCCTACGGCCGCGAGGGCGAGCCCTGCCACCGCTGCGGCACCCCGATGCGCCGCCGCCCCTGGATGAACCGCTCCAGCTACTTCTGCCCGAACTGCCAGCGGGTGCCCCGGGCGCGGTGAGCGGCGCGTACGGCTGCGGCGCCCACCGGCCAGTGGGCGCCGCAGCCGTACGGATCCGGTCGGACCGCCCGGGTCAGAAGCCGAAGAACTGATCCCCCGGCGTAGCGACCTGCGGCGCAGTGTCACTCAATGCCCCTGACTAGCGTCAAGGTCGGGGCATTGGTGGTTGTTGGTGGAGGTAGGTTGTCCTCGGACTGCCCACGGACGGCCCCGATCCGGTGCGGATGGGTGGACGCTGGGCCTACCGTCACGAGCGTCAAGCCGCACGCGGTCCGTGCAGCTTCCGTCCCCCTTTCGGTGCTATTTGGGCTCCTCCCGGTACGTGCTCGGCCGTCAGGGGCACCGTAGGGACTCTGTGCGTTGGGTCTCCGGGCTCTCGCGCGCACGTAGGGGTGCCTCCGGAAACCAGCTGGAAACCGCGCTACTCCGCGTAGACCCGCACGGCCGCACACCCACATACGGCGAATCCCTACGTCCTCGTGGTTTGCGGGTTCATCGCACACCACTACTGCACACGATGGCCGCGTGCCCCTGCAGGCGGAACTTCGGCCGCGCCACCGCCCCTCCTTCGCTACGCTGTGGACGGTCTGCGGCCAGGGGAGGCCGTTGTGAACGGGGGTTCTTCGTGGAGTTCAAGTTGTTCGGCCGGCACATCGCCGGGACCCCGTCGCCGCCGAAGGCGCCCCGGCCAGACCGGTACGCGCTGGCCGCGTACGAGCGGGGGCTGACGGTCTACTCGGTGACGATGTCGGCGGGGATCTTGAAGCACGATGTTGCAGTCTCCCGCATCGAGCTGGCGGGGTGGTCCCTCATGCATAAACAAGAGGTTCAGCGCCCGTCAGGCCGCCGTGTGGAGATGACCTTCCGCCGCTCGGGGCCTTGAAGCCTCGCCTCTCCGTGGGTCCGCATCCCGACAGGTCGGAGGAGTGATCGAGGTAGCGGAGGGGGAGCGGACCCGGGGGCAAAAGGCAGGCATAGGTAAAACCGGGCCGGGGCCCGTTGACTGGCGTTAAAGGCTGTCCCGCAACTCCTGGCCGGCGTGCGACGACAGCTGCGGCACCTCGCCGCGTTGTCGGAACGTCCGCATGCATCCAGTATGCGGACGTCCCTCCGTCTTGCGATGCACCGCATCTGACGCCGCACACCGATCCGTCAGGAGTTGCGGGATTAGGGCCACCGACGAACGGCGGTGAATCCGCACTCACTGCGCTCAAGACTCCCGGGGGAGGTCTATCAATGGCCAGTTTTGTCGCTTTGATATCTCGACGCCGCGTCAGGCGTCGCCAGGGTCTAGTAAATATGTCGCAGCGCCATGTGGAATATGCTCGTGATGCCGCACAAGAGATAGCTCATTACCTGACCATTCGCGCCCAAGTAAGCGTAGAGGAGAGTGCCTATAAATTCTATAGTAAAAGAACTAGCACCTCCGCCCCGATGGTCGTTGTGATGGCAATCCTCGCTCTGGACTACACGGCGCGGCGGGCGGGATTTTATGATCATTTGCGAAGGTCTCTTTCGGGACTAGTCCGCGCGGGCAACTCCTCATCATTTTCTGTCGGCGGTCTAGTCGCAGCTAGTTTGGTCGATTTGTGGGTTGCCTGGGCTCTCGTTGCTGCTATCCAAAATCGACACCCCCGACTCCGCCCACGCAAGAGACGTGCCGACTTGACGCCCTATCTAGCGTCTACAGTCGTCATCTGGTGCAGAATTGCGTGCATGGGATCGTCTGCTGATAGGCAGGACGCAGTGCTTATGGTTGACGGGTACGTAGGACTTCTGATGCGCAGCCTGCAGCGCCTAGCGAGGAATAACCATTTGTCCCTTCGCTTTCAACGTCGCGTATCTGTAGATGTCCACGCCCGCTTGGTCGCAGCTCTGCTGCAGCAGAAAGTTCGAGAGATAGACAAGGACCCGGGGCGTATTCTTAGAGAAATCGCGACGACCTGTATATCGATTTGCGAGCGCCACGCCGGTGGCCAGCTCGGAAGTCTCGTGGAGGAGTCCCACTTGGTGGGCATCACTCCCATCCATAGCCGCGATTGGGGCCGCCTTGCCCTGGCGGTTATCTTGACCGCAGCTGCCGCAGTTGGAATCTCTGTTGCCGGATTGCCGGACGCCGCGTTCCCAGTAGTGTTCGGCGGCATCGCTCTACTCACGTTCAGCAGCGTCCTGGGGGGCGGGTCGCCAAGGACATTGGAGCTGCTCGACTCCATGCGCGGGGTGCAACGCCCGTGACTTCCAATCCGACAGGGGCAAGGCCGTGACTCTCTTTTTTCCAGGCCCGCTACTTCCGCTACCGCGCAGGTCAGAGGCATGATCAAGGTAGCGGGTAGCGGACACGCGCTACCCGGCCCTTCCCTCTGAGGGTCCGCTACATCCGCTACGCCGCTACATCGCAGCTCAGGGGCATGATTTCTGTAGCGGGTCGGCCGCGTGAAGCGGATAGGTGCCGTTACGGGTGCCGGTCGGGAGCTCCCGGCTGCTGTCCCCCCTCTCCCCGCAGATCCGCAACGTCGGCCACGCCGCCACACCGCAGGTCAGAGCGTTGCGTTTGTGGCGGCAACCGAAACTGTGGCGGATAGCTCCCGCCACACCCCCCTTGGGAGGCGCTCGGATCCCCGCAGCAGAGGGTAAGAGGAGCACGCCGCGCCGGGGGCGCTCCTCTTACCCTTCGGCGGCGGCAGCCGCTTCGCAGTGGCCGCGTCTGAAGTGGGGAAGCTGCGTCATGTGCGTCATGCGGACGAGGAAACGGCGTACCCCGGCCGGAGTTGGTGGCGGAGGCACTGTGGACGCACATCGCGCAGTACCCGGCTCGTGAGGTCACCCTGCCGTGGAAGGGCCTGAACGGGCCGCTAGTGACAGCGACGCTCATTCTCTACGGGCCCGAGGGGCTGGCACTGAACCGCAACCGCTTCAACCACAGGGTGTGGAAACCCGCTTTCGAAGCCGTCGGCGTGCCGAGGATCCGCGACCACGGCACGCACGCGTTGCGGCACTTCTACGAGTCAGTGCTGCTGGACGCGGGGGAGTATCAAGGCGCTGAGCGAGTACCTGGGGCACCACGACCCCGGCTTCACGCTGCGGACGCACACCCACCTCATGCCCGCGAGCGAGACCCGCACCCGAGCGGCGGTGGACGGTGTTTTCAGGGGGTGCGGGGAGGCGTCACGGCCCTGACACGGCCCAGAGGAGAGGAAATGCCTCTGACCTGCGGGCTTCTCAGAAGCCGAAGTCCTGCGTCCACCACGGACCGCCGTCGGCGATGTAGACGCCGAGGCCCATGGTCGTGTAATCGCAGTTGAGAATGTTTGCTCGGTGGCCTTCGCTGTTCATCCAGCTGTCCATCACGGCCTGGGCGTCCGCCTGGCCGCGGGCGATGTTCTCGCCGCCGAGGTTGGTGATCCCGGCCGCTGCCGCGCGGTCCCAGGGGGTGTCGCCGTCGGGGTCCGTGTGGTCGAAGAAGTCACGGGCCGCCATGTCCTGGCTGAAGTTCTGGGCCAGCGAGGTCAGCGAGGAGCTGAGGGCCAGCGGGCTGCAGCCGACCTTCGCGCGCTCCTGGTTGACCAGGGTCAGCACCTGCGTCTGGACGGAGGTGCCGGCGGCCGGCTTCGGGTCCTCGGTCGCGGGGGACGCCGGGGTGGTGGGCGCCGGTGCCGCGGGGGCCGCGGACTTCGTCGGGGCCGGGGCGGCGGTCGTCTTCGTCACGGAGGGGGTGGGCGACGGCGTCGGGCTCGCGGTCTTCTCCGTGGGTGACGCCGAGGGGGAGGGCGAGGCCGGCTTCGAGGGGACCCCGGGGCGCTCGCTGCCCCGGCTCGCCGGGGTGGCGGCCGCGGTACGGCCCGCCGGGTCGGCGCTCGCGGTGCCCTGCGTGAGCAGGTCCGGGGCGCCTCCGGAGTCGGCGCGGTCGGCGTGCGAGCTGTCGCTCAGGCCGTACGTCGCCCCGCCCGGGAGCATGCCGGAGGCGGCTGCGACCGCGCCCACCGCCACCGCCGCGGTGACCCCGAGCAGCCCGGCGCGTACCGGCAGGGGTACCCGGCGCTTGGTCCGACGGGTACGGCCGCCGTGCCGTCCCCTGGAGGGCACCGGGGCGGTTTCGTCAGCGGCGGGGCCTGCGGCGGATCGTCGGTGGCGTCCCATGCGCTGTGCCTTCCTCATGCCGTTCGGGCCGCCTCCGAGGTCTCCGGGGGCGTCGCCGAGTCCGTGGTGCTCACCCGATGGGGTGAGGTCATTGCGACCGGACTGTACGCCATGACGGATCGGCCGCGAGGGGCTTCGGGCGGCCCGCTCCGGTTAGCGTTCCCGTATGAGCGAAGATGCACGACTCGTGGTGTGGGTACGCGGCCGAGTACAGCAAGTAGGGTTCCGCTGGTTCACCAGGGCAAACGCTTTGGAGATCGGCGGGCTGGTCGGCTTCGCCCTCAATCTGGACGACGGCCGGGTACAGGTCGTCGCCGAGGGAGCACGTGAGAATTGCCACCGTCTGCTGGAGTGGCTGCGCTCCGCCGACACGCCCGGCCGCGTGGACGGAGTCACTGAGATCTGGGACACCCCGCGCGGCGGCTACGACGGGTTCGCCATCCGGTGACCGGCGCGCGGAGTGTCGGGTCGGGTGCGCCCTCCGCACGGCGCCCGCGATGCTCCGCCGTCGTGCGTGCCGGGGCGGCGGCACCCGGAGTGACCTGCGGCGGAGTCCAGGGGCACCCGGCTGTTGCGGAAGGCTTCCGGGCGTGCGAAGCTACCCGGTTGACCAAGATCGCCGGGGCTCGGAGATCTCCCGGCGGCGGCGGCCGGGGTGATCGTCGGGCGGCCCGCCCCGGGGATGGCGGCGCCCACGGGGTGTGATCGTGTTGACCGTCAAACTTTTTGGTGAGACTCTGAAATCCCCGCGCACCTCAGCTGTTCGACAGGGCTGTTTCCGCAGCAACCGCAGTGATGATCAAGAGCACTGCCGGGCATCGCGGGTGCGATTCCCTCACGACCCACACCGCTTCGGTCGGTCACTCAGTGTGGAGGACCATCCATCATGGCAAAGGCGCTTCTCGGTTACGTCGGCGGTTCCGACCCGCGACTCCTCGCCGAGATGCGACGGCTCCAGAAGCGCGTCCAGGACCTGGAATCCGAGCTCGTACGGATCCAGGACGAGAACGACGCGCTCAACGCCGCCGCCCAGCACCAGTCGCTGCTCGACGGCATCGACATCGATGTACCCCAGGCAGAGCCCGCTCTGACCTGACCGGTCGCCCGCAAGGGGGCCGGCCGGGCCCGCACCTTCATCAGCGGCCCGGGAGCGTTTCTGGATCTCCTCACCGCGGATCGGCGGTACCGGACTTCGTGATCGCCCGCGATCACGGCCGTCCGGCCACTGGTCCGCAGTGCGGGACGGTCCGCGGACCTGAACCACGCGGGCCGCGCCCGGGCACGGGTTCGCAGACGCTCCACGCTCCACCAGGGACGCTTCGGCGTCCCTTCTTTCTTTCCCCCTCGCGCTTTCCCCCTCGCGTCGACGTGTGTCGGTGTCCGTCGACGTGCGTCGGTGTGTGCCGACCGGCGTCAACTCGCGTACGCCCGACCCCCCTGTCGCATCCCCCTGCCCCGCACCCCTTTTCCCCGGGTGATCAGTGGTGCGGTTAACGTCAGATGTGCCCTGCACCCTCAGCGGTGAAACCGTGTGCGAAAGGTAGAGTCCGGCGGCGTGCACCTCAAGGCCCTGACCCTGCGCGGTTTCAAGTCGTTCGCCTCCGCCACCACGCTGCGCTTCGAGCCGGGGATCACCTGCGTCGTCGGCCCCAACGGGTCGGGCAAGTC
The DNA here is from genome assembly GCF_053597235.1 of Streptomyces sp. NPDC001493. NCBI lineage: Bacteria > Bacillati > Actinomycetota > Actinomycetes > Kitasatosporales > Streptomycetaceae > Streptomyces > Streptomyces sp. NPDC001493. The sequence continues at coordinate 154,699 of NZ_JBSFHV010000008.1, forward strand.
CAATGTGGTGGACGCGCTCTCCTGGGTCATGGGCGAACAGGGGGCCAAGTCGTTGCGCGGCGGCAAGATGGAGGACGTGATCTTCGCCGGGACGACCGGCCGCCCGCCGCTCGGCCGCGCCGAAGTCTCGCTGACCATCGACAACTCGGACGGCGCGCTGCCCATCGAGTACGCCGAGGTGACGATCACCCGGATCATGTTCCGCAACGGCGGCAGCGAGTACCAGATCAACGGCGACACCTGCCGGCTGCTCGACATCCAGGAACTCCTCTCCGACTCCGGCATCGGTCGCGAGATGCATGTCATCGTCGGACAGGGTCAGTTGGACTCCGTCCTGCACGCCGACCCGATGGGCCGCAGGGCGTTCATCGAGGAAGCGGCCGGAGTCCTCAAACACCGCAGGCGCAAGGAGAAGGCGCTGCGGAAACTCGACGCGATGGGCGCCAACCTCGCCCGCGTCCAGGACCTCACCGAGGAACTCCGCAGACAGCTCAAGCCACTCGGCCGGCAGGCCGCCGTCGCCCGGCGGGCCGCGGTCATCCAGGCCGACCTGCGCGACGCACGGCTGCGGCTGCTCGCGGACGACCTGGTGACCCTGCGGAACGCGCTGCGCGAGGAGATCGCCGACGAGGCGGAGCTGAAACGCCGCAAGGAGTCCGCCGAGGCGCGCCTCAAGGAGGCACTGGCCCGCGAGACCGGGCTGGAGGACGAGGTCCGCCGCCTCGCCCCGCGCCTCCAACGCGCCCAGCAGAGCTGGTACGAGCTGTCGCAACTGGCCGAACGCGTCAGGGGCACGGTCTCGCTCGCCGACGCCCGGGTGAAGAGCGCCGCCGCCGCACCCGAGGAGGAGCGGCGCGGACGGGACCCCGAGGAGCTGGAGCGCGAGGCCGCCCGGATCCGCGAGCAGGAAGCGGAGTTGACCGCCGCCCTGGAGGCCGCGGAACACGCGCTGGAGGACACCGCCGCCCACCGGGCCGAGCTGGAACGCGAACTGGCGTCCGAGGAGCGCCGGCTCAAGGACGCCGCGCGGGCCCTGGCGGACCGCAGGGAAGGCCTCGCCCGCCTCGGCGGCCAGGTCAACGCCGCCCGCAGCCGGGCCGCCGCCGCCCAGGCCGAGATCGACCGCCTCGCCGACTCCCGTGACGGGGCGCGCGAACGGGCCGCCGCGGCCCAGGAGGAGTACGAGCAGCTCAAGGCCGAGGTCGACGGACTCGACGCGGACGACGACCGGTTGGCCGAAGAGCACGCGAACGCGCGGCGGGACCTCGCGGCGGCGCAGACCGCGCACGGCGCGGCGCGCGACGCCGCGACCGAGGCGGAGCGGGGCCGGGCCGCCACCGCGGCCCGCCGCGACGCCCTCGCGCTCGGGCTGCGCCGCAAGGACGGCACCGGGGTGCTGCTCGGTGCGGGGGACCGGCTGGCCGGACTGCTCGGTCCGGCGTCCCGCCTCCTCGACGTGGAGCCCGGGTACGAGGTGGCGGTGGCCGCCGCACTCGGAGCGGCGGCCGACGCGGTCGCGGTGACCGGTACCGCCACGGCCGCCGAGGCGATCCGGTTGCTCCGCGCGCAGGACGCGGGCCGCGCCGCACTGCTGCTCGGGGGCACGGAGCCGCTCGCGGACCCGGAGGCGCCCGGTGGTGCGGACGGGGACGCCGGGCGGGTTCCGGCGCAGGGCGGCGACCACGCGCCGGGACGCCCGGCCGGAGTTCCCCCGCAGGCCGTCGCCGCCGCGTCGGCCGTCCCCGTGTCCGTATCCCCCGGTGAGCCGGACGGCGGCGCGGGCACCGGTACGGGTACGGCGGGTGCGGGGGCGTACGACACCGGCACGGGGGTCCGTACCGGCACCGCCCGGCCGCTCGCCGGGCTCGTGCGCGCGCCGGGCGGGCTCATGGACGCCGTACGGACGCTGACCCGGGACATGGTCGTGGTGGCGACGCTGGAGGACGCCGAGCGGCTCGTCGCCGCCGAACCGGGACTCACCGCCGTCACCGGCGAGGGCGATGTGCTCTCCGCCCACTTCGCGCACGGCGGTTCAGCCGGGGCGCCCAGCCTGCTGGAGGTGCAGGCATCCGTCGACGAGGCGGCCGCCGAGCTGGACGCGCTCGTCGTGCGCTGCGAGGAACTCGCCGAGGCCCAGCGCCTGGCGGGCGAGCGGCGGAAGGAAGCAGCCGCCCGCGCCGAGGCGCTGGAGGAGCGCCGCAGGACGGCTGACAGGGAGAAGTCCCAGGTGGCCCAGCAACTCGGCCGGCTCGCCGGACAGGCGCGGGGCGCGGCGGGCGAGGCCGAACGGACCGCCTCCTCCGCCGCCCGCGCCCAGGAAGCGCTGGAGCGGGCCACCGAGGAGGCCGAGGTGCTGGCCGAACGGCTGCTGGTCGCCGAGGAGACGCCCCTGGAGGAGGAACCGGACACCGCGCGGCGCGACCGGCTCGCGGCGGACGGCGCCAACGCCCGCCAGACCGAGATGGAGGCCCGCCTCCAGGTCCGTACCCACGAGGAGCGGGTGAAGGGCCTCGCGGGCCGGGCCGACTCCCTCGACCGGGGAGCCAGGGCCGAACGCGAGGCCCGCGTCCGCGCCGAGCAGCGCCGCGCCCGGCTCCGCCACGAGGCGTCGGTGGCCGCTGCCGTGGCCTCGGGTGCCCGCCAGTTGCTCGCGCACGTCGAGGTGTCCGTCGTACGGGCGCAGGAGGAGCGGGCGGCGGCCGAGGCGGCGAAGGCCGAGGGGGAGAACGCCCTCTTCGCCGCCCGCGCCGAGGGCCGGGACCTCAAGGGGGAGCTGGACAAGCTCACCGACTCGGTCCACCGGGGCGAGGTTCTGGGCGCCGAGAAGCGGATGCGCATGGAGCAGCTGGAGGCGAAGGCGCTGGAGGAGCTGGGGGTGGAGCCGACGGCGCTGGAGGCCGAGTACGGCCCCGACCAGCCGGTGCCCCCGTCACCCCCGGCCGAGGGCGAGGAGCTGCCCGAGGACCCGGAACACCCGCGCAACCAGCCCCGTCCCTTCGCCCGGGCCGAGCAGGAGAAGCGGCTGAAGTCGGCCGAACGGGCGTACCAGCAACTCGGAAAGGTGAACCCGCTCGCGCTGGAGGAGTTCTCCGCGCTGGAGGAGCGGCACCAGTTCCTCGCCGAGCAGCTCGACGACCTGAGGAAGACCCGGGCCGACCTCCTCCAGGTCGTGAAGGAGGTCGACGAGCGGGTCGAGCGGGTCTTCACCGAGGCGTACCGGGACACCGCCCGCGAGTTCGAGGGCGTCTTCTCCCGGCTCTTCCCGGGCGGTGACGGACGGCTGATCCTCACCGATCCCGAGCACATGCTCACCACCGGCGTGGACGTGGAGGCCCGCCCGCCGGGCAAGAAGGTGAAGCGTCTGTCGCTGCTCTCCGGCGGTGAGCGTTCCCTGACGGCGGTGGCCCTGCTGGTCGCCATCTTCAAGGCCAGGCCGAGCCCGTTCTACGTCATGGACGAGGTGGAGGCGGCTCTCGACGACACCAATCTCCAGCGGCTCATCCGCATCATGGAAGAGCTCCAGGAAAGCTCCCAGCTGATCGTGATCACGCACCAGAAGCGGACGATGGAGGTCGCCGACGCGCTGTACGGGGTTTCCATGCAGGGTGACGGTGTATCGAAAGTCATCAGTCAGCGTCTTCGCTGAATCTTCACGTAATTCCCCGGGCTGCTTCACGCGAATGGAGGATACCCGGGTAGGTGTCGACTTTCGTACGAGCCCGAATTCAATGAGTGAACGGATGATCTCCGGCGCATCCCCTGCGTATTCAAGTGGTGGCGAACGGTTTCGTATGCGCCACTTAAAGGGCTCATCCGTCCACGTCTGACATTGCGGGCAGGCACCAGGAGTTCATGTGACCAGCAGAGTGCAAGGACCGGAGTCCGGAGCCAGGGGGGCTCACCCGGACCACATCGGGCACGTCATCTTCATCACGGCCGCCGCCGCGATGGGCGGTTTCCTGTTCGGCTACGACAGTTCGGTGATCAACGGGGCCGTCGAGGCCATCCGTGACCGGTACGACATCGGGTCGGGAACCCTCGCCCAGGTCATCGCCATCGCGCTGATCGGCTGTGCCATCGGTGCCGCGACGGCGGGACGCATCGCCGACCGCATCGGCCGTATCCGGTGCATGCAGATCGCCGCGGTGCTCTTCACGGTCAGCGCGGTGGGTTCGGCGCTCCCCTTCGCGCTCTGGGACCTGGCGATGTGGCGCATCATCGGCGGCTTCGGCATCGGCATGGCCTCCGTCATCGGCCCCGCCTACATCGCCGAGGTCTCGCCGCCCGCCTACCGCGGCCGTCTCGGCTCCTTCCAGCAGGCCGCGATCGTCATCGGCATCGCCATCTCGCAGCTGGTCAACTACGGCATCCTCCAGATCGCCGACGGCGACCAGCGCGGCAAGATCGGCGGGCTGGAGGCATGGCAGTGGATGCTCGGCGTGATGGTGGTGCCCGCGGTCCTGTACGGGCTGCTCTCCTTCGCCATCCCGGAGTCGCCCCGCTACCTGATCTCGGTCGGGAAGAAGGAACGGGCCCGCAAGATCCTCTCCGAGGTGGAGGGGAAGAACGTCGACCTGGACGCCCGCGTCACCGAGATCGAGACGGCGATGCACCGCGAGCACAAGTCCTCCTTCAAGGACCTGCTGGGCAGCCGCTTCGGCTTCCTGCCCATCGTCTGGGTCGGTATCGGACTGTCGATCTTCCAGCAGCTCGTCGGCATCAACGTCGCCTTCTACTACTCGGCGACGCTGTGGCAGTCGGTCGGCATCGACCCGACGGACTCGTTCTTCTACTCGTTCACGACCTCGATCGTGAACATCATCGGTACGGTCATCGCGATGGTCCTGGTCGACCGGGTCGGCCGCAAACCGCTCGCCCTCACCGGCTCCGTCGGCATGGCCATCGCCCTTGCCTTCGAGGCGTGGGCCTTCTCCGCCAAGCTGGTCGACGGGAAGCTGCCCAACACCGAAGGCACCGTGGCGCTGATCGCCGCCCACGTCTTCGTGCTCTTCTTCGCCCTCTCCTGGGGTGTCATCGTCTGGGTCTTCCTCGGCGAGATGTTCCCCAACCGCATCCGTGCGGCGGCACTGGGCGTCGCGGCGTCCGCGCAGTGGATCGCCAACTGGGCGATCACCGCGAGCTTCCCGAGCCTGGCGGACTGGAACCTCTCGGGGACGTACATCATCTACACCTGCTTCGCCGCCCTCTCGATCCCCTTCGTGGTGCTGTTCGTGAAGGAGACCAAGGGCAAGGCCCTGGAGGAGATGGGCTGACCGCCCGCACCGTCTTCCCCACGGGGCACCCGCCCGCACCGTCCTCCCGACGGCTGCCCCGTCCGTACCGCCCGCCCGCCCGCCCCCGCTGCCCCGGCTCCGGCCGGGGCAGCGGCGTTCCCGGGGCGTTCCCGGGGCCGTGTCCCCGCTCACCCCATGACGGCCAAAAGGTGCAAAGTGGGGCATCGGCTGCGAAGGGGGCGTCCGAGGCAGCTCCCGTGCCCCGACCGTGGCCGATACTGGACGGGTTATGGAAATCCTCATCCTTGCTGTAGTCATCGCCCTGGTCGCTGTCGGCCTGATCAGCGGGCTCGTGGTCAGCAGCCGCAAGAAGAAGCAGCTGCCGCCCTCGGCGCCGTCGAGCACGCCGACCATCACTCCTCCCGCCGAACCCCGTGTCGGTGAGGAGTCCGAGGCGCCGCGCGACGAAGCGCGGCGCACCATCGAGGAGGCCGGAACCCCGGACACCGGGGCCCCCGCCGAGGAGGCCCCGTCCGCCGCCGAGGAGGCCCCCGCTCTCGACGTCCCCGAGCCCACCGCGGGCCGTCTCGTACGGCTCCGGGCCCGGCTCGCCCGCTCGCAGAACTCCCTCGGCAAGGGGCTGCTCACGCTCCTGTCCCGGGACAACCTCGACGAGGACACCTGGGAGGAGATCGAGGACACCCTCCTCACCGCCGACGTCGGCGTCACTCCCACCCAGGAGCTCGTCGAGCGGCTGCGCGAACGCGTCCGGGTGCTCGGTACCCGTACGCCCGAGGAGCTCCGCGCGCTGCTGCGTGAAGAGCTGATCACCCTGCTGGGCCCCGACTTCGACCGTGAGGTCAAGGCCGAGGGCGGCGCCGAGACCCCGGGCGTCGTCATGGTCGTCGGCGTCAACGGCACCGGCAAGACCACCACCACCGGCAAGCTCGCCCGCGTGCTCGTGGCGGACGGCCGCAGCGTGGTCCTCGGCGCGGCCGACACCTTCCGTGCCGCCGCCGCCGACCAGCTCCAGACCTGGGGCGAGCGCGTGGGAGCGCGTACGGTACGCGGCCCCGAGGGCGGCGACCCCGCGTCGATCGCCTTCGACGCCGTGAAGGAAGGCATCGCCGAGGGCGCGGACGTCGTGCTCATCGACACGGCCGGCCGGCTGCACACCAAGACCGGCCTGATGGACGAGCTCGGCAAGGTCAAGCGCGTCGTGGAGAAGCACGGCCCGCTCGACGAGATCCTGCTGGTGCTCGACGCCACCACCGGCCAGAACGGCCTGGTCCAGGCCCGGGTCTTCGCCGAGGTCGTGGACATCACCGGCATCGTCCTGACCAAGCTCGACGGCACCGCCAAGGGCGGCATCGTCATCGCCGTCCAGCGTGAGCTGGGCGTCCCGGTGAAGCTCATCGGGCTCGGCGAGGGTCCGGACGACCTGGCCCCGTTCGAGCCGGGCGCCTTCGTGGACGCGCTGATCGGCGACTGACCGCTCTCCGTATCCCGCACGCACGCCGATGGGCGGCGGCCCCGACCGGGGACCGCCGCCCATCGGCGTTTCCTGGTGGCTTCAGGTGCGGTGGCAGCTGTACGCCAGGGTGCCCAGCAGCAGCCGGGCCGGCGGGGGAGCGGCCGCCGTGTCCAGGGCCGGGGGGCGCAGCCAGCGCACCGGGCCGAGGCCGCCGAGGTCGCAGGGCGGCGCGGTGATGTGGGTGCCCGGCCCGAGGGCGCGCAGGTCCAGCGGGGCGTCGTCCCAGCCCATCCGGTACAGCAGCTCCGGAAGCTGGGCGGCGGCTCCGGGGGCGACGAAGAACTGGGCCCGGCCGTCCGGGGTCACCGCCACCGGGCCGAGCGGCAGCCCCATCCGCTCCAGCCGGACCAGCGCCCGCCGGCCGGCCGCCTCCGCCACTTCCAGGATGTCGAAGGCGCGGCCCACCGGCAGCATCATCGAGGCTCCCGGAACCTCGGCCCAGGCGCACGCCGCGTCGTCCAGGGAGGCTCCGGCGGGAACTTCGCGGGCGGACTCCAGCGGATGGGCGCCGGGTGCGGCGCAGCGCCGGTCGCCGCAGGAGCAGGAGCCGGTCCGTGCGCGGGCCCCGGGGCGTACGGCCCATCCCCACAGTCCCGTGTACTCCGCCACGGCCGTGCTCCCGGCCGTACGGTCGCGTCGCCGCGACCCGGACCGCCGCTCGCGGATGCCGCCGATCGTGAAGCCCATGCCCCCTCCAACGGGTCCGACGCGCCGATGGTTACGTGACGGCGGGTCCCGCGATCCGGCAGCCCGCCCGTGGTCGCCCCGAATGGGCGGCGCACTGGAGCGCTCGGTGGTGGTGCGAGCCGATCCGCACCACCCTGAACACTCCTTCGCGCCCCTGTTGTTCGGCGCCTGTCAAGTCAAGCGCGCCTTGCCCCGGACGGGTTCGAGCGAGGGGGTGGCGAATGGTGGCGTTTCTGAATTCGCCCTCGCGATGAGGGTGATCGTAGGATTACCGTCGGTACACGGACTCTGGAAGTATGAGCACCCACGGGTATGCCGGTGGCAACCCGATTTCTTGTTCGATGACGGGCAACTTCCGTACGGGCGGTACCGGGTTACGGCATTCTGGGACAGCCCTTTGCTGGGCAGAGGTTCGCGCGAAGAGGTTTCGGCGAGAGTGGGGGCGTACCGGTGAGTGGCAGTGGCGCAGGCGATACGAATGCCGGAAAGCGCCCCAACGGGCAATTGGGATCATGGTTCGTGCGCAGCGGCTGGTCCAAGGGCGAGCTCGCGCGCCAGGTCAACCGGCGGGCCCGCCAGATGGGCGCCCACCACATCAGCACCGACACCTCGCGCGTGCGGCGCTGGCTCGACGGCGAACAGCCCCGCGAGCCGATCCCCCGCATCCTGTCCGAGCTCTTCTCGGAGCGCTTCGGCAGCGTCGTCGCCGTGGAGGACCTCGGACTGAGGACCGCCCACCAGTCGCCCTCCGTGTCGGGGGTGGACCTGCCCTGGGCGGGCCCGCAGACCGTCGCCCTGCTCAGTGAGTTCTCCCGCAGCGACCTGATGCTCGCCCGCCGCGGCTTCCTCGGCTCCTCGCTCCAGCTCGCCGCGGGACCGTCGCTGATCGAGCCCATGCAGCGCTGGCTGGTGCCCGTCACCCCCGTCGGACAGGCCGAACCCGAATCGCCCGCGGCCGCCCGCCGCCCGTCCCGCCTCTCCAAGCCCGAACTCGACCTGCTGGAGTCCACCACGGCGATGTTCCGCCAGTGGGACGCGCAGTGCGGCGGCGGACTGCGCCGCAAGGCCGTCGTCGGTCAACTCCACGAGGTAACCGACCTGTTGCAGGAACCCCAGCCGGCCGCCACCGCCGTCCGGCTCTTCAGATGCGCGGCCGAACTCGCCGAACTGGCGGGCTGGATGAGCTACGACGTCGGTCTCCAGCCCACCGCCCAGAAGTACTTCGTCCTCGCCCTGCACGCGGCGAAGGAGGCCGGTGACAAGTCGCTGGGCTCGTACATCCTCTCCAGCATGAGCCGCCAGATGATCCACCTCGGCCGCCCGGACGACGCCCTGGAGCTCATCCACCTCGCCCAGTACGGCAGCCGTGAATGCTCCACGGCCCGCACCCAGGCGATGCTGTATGCGATGGAGGCCCGCGCCTACGCCAACATGGGCCAGCCCGGAAAGTGCAAGCGCGCGGTCCGCATGGCCGAGGACACCTTCCTCGACGCGGGTCTGGACGGCGAGCCCGAGCCCGACTGGATCAAGTTCTTCTCCGAGGCCGAACTCAACGGCGAGAACGCCCACTCCTACCGTGACCTGGCCTATGTCGCCGGCCGCAGCCCCACGTACGCCTCGCTCGCCGAACCCGTCATGGCCAGGGCCGTCAAGTACTTCTCCGAGGACGACGAGCACTACCGCAGTTACGCGCTCAACCTCATCGGCATGGCCACCGTCCATCTGCTCCAGCGCGAGCCCGAGCAGGCCACGGTGCTGGCCGGCCAGGCGCTGGAAGTCGCCAAGCGGGTCCGCTCCGAGCGCGTCAACACCCGTCTGCGCAAGACCGTCGACGCCGCTGCCAGGGACTTCGGTGACGTGGCCGACGTCGCGCACCTCACCGAGGTGCTCAGCGAGCAGCTGCCGGAGACCGCCGAAGCGGTCTGACCAGGGATCGAGCCGGAAAAAGTGCCGTCCGCCCGGAGGGCGGGCGGCACTTTCGGCACACGCTCCGGACCCCGCGCCCACCGGCCGCGGCGACCACTCCGCACCACCGGCCGGGCTCTTCCGCGCCAGGCCGGAGGGGTCCGCCGTGGCCGGTTCGCGTGTCGCGGGACTTCAACCGCACCGTATGCGGCATGGACCGCATGGTAGGCGGGACACCGGTTACGTCGCTCCGGGTTCATGCCGACGTAACACTCCCGGCGGCTTCGTCACTGCGGCGAAACACCGAGCGGCATCCGTGGAAACGGCGCTCCGCCAATCTCATGGCGCATAAGGCCCGCACCTTTTCCCAGTGGTCCCGCAGCCTTCCCCCGCACGCCGCGGCCGCTCCGACGACGAGGAGACGCCGATGCCCCCAGGCATCACGACGCTTGCCGCAGACACCCCTCAGCTGTCTGCCGCCAACACCGGGTTCATGCTCATCTGCTCGGCCCTGGTGATGCTCATGACCCCGGCCCTGGCCTTCTTCTACGGAGGCATGGTCCGCGTCAAGAGCAGCCTGAACATGCTGATGATGAGCTTCATCAGCCTCGGGATCGTGACGATCCTGTGGGTGCTCTACGGATTCAGCCTCGCGTTCGGCACCGACTCCGGCTCCATCATCGGCTGGTCCTCCGACTACGTCGGACTCAGCGGCATCGGTCTGACCGAGCTCTGGGACGGCTACACCATCCCGGTGTACGTCTTCGCCGTCTTCCAGCTGATGTTCGCCATCATCACCCCCGCACTGATCAGCGGCGCCCTCGCCGACCGCGTGAAGTTCACCGCCTGGGCGCTCTTCATCACCCTCTGGGTCACCGTGGTCTACTTCCCGGTCGCCCACTGGGTCTGGGGCGCCGGCGGCTGGCTCTTCGAGCTGGGCGTCATCGACTTCGCCGGCGGTACGGCCGTCCACATCAACGCCGGTGCCGCGGCCCTCGGCGTGATCCTCGTGATCGGCAAGCGCGTCGGCTTCAAGCGTGACCCGATGCGCCCGCACAGCCTGCCGCTCGTCATGCTCGGCGCCGGTCTCCTGTGGTTCGGCTGGTTCGGCTTCAACGCCGGCTCCTGGCTCGGCAACGACGACGGCGTGGGCGCCGTGATGTTCGTCAACACGCAGGTCGCCACCGCCGCCGCGATGCTCGCCTGGCTCGGATACGAGAAGCTGCGCCACGGCTCCTTCACCACCCTCGGTGCCGCCTCCGGCGCCGTCGCCGGCCTCGTCGCCATCACCCCCTCGGGCGGTGCGGTCAGCCCGCTCGGCGCCATCGCCGTCGGTGCGATCGCCGGTGTCCTGTGCGCCATGGCGGTCGGCCTGAAGTACAAGTTCGGCTACGACGACTCGCTCGACGTCGTCGGCGTCCACCTCGTCGGCGGTGTCGTCGGCTCGCTGCTCATCGGCTTCTTCGCCACCGGCGGCGTCCAGTCCGACGCCAAGGGGCTCTTCTACGGCGGCGGTCTCGACCAGCTCGGCAAGCAGGCCGTAGGAGTCTTCTCGGTCCTGGCCTACTCTCTGGTGGTGTCCGCGGTCCTCGCCTTCCTCGTCGACAAGACGATCGGAATGCGGGTCCCCGAGGACGACGAGATCTCCGGCATCGACCAGGTCGAGCACGCCGAGACCGCGTACGACTTCAGCGGAGCCGGCGGCGGCGCGGCCTCCCGTACCGCCGCCCCGGTCCTGGACACCCCGGCAGCTCCGAACAAGAAGGTGGACGCATGAAGCTCATCACGGCGGTCGTGAAGCCCCACCGGCTGGACGAGATCAAGGAGGCCCTCCAGGCCTTCGGCGTCCAGGGGCTGACGGTGACCGAGGCCAGTGGCTACGGACGCCAGCGCGGCCACACCGAGGTCTACCGCGGTGCCGAGTACACCGTCGACCTCGTACCGAAGATCCGCATCGAGGTCCTGGTCGAGGACGAGGACTCCGAAGAACTCATCGACGTCGTCGTGAAGGCCGCACGGACCGGCAAGATCGGTGACGGCAAGGTCTGGAGCGTGCCGGTCGACACGGCGGTCCGGGTACGGACCGGCGAACGCGGCCCGGACGCTCTCTGACACCGACGCCCGTGGAACGGAAGGCAACTGGGTGACGAGTACCGAAGTGACCACCGAATCCGAAGACTCGGGACCCAGCGGCTATGCGGCGGCCCGGCTGCGCCTCCTCCAGCAGGAGACGCGGTCCGGGCCGCCGCGCCGTTCGGCCCTGGCCGGCCTCACCGACGACTGGCTGAACGCCCTCTTCGCCGCCGCCGCCGAACACGCGGGGGTACGCGGCGCCGCCCTCGTCGCGGTCGGCGGCTACGGCCGGGGCGAACTCTCCCCGCGCAGCGACCTCGACCTCCTCCTGCTGCACGACGGTTCGGCCGACGCCGCGGCCGTCTCCGCCCTGGCGGACCGCATCTGGTACCCCGTCTGGGACCTGGGCCTCGCGCTCGACCACTCCGTACGCACCCCGGCGGAGGCCCGCAAGGCCGCCGCCGACGATCTCAAGGTCCACCTCGGCCTGCTGGACGCCCGCGCGGTCGCCGGCGACGTCGGCCTCGTCACCGCCCTGCGCACCCACGTCCTCGCCGACTGGCGCAACCAGGCCCCCAAGCGGCTGCCCGCCCTCCACGAGCTCTGCCAGGAACGGGCCGAACGCATGGGCGAGCTCCAGTTCCTCCTCGAACCCGACCTCAAGGAGGCCCGCGGCGGCCTCCGCGACGCCACCGCCCTGCGCGCCGTCGCCGCCTCCTGGGTGGCCGACGCCCCACGCGAAGGGCTCGTCGAAGCCCGCCGCGTCCTCCTCGACACCCGCGACGCCCTGCACCTCGTGACCGGCAGGGCCACCGACCGGCTCGCCCTCCAGGAACAGGACCAGGTCGCGGCCGCGCTCGGCCTGCTCGACGCCGACGCCCTGCTCCGCCAGGTGTACGAGGCCGCCCGCACCGTCAGTTACGCCTCCGACGTCACCTGGCGCGAGGTCGACCGCGTCCTGCGCGCCCGCTCGATGCGCCCCCGGCTCCGCGCCATGCTCGGCGGCGCCAGGCCCGCCCCCGAACGCACCCCGCTCGCCGAAGGGGTCGTCGAGGCGGACGGCGAGGTCGTCCTCGCCCGCTCGGCGCGCCCCGAGCGCGACCCCGTGCTGACCCTGCGGGCCGCGGCCGCCGCCGCCGAGTCCGGGCTCCCGCTCTCCCGCCACCTCGTACGCCACCTCGCCGGAGCGGCGGCGCCCCTCTCCGTACCCTGGCCCCCCGAGGCCCGCGAGGAGCTGGTCACCCTGCTCGGCGCGGGCGAGGCGACCGTCGGGGTGTGGGAGGCGCTCGAAGCCGAGGGCATCGTCACCCGGCTGCTGCCCGACTGGGAACGGGTCCACTGCCGGCCCCAGCGCAACGCCGTCCACACCTGGACCGTCGACCGCCACCTCGTCGAGACCGCCGTCCGCGCCGCCTCCCTGACCCGCCGGGTCGGGCGCCCCGACCTGCTGCTGGTCGCCGCCCTGCTGCACGACATCGGCAAGGGCTGGCCCGGGGACCACTCCGTGGCCGGTGAGGTCATCGCCCGCGACATGGCCACCCGCATCGGCTTCGACAAGGCCGACGTCGCCGTCGTCGCCACCCTCGTACGGCAGCACCTGCTGCTCATCGAGACCGCGACCCGCCGCGACCTGGACGACCCCGACACCGTCACCGCGGTCGCCGAGGCGGTCGGCTCCCTCTCCACCCTGGAACTGCTCCACGCGCTCACCGAGGCCGACGCGCTGGCCACCGGCCCGGCCGCCTGGAGCACCTGGCGCGCCTCCCTCGTCGACGACCTCGTCGGACGGGTGGCCGCCGTACTGGCCGGAGAGGCACCCGCCGACCCCGGCCCCGCCGTCCCCGACGCCGAACAGGAACGCCTCGCCGTCGAGGCGCTGCGCACCCGCGAGCCCGTCCTCGCCCTGCACACCCAGCCCGAACCGCCCTCCGAGTCGGGCGAACCGGGCCCGGTCGGCGTCGAACTCCTCATCGCGCTGCCGGACCGGCCCGGCGTTCTGCCCGCCGTCGCGGGGGTGCTCGCCCTGCACCGCCTCACCGTCCGCGCCGCCGACCTGCGCGCCGTCGAGCTCCCCACCGAGCTGGGCGAGTCCGCCGACCTGCTGCTGCTGAGCTGGCGGGTGGCCGCCGAGTACGGCTCGCTGCCGCAGGTCTCCCGCCTCCGCGCCGACCTGCTGCGGGTGCTCGACGGGGCGCTCGACATCCAGGCCCGCCTCGCCGAACGGGAGTCCGCCTATCCCCGGCGGCGCGGCATCAAGGCCCCGCCGCCCCGGGTCACGGTCGCGTCCGCCGCCTCCCGGCAGGCCACGGTCATCGAGGTCCGCGCGCAGGACGCCCCGGGGCTGCTGCACCGGATCGGCCAGGCGCTGGAGGACAGCGCGGTACGGGTGCGCTCGGCCCACGTCGCGACGCTCGGCGCCAACGCGGTGGACACCGTCTACGTCACGCGTACCGACGGGACGGTCCTCTCCGACGAGGAGGCCGCCACGGTGGCGAAGTCGCTGGAGGCCGCCCTGCGCTGAGCTGCGGCGGCCCCCGGGCGGGGCACGCCCCGTCTGGGGGCACGCCCCGCCCGCGAGCCCTGCCCGCCGGCCCCTGCTCCGTACCGATCGCCACCGGCGAGGACGGCCGCTCGTCCGGGCCGGATACTCTAGTAGGCGACCTGCCACGCCCCCGACCCTGAGGACCGACGAGCGCCGTGTTCGATACTCTCTCCGACCGCCTTGCCGCGACTTTCAAGAACCTCCGGGGCAAGGGCCGCTTGTCCGAGGCGGACATCGACGCCACGGCTCGCGAGATCCGTATCGCCCTGCTCGAAGCGGACGTCGCGCTTCCGGTGGTCCGTGCCTTCATCGCCAACGTCAAGGAGCGGGCGCGCGGCGCCGAGGTCTCCGGCGCGCTGAACCCGGCCCAGCAGGTCGTCAAGATCGTCAACGAGGAGCTCGTCTCCATCCTCGGCGGGGAGACCCGGCGGCTGCGGTTCGCGAAGAACCCGCCCACCGTGATCATGCTCGCGGGCCTCCAGGGTGCCGGTAAGACCACCCTCGCCGGAAAGCTCGGCCTCTGGCTCAAGGGGCAGGGACACTCCCCGCTCCTCGTCGCCTGTGACCTCCAGCGCCCCAACGCCGTCAACCAGCTGAGCGTCGTCGCCGAGCGCGCGGGCGTCGCCGTGTACGCGCCGGAGCCGGGCAACGGCGTCGGCGACCCGGTGCAGGTGGCGAAGGACTCCATCGAGTTCGCCAAGAACAAGGTCCACGACATCGTCATCGTCGACACCGCGGGCCGCCTCGGTATCGATCAGGAGCTGATGCGCCAGGCCGCGGACATCCGCGACGCCGTCAGCCCGGACGAGATCCTCTTCGTCGTCGACGCGATGATCGGTCAGGACGCGGTCAACACCGCCGAGGCCTTCCGTGACGGCGTCGGCTTCGACGGCGTGGTGCTCTCCAAGCTCGACGGCGACGCCCGCGGTGGTGCCGCCCTGTCGATCGCCCACGTCACGGGCAAGCAGATCATGTTCGCGTCCAACGGCGAGAAGCTCGACGAGTTCGACGCCTTCCACCCGGACCGCATGGCCTCCCGCATCCTCGACATGGGTGACCTGCTCACCCTCATCGAGCAGGCGGAGAAGACGTTCAGCCAGGAAGAGGCCGCCAAAATGGCCTCCAAGCTGGCGTCGAGCAAGGGCAAGGACTTCACGCTCGACGACTTCCTGGCGCAGATGGAGCAGGTCCGCAAGATGGGCTCCATCTCCAAGCTGCTCGGCATGCTGCCCGGCATGGGGCAGATCAAGGACCAGATCGCCAACATCGACGAGCGCGACGTCGACCGCACCGCCGCGATCATCAAGTCGATGACGCCCAAGGAGCGCGCCGAGCCGACCATCATCAACGGCTCGCGCCGGGCCCGTATCGCCAAGGGCTCGGGCGTCGAGGTCTCCGCGGTGAAGAACCTCGTGGAGCGCTTCTTCGAGGCCCGCAAGATGATGTCGCGGATGGCCCAGGGTGGCGGCATGCCCGGAATGCCGGGGATGCCCGGCATGGGTGGCGGCCCCGGCCGTCAGAAGAAGCAGATCAAGCAGGCCAAGGGCAAGCGCAAGAGCGGCAACCCGATGAAGCGCAAGGCCGAGGAGCAGGCCGCCGCGGAGCGCCGCGAGCAGGCGGCCGCCCAGGGCAACGCCTTCGGTGTGCCGGACCAGGGTGCGCCGGGCAAGGACTTCGAGCTGCCGGACGAGTTCAAGAAGTTCATGGGCTGACCGCTGCGGGGCGCCCGTCTCCCGGGCGCCGGCAGTACGTGAGGAGGGGCGCGCACCACGACGGTGCGCGCCCCTTCGGCGTGCCGCGTACGGGCCCTTCGGGGCGTCGGGTGCGGCCCTTCGGTGTGCCGCGTACGGCCCATGGAGTGGACTCTCCGGAAGCTTCGGCGCGTTTTCTCACCTAATGTCGCGAATATCGCCACTCACGGTCGTCGGCAGAGGAGAGCGTGTGACCACCCCCGTACCTCCCCGCGATCGTCCCGACCAGCCCTGGCGCTCCGAGGGGGCGCCCCCGCCCCCGCCGCAGCGGCGGAAGATGCCGGGCGGCTGGGGGCGGCTGCTGCTCACCGCGCTGATCGTCTACCTCCTCGCCAACCTGGTGCTCTCCTTCTTCAACGGCGACGACGAGCCGACCATCGCGTACACCGAGTTCACCAAGCAGGTCGGCGCCGGGAACGTCTCCAAGATCTACTCCAAGGGCGACGCCATCCAGGGCGAGCTGAAGAAGAAGGCGAAGGTCCCCGGCGAGGACACCGAATACACCAAGTTCACCACCCAGCGGCCGGCCTTCGCCGACGACAACCTCTGGGACGAACTGGTCGACGACGACGTCACCGTCACCGCCGAGCCGGTCGTCCAGCAGCGCAGCTTCCTCGCCAACCTGCTGATCTCGCTCGCGCCGATGCTGCTCCTCGTCCTGCTCTGGGTGTTCATCGCCCGGCGGATGTCGCGCGGCGGCCCCGGCGGCGGCATGGGCGGCTTCGGACGCAAGGCCCCGCCCAAACCGGTCGCCCTGGAGAGCGGCACCCGCACCACCTTCGCGGACGTGGCCGGCATCGACGAGGTGGAGGGCGAGCTCAACGACGTCGTCGACTTCCTGAAGAACCCGGACGCCTACCGGAAGATGGGCGCCCGCATGCCCGGCGGGGTCCTCCTCGCCGGACCGCCCGGCACCGGCAAGACGCTCCTGGCGCGCGCCGTCGCGGGGGAGGCCGGGGTGCCGTTCTTCTCCGCGTCCGCCTCCGAGTTCATCGAGATGATCGTCGGCGTGGGCGCCGGCCGGGTGCGCGAGCTCTTCGCCGAGGCCCGCAAGGTCGCGCCCGCCATCGTCTTCATCGACGAGATCGACACCATCGGCCGGGTCCGCGGCGGCGGCGCCGGCATGGGCGGCCACGACGAACGCGAGCAGACCCTCAACCAGATCCTCACCGAGATGGACGGCTTCTCCGGCTCGGAGGGCGTGGTCGTGCTGGCCGCGACCAACCGGGCCGACGTCCTCGACCCCGCCCTCACCCGGCCTGGCAGGTTCGACCGCATCGTGCAGGTCAGCCCGCCGGACCGGGGCGGCCGCGAGGCCATCCTGAAGATCCACACCCGGCAGATCCCGCTCGCCGACGACGTCGACCTGTCCCGGGTGGCCCGCTCCACCCCCGGCATGACCGGCGCCGAGCTCGCCAACCTCGCCAACGAGGCGGCGCTGCTCGCCGTCAAGCGCAAGGGAGCCGAGGTGGAGCAGACGGACCTCTCCCAGGCCCTGGAGAAGGTCCAGCTCGGTGCCGAACGCCCCCTGGTCATGCCGGAGGAGGAGCGCCGCAGGACCGCGTACCACGAGAGCGGCCACGCCCTGCTCGGCATGCTCCAGCCGGGCGCCGACCCGGTGCGCAAGGTCACCATCGTGCCGCGCGGCCGGGCCCTGGGCGTGACGCTCTCCACCCCGGACGCCGACAAGTACGCGTACACCGAGGACTACCTGCGCGGCCGGATCATCGGCGCCCTCGGCGGCATGGCCGCGGAGCACGTGGTCTACGACGTGATCACCACGGGCGCCGAGAGCGACCTGGAACAGGTCACCAGCCTGGCGCGCGGCATGGTCGGACGCTGGGGGATGAGCCACCGGGTCGGCCGCCTCACGGCCATCCCGGCCGACGCCCAGCAGGCGTACGGGCTGTCGGCGGCGCCCGCCACGCTGGACGCGATCGACGAGGAGATGCGGCGCATCGTCGACGAGTGCTACGAGGACGCCTGCCGGCTGCTGCGGGAGAACCGCGACCGGCTCGACTCGCTCGCCGAGGCGCTGCTGGCGGACGAGACGCTGGAGGAGGCGGAGGCGTACCGCGCGGCGGGGATCACCCGGCTGGAGAAGCCGCATCCGGCGTGAGGGGCTCCGCACACACAGGAGCGCGTGCGCGGGGCGGGCCGTCGCGGCCCGTACACAGGCATGCGAGCGCGTCCCGGCCCGCACACAGGAGCGTGCGAGGGGCGGGCCGTCTCGTCCGTCCCTCGCACGCCCGGTGCCGGGAGCGGATCTCAGCAGACGCAGACTAGGTAGCGGAAGACGTTCGGCATCCACACCGTGCCGTCGGACCGCCGGTGCGGATGGAGTGCCTCCGCGACCTCTTTGGCGACCTGTCCGCAGTCCGTCGCCGCCACCGCGGCGTCGAAGAGCCCCGTCGAGAGCAGCCCGCGGACCGCGCTGTCCAGGTCCGCGTAGCCGAACGGGCAGGACACCCGGCCCGAGCCGTCCGGTTTCAGCCCCGCCCGGGAGGCGACCTCCTCCAGATCGTCCCGCCGCGCCGGGCGCCGGGTGCCGGAGCGCCCGCCGCCGGACGGGTTCGCCAGCCGGTCCGCCACCTCCAGCACCGCCGCCGTGGCGCACCGCTCGGGCGGCCCCCAGCCGGTCAGCACCACGGTCGCGCCCCGGGCCGCCAGCGGTACGGCGGACTCCAGCGCGGGGGTGAGCTCCTCCCCGTCGCCCGCCGTGCAGCCGATCGGGTCGAAGGCGGTGACCAGGTTGTACGGTGCCCCGTCCGCGGGCACCGCCGCCGGGAGACCGTCGACCAGGCGCGCGGGTGCGCCGGTGCTCGGGCCGTGCGGCCCGGCTCTTCCGCCCGGCCCCTCCGCGCCCGGGGGCAGCAGCCGTTCCCGGGCCAGGGCGAGCCGGTCGTGGTCGGTGTCCACCCCGGTGACCCTGGCTCCGCGGGCCGCCGCGATCAGCAGGGCGAGCCCGGAGCCGCAGCCGAGGGAGAGCAGGCGCGTGCCGGATCCGACTTCGAGCCGTTCGTAGACCGCTTCGTACAGCGGTGACAGCATCCGCTCCTGGATCTCTGCCCAGTCGCGGGCACGGGTACCGGTGTCCACCGGAGCGGGGGTGTCCGCGTACCTGTGGTTCCGGACGAGCGTTGGTGTCATGGATGTACCCCAATCGCCAAGAGGGTTCGGTCGTGCCCGAATGGGCGCCCCGCGTGCGGGCGTCGGCGTCCCCGTATGTCAGGGAACTGCGCATCAGCCGCCGCGTCCAGGGGGCGCAGGGTCATTCATTGCGCGCCCCGGTCGTGCGCCCTGTGGGGGCGGGGGTGCGCCGCACCGCCGACTCTCGCCGTCGGGAAGGCGGTACCGACTCGCTTCGCGGACCCTGCGGTCCGCCGGGTGGCACCCGGGTCCGGTGGTCCGCGGTGGGCGGCGGCCATCCGGAACGCGAGCCTCCCGTTCCTTCCGCCCAGTCTCACCCGACACCCGGAGCGCAGCACGTCGAACGCCCCGGGGACCGCGTACGCCGTGGTCACGGGGGTGGTCGCGGAGCTCGGCGGACCGCCCGCGGGTGCGCCCCGCCGCGTCCGGGAACGGTGGGCGGGGCCGGTGCTCCGTTCGGGCGGCGGGAGCGGTAGCCTCGCCCCGACCGCGTGCGGGCCGGGTGGATCCCTCGGTCACGAGCCCCGCCGCAGGCCTCCGTGGCGGCCCGGGGCCCCCGCCCGGCGATCGCGAAAGCATGCGAAAGCGGTACGGACCCGTGCACTCCGACCAGAGCGTCTACGCGTTATTACGTACGGCCTTGGTGGGAGCTGTGAGGCTTCTCCGCAGATCGGCGTACCCGCCCGCGTACACGGGGCATCGCCGCCAACCGGCTGGTACGTGCAAATTATTTGGGATGCCCCGGAATAGGAACACCGAGGCCCCCAGGCTCGTTATCACGACGTGAGCACGACACCACCTGTACTTGCCGCAGAGCTGGCGCAGGCGTGGGCCGACATTCAGCGGTACCACCCCGAGCTGCCCGATCTCGCCGCACCCGAGTCCCTGATCGGAGAGTCCTCGTCCGCCTGTGGCGCCGAACTCTCCTTCGAGCGACTGCTCCACGAGGCAGTCCACGGCATCGCCGCCGCCCGAGGTGTCCGCGACACCTCCCGCGCCGGCCGTTACCACAACCGACGTTTTCTCGCGATCGCCGAAGAGCTGGGCCTCGACCACACCGAGGAGCCCCACCCCAGCAGCGGTTTCTCCCTGGTCACCCTCAACCCGGAGGCGAAGCGGCGGTACCGGCCCACGGCCGAGCGCCTCCAGCGCGCGCTGAAGGCGCACACCGTGGCGACGGCGGCCGACACCAAGCGGTCCTTCCGGGGCCCGGCGGCCCGCCACGGCTCGTCCGGCGGCGGCGTCCGCGTCAAGGCCGTCTGCGACTGCGGACGCAACGTCCGGGTCGTCCCCTCGGTCCTCGCCCAGGCGCCGATCGTCTGCGGGGGCTGCGGGAAGCCGTTCCGTATCCCGGAAGCCACCGTCGCGGTGGGGTGAGTCGATGGTGTGTGGCACAATGGACAGCTGCACTCGACAGTCGCACAGGACCCCTCTCTCCTCCGGCTGACGCGTCCATCGGGCACCTCGAGTGCCACAACCCCACGTGGCATTTTGTTGTGCCCAATCCCGTCAAGACCAGGAGACACCACTCCCGTGGCAGTCAAGATCAAGCTGAAGCGTCTGGGCAAGATCCGTTCGCCTCACTACCGCATCGTCGTCGCCGACTCCCGTACCCGCCGTGACGGCCGGGCCATCGAGGAGATCGGTCTGTACCACCCGGTGCAGAACCCGTCCCGCATCGAGGTCAACGCGGAGCGCGCGCAGTACTGGCTGTCCGTCGGCGCCCAGCCGACCGAGCCGGTCCTCGCGATCCTCAAGCTCACCGGTGACTGGCAGGCCCACAAGGGCCTCCCGGCCCCCGCGCCGCTGCTGCAGCCGGAGCCCAAGGCTGACAAGCGCGCCCTGTTCGAGGCCCTGACCTCCGACGGTGACGAGGCCAAGGGTGAAGCCATCACCCCGAAGGCCAAGAAGTCCGAGAAGAAGGCTGACGAGGCGGCCGACGCTGCCGAGTCGACCGAGGCCTGAGCATGCTCGAGGAGGCTCTCGAGCACCTCGTGAAGGGCATCGTCGACAACCCCGACGATGTGCAGGTCGCCTCGCGTGACCTGCGCCGCGGGCGCGTGCTGGAGGTCCGGGTACACCCCGACGACCTCGGCAAGGTGATCGGCCGCAACGGCCGCACCGCGCGTGCTCTGCGCACGGTCGTGGGCGCCATCGGCGGCCGCGGCATCCGTGTCGACCTCGTCGACGTGGACCAGGTGCGCTGAAAGAGTTGAACACCGGCAAGGGCCGGGGAGGGCTTCACAGCCGTCCCCGGCCCTTGTCGTCGCTCCGGCCCCGAGGGGTGCCCGGGGCGGCCCTCCCGTACCCCCGGCGCTGACGCCCGGCTCCCGCCGGCCGCCCGCGTCCGCCCCATCAATCGGAGAATCAGCGTGCAGTTGGTAGTTGCGCGGATCGGCCGCGCCCACGGCATCAAGGGCGAAGTCACCGTCGAGGTCCGCACGGACGAGCCCGAGCTGCGACTCGGCCCCGGTGCCGTGCTCGCCACCGACCCGGCGGAAACGGGACCGCTCACGATCGAGACCGGCCGGGTGCACAGCGGCCGGCTGCTGCTCCGCTTCGCGGGCGTGCACGACCGGACCGGCGCCGAGGCGCTGCGCAACACCCTGCTGATCGCCGAGGTCGACCCGGACGAGCTCCCGGAGGACCCGGAGGAGTTCTACGACCACCAGCTGATCGACCTCGACGTGGTGCTCGCGGACGGAACCGAGATCGGCCGGATCACCGAGATCACCCATCTGCCCTCGCAGGACCTGTTCATCGTGGAGCGCCCGGACGGCAGCGAGGTGATGATCCCCTTCGTCGAGGAGATCGTCACCGAGATCGACCTGGAGGAGCAGCGGGCCGTCATCACCCCGCCGGCCGGCCTGATCGACGAGAGCGAGGCGGTCGTCGCCTCCTCGCGCGACGAGGAGGCCGACGGCGAGGGCCCCGGCGAAGGCTCCGGGACCGACGCGGGGAGCAAGGCGTAATGCGGCTCGACGTCGTCACGATCTTCCCCGAGTACCTCGACCCGCTGAACGTCTCGCTCGTGGGCAAGGCCCGCGCCCGGGGCAGCCTCGGCGTGCACATCCACGACCTGCGGGAGTGGACGTACGACCGCCACAACACGGTCGACGACACCCCGTACGGCGGCGGACCCGGCATGGTCATGAAGACCGAACCGTGGGGCGACGCCCTCGACCAGGTGCTCGCCGACGGCTACGAGGCCGGCGCTCACAGTCCCGTCATGGTCGTGCCCACGCCCAGCGGGCGCCCCTTCACCCAGGAACTCGCGGTCGAACTCTCCGAGCGGCCGTGGCTGGTCTTCACCCCGGCGCGGTACGAGGGCATCGACCGCCGTGTGATGGAGGAGTACGCCACCCGCATGCCGGTCGTCGAGGTCTCCATCGGCGACTACGTGCTGGCCGGCGGGGAAGCCGCCGTCCTCGTGATCACCGAGGCGGTGGCCCGCCTGCTGCCCGGCGTCCTCGGCAACGCCGAATCGCACCGCGACGACTCCTTCGCCCCCGGCGCCATGGCCAACCTGCTGGAAGGCCCCGTCTACACCAAGCCGCCCGAGTGGCGCGGCCGGGCCATCCCCGACGTGCTGCTCACCGGCCACCACGGGAAGATCGCACGGTGGCGACGGGACCAGGCGTTCGCCCGTACCGCGCTGAACAGGCCCGATCTGATCGAACGCTGCGCCGCGAGCGACTTCGACAAGAAGGACCGGGAGATCCTCTCGATCCTCGGCTGGGCACCGGAGCCCGGTGGCCGATTTTGGCGCAGGCCTTCCGACGTGGAAGAATGAGCAGCTGCTGTACGTCCGGCGTGCGCCCCTGCCACAGGGGGAACGACGTCCGACCGGCGTGATCAGCACTTCGATCTTCCAGACGATCTCCCGTCGATGACCTGTGGCATCGGCGAAGAAAGCAGACACAATGGCTTCCCTGCTCGATGGCGTCAACGCCGCCTCCCTGCGTTCGGACCTCCCGGCGTTCCGCGCCGGTGACACCGTCAACGTCCACGTGCGCGTGATCGAGGGCAACCGCTCCCGTATCCAGCAGTTCAAGGGCATCGTCATCCGCCGCCAGGGCGCGGGCGTCAGCGAGACCTTCACGGTCCGCAAGGTCTCCTTCAGCGTCGGCGTCGAGCGCACCTTCCCGGTGCACAGCCCGATCTTCGAGAAGATCGAGCTCGTCACCCGCGGTGACGTCCGTCGCGCCAAGCTGTACTTCCTCCGTGAGCTGCGCGGCAAGGCCGCGAAGATCAAGGAGAAGCGCGACCGCTGAGCTGACACCGACGTCCACAGCGCGGCCGGATAGGCTTCGGCCGCGATGGACACGGAAGAACAGCACACGAAGCGCGATCGCTCCGCCGGACCTGCGAAAGGTCCGGGGGCGCGGTCGCGCTTTTCGCGTTCCGGGGCTCTCGGGCCTTTTGGCGGTACGTCCCCCGATCCCGACGGGCCCCAGCCCCCCGGTGAGTCCGACGGGTCCGGTGCGGCCGGTCCGCCGGGGCGGGACGGCGGCGATCGGGCCGGGCGCGGCCCCGCGCTGCGGCGGGCGGCTCTGCTCTGCGCCGCCCTGCCGGCCGCCGTGCTCCTCCTCAGCGCCTTCGTCGTGCAGCCCTTCCTCATCCCGAGCGGCTCCATGGAGTCCACGCTGCGGGTCGGGGACCGGGTGTTCGTGAACAAGCTGGCGTACCGTTTCGGCTCCGTGCCGGAGAGGGGGGACGTCGTGGTCTTCGACGGCACCGGCTCCTTCCTCCCGGAGACCGCCGGCGGTAACCCCGTCACCGGGCTGCTGCGCGGCGCCGCCGCGGTCCTGGGCCTCGCCGACGCCCCGGACACCGACTTCGTGAAACGCGTCGTCGGGGTGGGCGGCGACCACGTGGTCTGCTGCGACACGGAGGGCCGGCTGGAAGTGAACGGCACCCCCCTGGACGAGGAGTACCTGCACGCGGGGGACGCCCCTTCCCGGGTGCCGTTCGACATCGTCGTCCCCGACGGCACCCTGTGGATGATGGGCGACCACCGGGACCGGTCCAGCGACTCCCGCAGCCACCTCGGGGAGCCCGGGGGCGGCATGGTGCCCGTCGACGAGGTGATCGGACGGGTGGACTGGATCGGCTGGCCCTGGAGCCGGGCGGGATCCCTGGCCGGTTCCGGCGCGTTCGACGGCGTACCGGAGCCGGGCGGCTCGCATGGGTAGCCGCGGCCGCGGGAGCCGCTCCGGTCCCGGAGGAGGGTCCTCGTACGGCTCCGGTCCCGAGGGGTCTTCGTACGGGTCTGCCCCCGAGGGGTCTTCGTACGGGTCCGGTCCTGAGGGGGCTTCCCACGGCTCCGGTCCCGAGGGGGCCTCGTACGACACCGGGGACGCGGGGGCCTCGTACGACACCGGGGACGCGGGCCGTTCCGCTTCCCCGGCCGGGACCGGGGGCGCGCGTTCGGCACCGACCCGGGCCGAGCGCCGCAGGCTGGCGCGCCGGGTCGCGCGGCGGCGTCGCAGGTCCAGGGTGACCGAGATCCCCCTCCTGCTCGTGTTCGCGCTGCTCATAGCCCTGCTCCTCAAGACCTTCGTCGTCCAGGCCTTCGTGATCCCCTCGGGCTCGATGGAACAGACCATCCGGATCGGCGACCGGGTTCTGGTCGACAAGATGACGCCGTGGTTCAACGCCGAACCGCAGCGGGGCGACGTGGTGGTCTTCAAGGACCCCGGCGGCTGGCTGGGGGAGGGCGAGACGGTGGGCACCGGCACGGCGCCGGTCGGGATCCGGCAGGCGAAGGAGTTCCTCACCTTCATCGGACTGCTGCCCTCCGCCGACGAACAGGACCTGATCAAGCGTGTGGTCGCGGTCGGCGGGGACACCGTGAAGTGCTGCGGGAAGGACGGCCGGCTCACGGTCAACGGGGTGGCCGTCGACGAGCCCTACCTGAACCTTGGGGATGTGCCATCGGCCATCCAATTCGAGGTAAAGGTTCCCGAGGGCCGGATCTTCGTGATGGGCGACCACCGGTCCAATTCCGCCGACTCCCGCTACCACCTCGGCAACGGTTTCCACGGCACTGTGCCGCTCTCGGACGTCGTGGGGCGCGCCGTGGTCATCGCCTGGCCTGCGGGGCACTGGGCCACGCTGGGGCAGCGCGACGCGTTCGCGGGGGTTCCGGACGCGGCGTCGGGAGCGTCGGCCGCGCCGCGTCTCTCGCATAGTGTGTCCCACCAGGATCCCTACGGAATGATCCCGCTCCCGACCCCTGCGGAACTCCCGCTCGTTATGGGAGTGATGGGCCTGCGTCGCATCCGGCGCGGGCGGTGGCACGGATTGAGGAGTGGATGTGGGGGATTTGGCGGTCGGCGCACGATCCGGACACGACGAACCCGAGGACCGGCCCGGACGGACCGGGGACCCCTCGGAGACGGCGGCGGACCGGACGGGGGATGACGACGCCCCGGACGGCGCCGCCTCGGGCCCCAAGCAACGTTCCTTCTGGAAGGAGCTGCCGCTCCTCATCGGGATCGCGCTCGTTCTGGCTCTGCTGATCAAGACCTTCCTGGTCCAGGCGTTCTCGATTCCCTCGGACTCGATGCAGGACACGCTCCAGCGCGGTGACCGGGTGCTGGTGGACAAGCTGACCCCGTGGTTCGGCTCCGAGCCGGAACGCGGCGAGGTCGTCGTCTTCCACGACCCCGGCGGCTGGCTGGAGGGCACCACCACGCCCGACCCGAACATCGCGCAGAAGTTCCTCAGCTTCATCGGACTCATGCCCTCCGCCGAGGAGAAGGACCTGATCAAGCGGGTCATCGCGGTCGGCGGCGACACGGTGGAGTGCAAGCTGAACGGCCCCGTCACGGTGAACGGGAAGGCGCTGGACGAGAAGTCCTTCATCTACCCGGGCAACACCCCCTGCGACGACAAGCCGTTCGGCCCGATCAAGGTTCCGAAGGGCCGGATCTGGGTCATGGGAGACCACCGCCAGAACTCCCTGGACTCCCGGTACCACCAGAGCCTCCCGGGCCAGGGCACCGTCTCCGTGGACGACGTCGTCGGCCGTGCCGTACTGGTGGCCTGGCCCGTCAACCGCTGGGCGACGCTGCCCGTGCCCAGCACCTTCGACCAGCCCGGTCTGAACGCCGCGGCGGCGGCAGCGCCGGCCGCGCTCGGTGTGGCGGGGGCGCTGCCCCTGGTCTTCTGGCGTCGCAGGAGGCTGACCCGGGACCGTACCGACGGGTAGTGTGCCGACTCGGATCAGCGATTGTCGATCTCCGATGGGGGACGCTGGGATGAGTGGTGCAGGACGTACGGGAGACGGCCGCGGCCGGCTCGGCAATGTGTTGTCGGGCCTGGTCGTGGCCGTCGGCTGTGTGCTCTTCCTCGGCGGGTTCGCCTGGGCGGCGCTGGTGTACCGGCCGTACACCGTGCCGACCGGGTCGATGTCCCCGACCGTGGAGACCGGGGCCAAGGTGCTCGCGCAGCGGATCACGGGCGACGAGGTGCGGCGCGGCGACGTCGTGGTCTTCACCGACAAGGCGTGGAGCGGCTCCCCGATGGTCAAGCGGGTCATCGGGATCGGCGGCGACACGGTGGTCTGCTGCGACGCGAAGGGCCGGCTCACCGTCAACGACGAGCCGGTCGAGGAACCGTATCTGCGGACACCGGCGGGTGCTGACGGCGCCTCCGGCGGCCTCAGCGGCTCCGGGGCTTCCGGAGCTTCTTCCGGTACCTCCAGCGACTCCGGTGCTTCCGGCGACTCCGGACAGGCCGCTTCCACGGAGTTCAGTGCGGAGGTCCCCGAGGGAGAGCTCTTCCTGCTCGGTGACGACCGTGCGATCTCCCTGGACTCCCGCGTCCACCTGACGGAGGAGGGACAGGGCTCGGTGCCGCGCACCGCGGTCGAGGCACGGGTCGACGCGGTGGCCTGGCCGTCCGGGCACATGCTCGACCGGGCCGAGGGGTTCGCCGGACTTCCCGGCGGCATCTCGTCCCAGGGGCCGCTGCCGCTTCAGCTCGGCGCCGTGGTGGTGGGTGTGGTGCTGATCCTGGCCGGCTGCGCCTACGGGCCGGTCGCCGCGTGGACGCGGCGCGGGAAGTCCGCGAAGGCGAAGGCGGTGGCGGGTGGCCGCTGAGATCCGGACGGTCGCGCGGGTCGTGCTCCTCGACCCGCAGGACCGGATTCTGCTGATGCACGGTTTCGAGCCCGACGACCCCGGCACCACCTGGTGGTTCACGCCCGGCGGCGGGCTGGAGGGCGACGAGAGCCACGAAGAGGCCGCCCGCCGCGAGCTCGCGGAGGAGACCGGCATCACGGAGGTCGAACTCGGCCCGGTGCTCTGGAAGCGCAGATGTTCCTTCCCGTTCGACGGGCGTCGCTGGGAACAGGACGAGTCGTACTTTCTCGCGCGAACGGAACGGACCGCCACCGACCTGGGGGGCCTGACCGACCTGGAGCGCCGCAGTGTCACGGGTCTCAGGTGGTGGACTTCCGCCGAACTGCAGGCGACCCGTGAGACGGTGTACCCGACCAAGCTCGCCGAGCTGCTGCGCAGGCTGCTCGACGAGGGTTCTCCGAGTGTTCCGCTGATTCTCGCCCCCGAAATCGCTTGAACGTCCGGGGGCGTCACCGGCTGCAGCACAATGGGGGAACGCACGGCTGAAGGGGACGCATGCCATGAGCGCCGAGGACCTCGAAAAGTACGAGACCGAGATGGAGCTGAAGCTCTACCGGGAGTACCGCGACGTCGTCGGTCTGTTCAAATTCGTGATCGAGACCGAACGTCGCTTCTACCTCACCAACGACTACGAGATGCAGGTGCACTCGGTCCAGGGGGAAGTGTTCTTCGAGGTGTCCATGGCGGATGCCTGGGTCTGGGACATGTACCGGCCGGCGAGATTCGTCAAGCAGGTGCGTGTGCTGACCTTCAAGGACGTGAACATCGAGGAGCTCAACAAGAGCGATCTCGAACTCCCGGGAGGCTGACGGACCGCCTCGCGAGGGCGGGAAGAACCTTTCCGCGGGTGTGTGAAGCGGGCCGCGGGGTCTGTGAAGCGGGCTGCGGGGTCCCTGAAAGGGCACACGGGGTGTGCGGTGGGCCGCAGAGTTCGGTGAAACGGCACATGGGGCGGGCGCAGCAGCACGCGATAGTGAGACGGATCGTTTCCTCGGCCCGTCAATCCGGGCGACCCGGTCATCCTCAAGGGTGGCCGGGTTTTCCACATCCGGGAAGTTGTCCACCAAGATCCACAAGGATCGGCCGCTCCGCGCAGAGTCGGTGCCGGAGGTGGTGCCGGATGAAGAACGCACGAGGGGCACTCGGGCGGTACGGCGAGGAGTTGGCGGCGCGGCTGCTGACCGACGCGGGGATGGCCGTGGTGGAGCGCAACTGGCGCTGCCGGGCCGGAGAGATCGACATCGTCGCGCGCGACGGAGACGCACTCGTCGTCTGCGAGGTGAAGACCCGCAGATCGACGGCGTACCAGCACCCGATGGCGGCGATCACCCCGGTCAAGGCGGAGCGGCTGCGGCGGCTCGCGGAGCTGTGGCTCGACGCGCACGGGGGGCCACCGAGGGGCGGCGTCCGCATCGACCTCGTCGGGGTGATCGTGCCCCGGCGGGGCGGCCCGGTCGCCGAGCACGCCCGGGGGGTGGCCTGAGATGGGCTTCGCGCGAGCCTGTTCCGTCGCCCTGGTCGGCGTGGAGGGCGTGGTGGTGGAGGTCCAGGCGGACCTGGAACCGGGAGTGGCGGCCTTCACGCTGGTCGGGCTGCCGGACAAGAGCCTGGTCGAGAGCAGGGACCGGGTCAGAGCGGCCGTCGTCAACTCCGGTGCCGAGTGGCCGCAGAAGAAGCTCACGGTCGGTCTCTCCCCGGCCTCCGTACCGAAATCCGGCTCCGGGTTCGACCTCGCCGTCGCGTGCGCCGTACTCGGCGCCGCCGAGCGGATCGATCCGTCGGCGATCGCCGACGTCGTCATGATCGGCGAGCTGGGCCTGGACGGGCGGGTGCGCCCGGTACGCGGGGTGCTGCCCGCCGTCCTCGCCGCCGCCGAAGCGGGGTACGACCACGTGGTGGTCCCGGAGCAGACCGCCGGGGAGGCGGCACTGGTCCCGGGCGTCTCGGTCCTCGGCGTACGGAGCCTGCGCCAGCTGATCGCGATCCTCAGCGACGAACCCGTCCCCGACGAACCGGCGGGCCAGGTGAGCCGCCCCGACGCCCTGCTCGCCGGGCTGATGGTGCCCGGCTCCGGGTTCGGCGCGGGGCTCGCCCCGGCCGGCGGACCGGGCGGGACGTACCGCAAGGACCTGCGCGATGTCGCCGGACAGAGCAGAGCGCGCAGGGCCCTGGAGATCGCCGCGGCGGGCGGACACCATCTGCTGCTCTCGGGCCCCCCGGGCGCGGGCAAGACGATGCTGGCCGAACGGCTGCCGGGCATCCTGCCACCACTGACCCGGCGGGAAGCCCTGGAGGTGACGGCGGTGCACTCGGTCGCCGGAATCCTCCCGCCGGGCGAGCCGTTGGTGAGTGTCCCGCCGTACTGCGCCCCGCATCATTCGGCCACCATGCAGTCGCTCATCGGCGGCGGCAACGGACTGCCGAGACCCGGCGCGGTCTCCCTTGCGCATCGCGGGGTGCTGTTCATGGACGAGGCCCCCGAGTTCTCGGCCAGGGCCCTGGACGCCTTGCGCCAGCCCCTGGAGTCCGGACACGTCGTGGTGGCCCGGGCGGCGGGCGTGGTCAGACTGCCGGCGCGCTTCCTGATGGCGCTGGCGGCGAACCCGTGTCCCTGCGGCCGGCACAGTCTGGGCGGGGCCGGATGCGAATGCCCGCCCGCAGTGGTGCGCCGCTACCAGGCCCGGCTCTCCGGACCGCTCCTCGACCGGGTGGACCTGCGCGTCGAGGTGGAGGCGGTGACCCGCGCGGACCTGGTGGAAGGCGGCGGCCGGGGCGAGTCGACCGAGGCCGTGGCCGCCCGGGTGCGGGAGGCCCGTGCGCGCGCCGCCGAGCGGCTGGCCGGCACGCCCTGGACCACCAACAGCGAGGTGCCGGGCCACGAGCTGCGGACCCGGCTGCTCGCCGCCCCCGGAGCGCTGACCGCCGCCGAACGGGACATGGAGCGCGGTGCCCTGACTGCGCGTGGGCTGGACCGGGTCCTGCGGGTCGCCTGGACCGTCGCGGACCTGCGCGGCGCGGACCGCCCGGACGCTTCGGACGTGGCCGTCGCTCTTGAGCTGCGCACCGGTGTCCAGCGCGGAGTGCCGATGAAGGCGAGGGCCTCGTGACAGGGGAACGGTGGGGGGCCCGGCCGCAGGACCGGGAGAAGACGGAGGATCCGGGGCAGACGGGGCAGACGGGGCAGCTGGAGAAGGCGGGGCAGTCGGGGAAGGCGGGGCAGCCGGGGGAAGGCGGCACGGACGCGAGGACACCCGGAATCCCGGAACACCGGGAACACGCGGAACACCCGGAACACCGGGAAGAACACCCGGAACCTACCGGGAGCTGCGGGCCGGACACCGTACGGCTGGCGCGGGCCGCGCTCACCAGGATCGTCGAACCCGGGGACGAGCGGGCCGGCCGGTGGCTGCGCGCGCACGGGCCCGTCGAGGTACTGCGCCGCCTGACCGCGTACGACGGGTCGCCCCAGAGCCTGCCCGGGATGACGGCGGCCCGGCTCGCCGGATACCGCATGCGGGCCGCCGCGGCCGACCCGGAGCGGGACCTGGAGGCGATGGCCCTGGCCGGAGGGCGGTTCGTCGTCCCGGGCGACCCGGAGTGGCCCGGGCAGCTGGACGACCTCGGCGACGCCCGTCCGGTGGGGCTCTGGATCCGGGGCGGCCCCGACCTGCGGCTCTGGGCGCTGCGTTCGGTCGCGGTGGTCGGCGCGCGGGCCTGTACCCCGTACGGCGCCCACATGGCGGCGACGCTGGGCGCGGGGCTCGCGGAGCGGGGCTGGGTGGTGGTCTCCGGAGCCGCCTTCGGCGTGGACGGCGCGGCGCACCGGGGAGCGCTGGCCGCCAAAGGCGCGACGGTCGCGGTCCTCGCGTGCGGGGTGGACGTCCCCTACCCGCGGGGCCACGCGGAGCTGATCGGCCGGATCGCGCGGGAGGGCCTGCTGGTGGGGGAGTTACCACCGGGCACCCACCCGACCCGCAGCAGGTTCGTCCTCCGCAACAGGGTGATCGCCGCGCTGACCAGGGGCACGGTCGTGGTCGAGGCCGAATACCGCAGCGGCTCCCTGGTGACCGCCCGGGGCGCCCAACGGCTCGGCCGCTTCACCATGGGCGTACCGGGGCCCGCGACCAGCGGACTGTCGGCAGGCGTCCACGAACTGCTGCGCGGCGAAGGGGTACTGGTCACCGACGCGGCCGAAGTGGCCGAACTGGTCGGCGACATCGGCGACCTCGCCCCGCTCCGCCGCGGGCCCGTGCTCCCGCGCGACCTGCTCGGCCCGGTCGCCTCCGCGGTCCTGGAAGCGCTGCCCCGTGAAGGGACCGCCCGGGTGCGCGACGTCGCCCGGTCCGCGGGCACTTCGGCCGACGAGACGCTCGCGCGACTGTACGAACTGCACTCACTGGGGTTCGTCGAACGGGAGGGCGACACCTGGCGTCCGGCGTCCGGGCCGAGACCCAACGACGACGCCCGGCGAGGCGGTACTTGACCTGGGGCATTCGGGTGAAAAGGTAAGCGGGGTGACCTACGGAGTTCGTGCGGCGCCACTCCCGGGGCCGATGCGTACGGCGTCGGCCCCGGTCGTCCGGTACGCCCGGCGGCGGGAGCGCGCGCGGCATCCGTGCGCTCCACCCGTCCCCGTCCGACGCGCGCCGCGAGGCCCCAGTCACGCTACGCTCACAGGTCTTCACTCCCCACAAGTCCCCAGTACTTCACGGCAGAACGGCTCAAGGCACCACATGCCCCAGCACACCTCCGGGTCTGACCGCGCGGCAGTACCACCCGCTGCGCGTGGCACTGTGCGGCCCTCCGCCCCTTCCTCCCTCGAAGAGTTGTGGCGTACGTACAAGTCCACGGGAGACGAGCGGCTGCGGGAGCAACTGATCCTGCACTACTCACCGCTCGTCAAGTACGTCGCGGGCCGGGTCAGCGTGGGGCTCCCGTCCAATGTCGAGCAGGCGGACTTCGTGTCCTCGGGCGTCTTCGGACTGATCGACGCCATCGAGAAGTTCGACATCGAGCGGGCCATCAAGTTCGAGACGTACGCGATCACGCGCATCCGGGGCGCGATGATCGACGAACTCCGTGCGCTGGACTGGATCCCGCGCTCCGTGCGTCAGAAGGCGCGGAACGTCGAGCGCGCGTACGCCACGCTCGAAGCGCAGCTGCGGCGCACCCCGTCGGAGTCCGAGGTCGCCGCCGAGATGGGGATCGCCCTGGAGGAACTGCACGCTGTCTTCAGTCAGTTGTCGCTGGCGAACGTAGTGGCCCTGGAGGAGCTGCTGCACGTCGGCGGGGAAGGCGGCAACCGGCTCAGCCTGATGGACACGCTGGAGGACACCGCCGCCGACGATCCGGTGGAGGTCGCCGAGGGCCGCGAGCTCAGACGTCTGCTCGCCCGCGCCATCAATACGCTCCCCGACCGGGAGAAGACCGTGGTCACGCTCTACTACTACGAGGGCCTCACGCTCGCCGAGATCGGCAACGTCCTCGGAGTCACCGAGAGCCGGGTCAGCCAGATCCACACCAAGTCGGTCCTCCAGCTCCGCGCGAAACTGGCCGACGCCGGCCGCTGACCGGCGCGCCCGGCCGCCTCTCCTCCCGCCGGACGCCGAGGTAGGGCACTTCACGGGCACACCCCCCGCCGTACAGTGGAGCCGTGCCCAGGATTCGAGCGGCCTCCGTGGCCGAGCACCGGACCATGCAGCGCGGCGCCCTCCTGGACGCCGCGCGCTCCCTGCTTTCCGAGGGCGGGACGGAGGCATTGACCTTCCCCGCGCTCGCCGAACGCACGGGTCTCGCCAGGTCGTCGGTGTACGAGTACTTCCGTTCCCGCGCCGCCGTCGTCGAGGAACTCTGCGCCGTCGACTTCCCCGTGTGGGCGGCCGAGGTGGAGAACGCCATGGCTCGGGCCACCACGCCCGAGGAGAAGATCGAGGCGTACGTCCGCAAGCAGCTCGAACTGGTCGAGGACCGGCGCCACCGTGCCGTGGTCGCCATCTCCGCCAGCGAGCTCGACGCCGGGGCCCGCGAGAAGATCAGGGCCGCGCACGGCGGACTGATCACCATGATCGTCGAGGCCCTGGGCGACCTCGGGCACACCCAGCCGAGGCTCGCGGCGATGCTGCTCCAGGGCTCCGTCGACGCGGCGGTGCGCCGGATCGAGCTGGTCGTGGCCGAGGAACCGGGCGTGATCGCCGAGACCGCCGTCGCCATGATCCTGCGCGGCGTACGGGGCTGAACCCGCCGCCCGGCCTCTTCGGGCAGGGGGACGCCCGACACCGGAAGCAGCCGTGACGGGCCCCGCCTCAGCAGGGCGGACGGCAGCAGCGAGAGCGGGTCGACGTAGGTGTCCCCGCGCCGCACACCCCAGTGGAGACACCCCCGCGTGCAGTGCGAAGGGCCCGCTTCCGTCACCGCTACCGGTGCGCCCGCCCGGACCTCGTCGCCGACGCGCACCGACGGGCGCACGGGTTCGTACGTGGTGCGCAGCGGTGGATCGCCGCTCTCCGCCAGTTCCACGGTGAGAACCCCGCGCCCCGCCACCCGGCCCGCGAACACGACGCGTCCGGACGCGACCGCCAGAGCCCGGGTGCCGGGCGGTGCGGCGAGATCGACGCCCCGGTGACCGGGCGCGTACGGACCGGCGGGCGGCTCCCAGCCCCGTACCACCACCGGCCGCCCCGCGAGGGGCCAGGACCGGGTGCCGTTGTCGGAGTCGGAGTCGGAGTCGGAGTCGGAGCCGGAGCCGGAGCCGGAGCCGTTGTCGGAGCCGGAGCCGGAGCCGGTCGGGGCGGGCGCCTCGGCCGACGGGTCGCCCGGCGTGCGCGCCGACGCTCCGGCCGGAGCGTCGGCGCCGAGCGTGAGAAGGCCGAGTGCCAGGAGTAAGGGAACGAGGCGGGCCGCCCCCGGCACCCATGCCCATGCCCCCGCCCGCGCCCGTACTCGTGCCCGCACCCGCACCCGTACTCGTGCCCATGTCCGTGCCCGTACCGGCTTCCGTGCCCGAGGCGGGACCGTGGTCGTGTGTGTCCGCTGCATGCCGGAACCCTCCCCCGGAGGGCCGCTGCCGGGGGATCTTGGGCCCCGGCTGTGGAGTACTCGCCGGTTGTGGACAACGCCGTCACCCGACACGCGAAGGGTCCCGTACACTTCTTGTGGCGACCCGGGTGACCGGGTCGACTTCGCACGCCCCGCCACCTCCCTCTCAGCGGACGGTGGCCGCGCCTCTCGGTCCTTCGTGGCACGGCGCGTGGGGCGTCAGGCGCGACAGCAATCCTGCGGTCGCGGAACCGAGTACCTCAAGGAGATGGCCATGGCCGTCGTCACGATGCGGGAGCTGCTGGAAAGCGGCGTCCACTTCGGTCACCAGACCCGTCGCTGGAACCCGAAGATGAAGCGCTTCATCTTCACCGAGCGCAACGGCATCTACATCATCGACCTGCTCCAGTCGCTGTCGTACATCGACCGCGCCTACGAGTTCGTCAAGGAGACCGTCGCGCACGGCGGCTCCATCATGTTCGTGGGTACCAAGAAGCAGGCCCAGGAGGCCATCGCCGAGCAGGCGACGCGCGTCGGCATGCCGTACGTCAACCAGCGTTGGCTCGGTGGCATGCTCACCAACTTCTCCACCGTCTACAAGCGCCTTCAGCGTCTGAAGGAGCTCGAGCTCATCGACTTCGAGGACGTGGCCGCCTCCGGCCTCACCAAGAAGGAGCTCCTGGTCCTCTCCCGCGAGAAGGCCAAGCTGGAGAAGACCCTCGGTGGCATCCGCGAGATGCAGAAGGTCCCCAGCGCCGTCTGGATCGTCGACACCAAGAAGGAGCACATCGCCGTCGGTGAGGCGCGCAAGCTCCACATCCCGGTCGTCGCGATCCTCGACACCAACTGCGACCCCGACGAGGTCGACTACAAGATCCCGGGCAACGACGACGCGATCCGCTCCGTCACCCTGCTCACCCGCGTGATCGCCGACGCCGTCGCCGAGGGCCTCATCGCCCGTTCCGGTGCCGCCACCGGTGACTCGAAGCCGGGCGAGAAGGCCGCCGGCGAGCCCCTCGCCGAGTGGGAGCGCGACCTGCTCGAGGGCGACAAGAAGGACGACGCCGAGGTCCAGGCCTCCGCCGAGACCGAGAAGGCCGCGGACGCCGAGCCGGCCGAGGCCGCCGCCGAGACCGCCGAGGTCGAGGCTGCCGCCGAGACCGAGCA
This sequence comes from Streptomyces sp. NPDC001493, assembly GCF_053597235.1. NCBI lineage: Bacteria > Bacillati > Actinomycetota > Actinomycetes > Kitasatosporales > Streptomycetaceae > Streptomyces > Streptomyces sp. NPDC001493. The sequence goes on from NZ_JBSFHV010000008.1 coordinate 189,927, forward strand.
GGCCTGACACCTCCGTCACGGCTGACTGACGGCGGGGGCCGGTGCCATGCGCACCGCCCCCGCCGTTCACCCGTAGATCTTTCAGACTTCGAGAGAGAAACACAGACTCATGGCGAACTACACCGCCGCTGACGTCAAGAAGCTCCGCGAGCTCACCGGCGCCGGCATGATGGACTGCAAGAAGGCGCTCGACGAGGCCGACGGCAGCGTCGACAAGGCCGTCGAGGCGCTCCGTATCAAGGGCCAGAAGGGCGTCGCCAAGCGCGAGGGCCGCTCTGCCGAGAACGGCGCGGTCGTCTCGCTCATCTCCGACGACAAGACCTCCGGCGTTCTGCTCGAGCTGAAGTGCGAGACCGACTTCGTCGCCAAGGGCGAGAAGTTCCAGGCCGTCGCCAACACGCTCGCCGCGCACGTCGCCGCGACCTCCCCGGCCGACCTGGCCGCGCTGCTCGCCTCCGAGATCGAGGCCGGCAAGACCGTCCAGGCGTACGTGGACGAGGCCAACGCCAACCTCGGCGAGAAGATCGTCCTGGACCGCTTCGCGCAGTTCACCGGCGGTTACGTGGCTGCGTACATGCACCGCACGATGCCCGACCTCCCGCCGCAGGTCGGCGTGCTCGTCGAGCTGGACAAGCCGAACGCCGAGGTCGCCAAGGACGTCGCGCAGCACATCGCCGCCTTCGCCCCGAAGTACCTCAGCCGCGACGAGGTCCCGGCCGAGACGGTCGAGAACGAGCGTCGTGTCGCCGAGGCCACCTCGCGCGAGGAGGGCAAGCCCGAGGCCGCCCTCCCGAAGATCGTCGAGGGTCGCGTCAACGGCTTCTTCAAGGACGTCGTCGTCGTGGAGCAGTCCTTCGCCAAGGACGCCAAGAAGACGGTTCAGAAGGTTCTCGACGAGGCCGGTGTCTCCCTGAAGCGCTTCACGCGCATCAAGGTCGGCATCTGAGTCCCGTCCGCGAATGACGGTGGACCCGGATAGGGTCTGATGCAGTCGTCGGCCGCACACCTGCCGAGCGACCGCAGATCTGACGAGGAGGCCATTGCCGCAGAGGGACACCAGACCCACCGGCAATGGCCTTCTTCGTATGTGCACGAGGAGAATTTCCATGGACAAGGGCGCGGACGCCAAACAGGTTGACCACAAGCGCGACGAGAAGGTGTCCGGACGCTTCATGCTGAAGCTGTCCGGTGAGGCCTTCGCCGGTGGCGGCGGACTCGGAGTCGATCCCGACGTCGTGCACGCCATCGCCCGCGAGATCGCCGCAGTGGTGCGCGACGGTGCGGAGATCGCCGTCGTCATCGGCGGCGGCAACTTCTTCCGCGGCGCCGAGCTGCAACAGCGCGGCATGGACCGGGCCCGGTCCGATTACATGGGCATGCTCGGCACCGTGATGAACTGCCTGGCACTCCAGGACTTCCTGGAGAAGGAGGGCATCGACTCGCGCGTACAGACCGCCATCACCATGGGCCAGGTCGCCGAGCCGTACATTCCCCTCCGTGCCGTTCGCCACCTGGAGAAGGGGCGCGTCGTGATCTTCGGCGCAGGCATGGGCATGCCGTACTTCTCCACCGACACCACCGCTGCCCAGCGGGCCCTGGAGATCGACGCCGAGGCGCTCCTGATGGGCAAGAACGGCGTCGACGGGGTCTACGACTCCGACCCGAAGACCAACCCCGGCGCGGTGAAGTTCGACGCGCTGGAGTACAGCGAGGTGCTCGCCCGCGATCTGAAGATCGCCGACGCCACCGCGATCACGCTCTGCCGCGACAACCAGCTCCCGATCCTGGTCTTCGAACTGACCGCCGCGGGCAATATCGCCCGTGCCGTCAACGGTGAGAAGATCGGCACGCTCGTGAGTGACGAGAGCACCCGGGCCTGACGGCCCACGGATGGACAACGGCCTGCCGGTCGGACACCGTGCAGGTGAGGACGCGACGCAGGACCCGCAGGGCCCGGCGATGACGATGCCGGGCCCACTCAAGACACGCAGGAGCACGTGGTGATCGAAGAAATCCTCCTCGAAGCCGAGGAGAAGATGGAGAAGGCCGTTGTCGTGGCGAAAGAGGACTTCGCCGCGATCCGGACCGGCCGCGCGCACCCGGCGATGTTCAACAAGATCGTCGCCGACTACTACGGCGCGCTGACCCCGATCAACCAGCTGGCCTCCTTCTCGGTTCCCGAGCCGCGGATGGCCGTGGTGACGCCGTTCGACAAGACCGCGCTGCGCAACATCGAGCAGGCGATCCGCGACTCCGACCTGGGCGTCAACCCCAGCAACGACGGCAATATCATCCGGGTGGTCTTCCCCGAGCTCACCCAGGACCGCCGCAAGGAGTACATCAAGGTCGCCAAGACCAAGGCCGAGGACTCCAAGATCTCGATCCGCTCCATCCGCCGCAAGGCGAAGGAGGCGCTCGACAAGCTCGTCAAGGACAAGGAGTCCGGCGAGGACGAGGTGCGCCGTGCGGAGAAGGAGCTCGACGACACCACCGCGAAGTACGTCGCGCAGGTGGACGAGCTGCTGAAGCACAAGGAAGCCGAGCTGCTCGAAGTCTGATGAACGACTCCTCCTGGGGCGCCCCGCAGGGAGCCGGCTACTGGGGCACGTCCGAGATCGGGGCCGCTCCGGCGGGTCCTGCCCACGATGCGCACGGCGCCCAGCAGACTCGGCCCATGCCCATCGTGCCGGACACTCCCGACGCAGGTAGAGACGACGCGGACGACCACGACGGACGGGACGGGGACGCCACGCACATCAGTGGCCCCCTGTTCCGCGACGAGGTGCCGCAGGCGCCCGCGCCCGCCCCGCAGACACCCGCTCCCGCCCCGCCCCCCGCTCCGCAGAAGAAGCGGGCGGGGCGTGACCTGCGGGCCGCCATAGGGGTCGGCGTGGGTCTCGGTGCCGTCGTCATCGCCTCGCTGTTCGTCGTGAAGGCCGTCTTCGTCGGTGTCGTCGCCGTCGCCGTCGTCGTCGGTCTCTGGGAACTCACCTCTCGGCTCGCCGAGCGGAAGTCGATCAAGGCCCCGCTCGTCCCGCTCGCGGTGGGCGGCGCCGCCATGGTCGTGGCCGGCTACGTGTGGGGGGCGGACGGCGCCTGGATCGCGATGGCGCTCACCTCGCTCGCCGTACTCGTCTGGCGGATGACCGAGAAGCCGGAGGGATACCTGCGGGACGTCACCGCGGGTGTCTTCGCCGCGTTCTACGTACCGTTCCTGGCGACGTTCGTCGCGCTGATGCTGGCCGCGGACGACGGACCGTGGCGGGTGCTGACCTTCCTGATACTGACCGTGGTCAGTGACACCGGCGCGTACGCGGTCGGCTGGCGGTTCGGCAAACACAAGCTCGCCCCGCGCATCAGCCCCGGAAAGACCCGCGAGGGTCTCTTCGGGGCCATCGCCTTCGCGATGGTGGGCGGCGCGCTGTGCGTGCAGTTCCTGATCGACGACGGTTCCTGGTGGCAGGGTCTGCTGCTCGGCCTCGCGGTCGCCGCCAGCGCCACCCTCGGTGACCTCGGTGAGTCCATGATCAAGCGCGATCTCGGCATCAAGGACATGGGCACGCTGCTGCCCGGTCACGGCGGGATCATGGACCGGCTGGACTCGCTCCTGCCGACCGCTCCGGTGGTCTGGCTGCTGCTGGTGCTGTTCGTCGGCAGCGGCTGAGCCCGGGGCCGAGACTTCAGGCGATACGTTCCGGCTGCGGTCCACGGGCCGTGCCCCGCAGATCGGAACGCTTCCGCACACCGCGCTCCACCTGCGTCTTTACGCGCGAAGGGCCCGCTGTCCACAGGACGGCGGGCCCTTCCCGTCGCGTCTGCGACACTGGAAGAACCATGCCTAAGCCCGGAGAACTCACTTTCGTCGCGCCCCGCGGAGCCAAGAGGCCCCCGCGCCACCTCGCCGACCTCACGCCCGCCGAGCGCAAGGAAGCAGTCGCCGCGACCGGCGAGAAGCCGTTCCGCGCGCAGCAGCTCTCGCAGCACTACTTCGCGCGGTACGCGCACGATCCGTCGGAGTGGACGAACATCCCCGCCGGATCGCGGGACAAGCTCGCGGAGGCGCTCTTCCCGGACCTCATGTCCGTGGTCCGCCACATCAGCTGCGACGACGACACCACCCGCAAGACGCTCTGGAAGCTGCACGACGGGACGCTCGTCGAGTCCGTCCTCATGCGCTACCCCGAGCGCGTCACGATGTGCATCTCGTCACAGGCCGGCTGCGGGATGAACTGCCCGTTCTGCGCCACCGGACAGGCCGGCCTCGACCGGAACCTCTCCACCGCCGAGATCGTGCACCAGATCGTGGACGGTATGCGCGCGCTCCGCGACGGTGAGGTGCCGGGCGGGCCCGCGCGCCTCTCCAACATCGTCTTCATGGGGATGGGGGAGCCGCTGGCGAACTACAACCGCGTCGTCGGCGCCATCCGCCGGCTGACCGACCCGGAGCCGGACGGCCTGGGCCTCTCCCAGCGCGGCATCACCGTCTCCACGGTGGGCCTGGTGCCCGCCATGCTGCGCTTCGCGGACGAGGGCTTCAAGTGCCGTCTCGCCGTCTCGCTGCACGCCCCGGACGACGAGCTCCGCGACACCCTCGTGCCCGTGAACACCCGCTGGAAGGTCCGCGAGGTGCTCGACGCCGCGTGGGAGTACGCCGAGAAGTCCGGCCGCCGGATCTCCATCGAGTACGCCCTGATCCGCGACATCAACGACCAGGCGTGGCGGGGCGACCGGCTCGGCCGGCTGCTCAAGGGCAAGCGGGTGCACGTCAACCTCATCCCGCTCAACCCGACGCCGGGCTCGAAGTGGACCGCCTCCCGTCCCGAGGACGAGAAGGCGTTCGTGGAGGCCATCGCCGCCCACGGGGTGCCCGTCACGGTGCGCGACACCCGTGGCCAGGAGATCGACGGCGCCTGCGGGCAGCTGGCCGCCGCCGAGCGCTGAGCAGGCCCCTTCGGGATGCCCCGGTCGGACCGCCGTTGTCGGTCCGACCGGGGCAAAGCCCCCACACAGGGTCCGTGTAGCCTGGCCCCCGCATCCAACTTCATATTCCGACAGGGGAGCGCCACAGCGCTGAGAGTGCGGCACCGGTGAACGGATGGCCGCAGACCCTCTGAACCTCGCCCGGGTCATTCCGGGTAGGAAGTTCGGTCATTACTCAAGCTGTTGCGCCCTGCCCGCTTCCGGCACCCGCCGAAGCGTGCGGGGCCGCGTCTCTTCCTGGTCACCTCCAGGAGGAATCACATGCACACCACGACGAAGTACGCGGCGACCGCGCTCGCCGCCGCACTCGGCGTCACCGCGCTCGCCGGCTGCGGAAGCTCCGACGACGACACGACCGGCTCGGGTGCCTCCAAGGGCTCCAAGACCGTCACCCTGGTCAGCCACGACTCCTTCGCCGCCTCGGACGACGTGCTCAAGGAGTTCACCAAGGAGACCGGCTACACGGTCAAGGTCCTCAAGAGCGGCGACGCCGGAGCGGCCCTCAACCAGGAGATCCTCACCAAGGGCTCCCCGCGCGGCGACGTCTTCTTCGGCGTCGACAACACGCTGCTCTCCCGCGCCCTCGACCAGGGCCTCTTCACCCCGTACAAGGCGAAGGGACTGGACGCCGTCTCGGCCGACACCCAGCTCGACGCCAAGCACCGGGTCACCCCGATCGACACCGGCGACATCTGCGTCAACTACGACAAGAAGTACTTCGCCGACAAGAAGCTGGACCCGCCGCAGTCCTTCGCGGACCTGCTGAAGCCCGCGTACAAGAACCTCCTGGTCACCGAGAACGCCGCCACCTCCTCGCCCGGACTCGGCTTCCTGCTCGGCACCATCGCCGACTCCGGTGAGAAGGGCTACCAGGACTACTGGAAGAAGCTGAAGGCCAACGGCGTCAAGGTCGTCGACGGCTGGGAGCAGGCGTACAACGAGGAGTTCTCGGGCTCGGCCGGTGGCAAGAAGGCGAACGCCGACCGCCCGCTCGTCGTCTCCTACGCCTCCAGCCCGCCGGCCGAGGTCTACTACGCCGACCCGCAGCCGACCGAGGCCCCCACCGGCGTCGCCACCGCGACCTGTTTCCGCCAGATCGAGTTCGCCGGTCTGCTGGACGGGGCGAAGAACGAGGCGGGCGGCAAGGCGCTGCTGGACTTCCTGATCAGCAAGACGTTCCAGGAGGACATGCCGCTCCAGATGTTCGTCGACCCGGTCGTCAAGGACGCGAAGCTGCCGGAGGTCTACACCAAGTTCGGCGCCACCGTGGACAAGCCGTTCACCGTGGCCCCCGAGAAGATCGCCGCCAACCGTGAGCAGTGGGTCCAGACCTGGACCTCGCTCGTCGTGAAGTGACGAAGCCCTAAGTGCCGAAGACAGCCGGAACCACCGCGCGCCGCCGCACCACCGGCGGCGCGCGCTCCCTCGCGACGCGGCTCGGCCTGATGGCCGTGCCCGTCGCGTTCTTCGCGCTGTTCTTCGCGTACCCGGTCGCCGCGATCGTGGCCCGGGGGCTGAAGACCGAGGACGGCTGGCAGTTCGCGCGCTTCGGCGAGGTCCTCGGCCGCGCCGACCTGCTGGACGTCCTCTGGTTCACCACCTGGCAGGCGTTCGCCTCCACCGCGCTGACGCTGCTGATCGCCCTGCCCGGCGCCTACGTCTTCGCCCGCCTCGACTTCCCCGGCAAACAACTGCTGCGCGCGATCGTCACCGTGCCGTTCGTGCTGCCGACCGTCGTCGTCGGCACGGCCTTCCTCGCCCTGCTCGGACGCGGTGGGCTGCTCGACGAGCTGTGGGGCGTACGCCTCGACACCACCGTCTGGGCGATCCTGCTGGCCCACGTCTTCTTCAACTACGCGGTGGTCGTACGGACCGTCGGCGGGCTCTGGTCGCAGCTCGACCCGCGTCAGGAGGAGGCCGCCCGGGTGCTCGGCGCGGGGCGGTTCGCCGCCTGGCGGCGGGTGACGCTGCCCGCGCTCGCCCCCGCCGTGGGCGCCGCCGCCCTCATGGTCTTCCTGTTCACGTTCACCTCGTTCGGTGTCGTACAGATCCTCGGCGGTCCCGCCTACTCCACGCTCGAAGTGGAGATCTACCGGCAGACCGCGCAGCTGCTCGACCTGCCCACCGCCGCCGTACTGACCCTCGTCCAGTTCGTCGCCGTCGGCGCCATCCTGGCCGTGCACGCGCGTACGGTACGCCGCCGGGAGCGGGCCCTGCGCCTCGTCGACCCGGCGCTGACCGCCCGCCGCCCGCGCGGCGCGGGCCAGTGGGCGCTCCTCGGCGGGCTCCTGCTGACCGTGCTCGTGCTCATCCTGCTGCCCCTCGGGGTCCTGGTGGAGCGGTCCTTCGACCAGCCCGGGGGGCACGGATTCGCCTACTACCGGGCCCTGGGATCGGCCGAGGCCAGCGGTTCCACCTTCCTGGTCGCCCCGTTGGAGGCGATTTGGAACTCCCTCCAGTACGCCCTCGCCGCGACCGGCATCTCCCTCGTCGTCGGAGGGCTCGCCGCCGCCGCGCTCACCCGCCGGGCGGGGCGGCTGGTCCGGGGCTTCGACGCGCTCCTCATGCTGCCGCTCGGCGTCTCCGCCGTCACCGTGGGCTTCGGCTTCCTGATCACGCTGGACGAACCGCCGCTCGATCTGCGCACCTCCTGGATCCTGGTGCCGCTCGCCCAGGCGCTCGTGGGCGTCCCCTTCGTCGTACGGACCATGCTGCCGGTCCTGCGCGCCGTGGACGCCCGGCTGCGGGAGGCGGCGGCCGTCCTCGGCGCCTCGCCGCTGCGGGCCTGGCGCGAGGTGGACCTCCCGCTGGTGCGCCGGGCGCTGCTCGTCGCCGCCGGCTTCGCCTTCGCCGTCTCGCTCGGCGAGTTCGGCGCCACCGTCTTCATCGCCCGTCCCGACCGCCCGACCCTGCCGGTCGCCGTGGCGCGCCTGCTGGGCCGTTCGGGGGAGCTCAACTACGGCCAGGCGATGGCCCTCAGCACGATCCTGATGCTGGTGTGCGCCGTCTCCCTGCTGCTCCTCGAACGCATCCGTACCGACCGATCCGGGGAGTTCTGACCATGCTGGAGCTGGACGCGGCCACGGTCCGTTTCGGCGGACGGGCGGTACTGGACGCGGTGGACCTCGCGGTCGCCGACCACGAGATCGTCTGCGTGCTCGGCCCGAGCGGCAGCGGGAAGTCCACCCTGCTGCGCGTCGTCGCGGGGCTCCAGCCGCTCGACGGGGGCCGGGTGTTCCTCGACGGCGCGGACCAGGCGGGCGTCCCGGTGCACCGGCGTGGCCTCGGGCTGATGTTCCAGGACCACCAGCTCTTCCCGCACCGGGACGTGGCCGCCAACGTCGCCTTCGGGCTGCGGATGCGCGGGGTGGACCGGAGCGCCCAGCGCGAACGTGTCGCCGAACTCCTCGATCTGGTGGGTCTCTCCGGCGCGGGCCCCCGGGCCGTCGCCGGACTGTCCGGCGGCGAGCAGCAGCGGGTGGCGCTCGCCCGCGCCCTCGCGCCCAGCCCGAGACTGCTGATGCTGGACGAACCGCTCGGCCAGCTCGACCGGGGACTGCGCGAACGCCTCGTCGTCGAACTCCGCTCGCTCTTCACGGACCTGGGCACGACCGTGCTCGCCGTCACCCACGACCAGGGCGAGGCCTTCGCGCTCGCCGACCGGGTCGTGGTGATGCGGGACGGCCGGATCGCCCAGGCGGGCACCCCGCTGGAGGTCTGGCAGCGCCCCGCCTCCGCCTTCGTCGCCCGCTTCCTCGGCTTCGACAACGTGGTCGCGGCGACGGTCACCGGTGCCACCGCCCGCACCCCGTGGGGCGAGGTGCCCGTACCGAAGGGATCACCGCAGGGCAGCTGCGACCTGCTGGTACGGCCCGCGGGCGTACGGATCGGCGCCCCGGAGGACGGCCTGCGCTGCACGGCCGGAGCGCGTACGTTCCGGGGCGACCGGGTCGCCGTGCGGCTCACCCCCGAGCACGGCCCGGTCGTGGAGGCCGAGTGCGCGCTCGCCGACACCCCGGCCGAGGGCGCGGTCGTCGGGGTCACCTTCGACGCGGCGGGGACGGTGGTCCTGGCGGCGGCGCCGGGGGCCTGACGCCCGGCCGTCCGGCGGCACTTCCGGCGCGTCCTGGCCCACGGCCTACTCTTTTTCGCGGGGGTGGCCATGGAGCCGATGGTTTTCGAGTACCTCTCCTACCCGGTCGCGTGCCAGGGCTGCGGTGCGGAGACGGAGTGCTCGGGCGTTCACGCGCTGGTGGACGAATCCCTGACCTGGGACACGGAGATCAACTGCTCGGCCTGTGGCCTCTGGCAGTCCGCGTGCGGCGGTGAGCTGCCCGCCGGTCTGCGGGACCGCATGCTTTCCGAGCACGGTCCGGTGCGGCTCCGACTGGATCCGGCCACGCGCAACGCCGTGGCCATGCGTGTGCTGAGGGCCGAACTCGGCCTGGCCCTGGCCGAGGCCAGGTCCGTGCTGAACGAGGTCGTCACGGGCGAGTACGTGGGCACGATGCCCGAGATGGAGCGCCTGGCCCGCAGGCTCCGGGCCGCCGGGATCGAGGCCGTGGCCGCCCGGGCATGAGCCGTGCTCCGGCCGCCGATCCGGTTCCCCGAAGAGCGGAACCGTGTACGGAAGCGGGTCCGGCCGCCGATCCGGTCCCGAAGGGCCCCAACGGGATACGGAAGCGCCGAACCGGATACGGAAGCGCCGGGACCCGTGTAACGGAAGCGCCGGACCGGGTCCTACGCTGCCGTCCATGACGATCCAGGGGCCGGCGGCCGAGCCGCGCATATCCGTCCTGTACGACGACTCCCGCCGCGACCTGCGCGACCCCGCCGCGCCCCGCCCGGTACGGCTCTACGTGTGGGAGCCGGTCCGCCGCACGGCCGGCGCCGGTCCGCTGGTCGTGGTGTCGCACGGAACGGGCGGGTCCGGCAGCGCGATGAACTGGCTGGTGCGTCCGCTGGTGGAGGCGGGCCTCCGGGTGGTCGCGCTCGACCACCACGGCAACAACTTCGTCGACGGATACGAGCCCGAGGGCTTTCTCCTCGGTTGGGAGCGCCCCCGGGACGTCACCTTCGCGCTCGACGCGCTGGCCGCCCGGGAACCCCTGGGACCGGTCGGCGCCGCCGGGTTCTCGTTCGGGGGATACACGGCCGCCGCGCTCGCCGGGGCGCGCGTCGACCAGGACGTGGTGGCGGCCGTACTCGACGGAAGGCTGCCGGAGCCGGCGATTCCGGAGTTCCCGGACCTGCTCGCGGCGGTACGGAGGAAGCGGACGCCCGAGGAGCTGATGGCGGCCGTCCGGGACTCCGGCGCGGACGTGTCCGACCCGCGGGTGCGGGCCGTCTTCCAGGTGGCGCCCGGCCTGGGGTCGCTGGTGACGCCCGGCAGCCTGGCCGCGATCCGGATTCCGGTCGCGCTCCGCTGGGGCGGGGCCGACACCGTCACTCCGTACGCCGAGGACACCGCACCGTACCTGGACCACATCCCCGGGATCACCGGGCTCTGCGTGGGTCCCGGCGTCCGGCACGAGGACTTCTTCGAGCACCTGCCGGGCGGCGAGGGGGCCCGGGAGCGGACGGGGGCGGACGCCGCCGCGTTCTTCCTGCACCACCTCACCGGGCGCACCCCGGGGCCCCGGACGTCCCCGAGCCCCGGCCGGTCCTGACCGCCGCCGCGACAGCCCCGGGCGGTCGGCGCAAGCTGGATACGGGCCCCGCCGGTACCGGAAGGGGGCCGACCGGGAAGGACAGTGACGCGGATCATGAGCCATTCAGCGCGCGAGGGCATCGACATCACCCGCGTACTCGACGCCCCCAGGCAGCGCGTCTTCCGGGCGTGGACCGATCCGGAGGACTTCGCGGCCTGGTACGGCGGCGACGCGGAGGTGCCGCTCGACCGGATGTTCATGGACGTACGCCCCGGAGGCACCTGGAGCCTGGTGCTGGTGGTGCCCGGCACCGAGATGCCGTTCCACGGGACGTACCTCGAAGTGGCGGACCCGGAGCGGATCGTCTTCACGCTCCAGGACGCGACGGCCCCCGAGGGCGCCTGCGAGACGGTGACCGCCACCTTCCACGAGCGCCCGGGCTCCACCACCGAACTGGTCTTCCAGCAGCGCGGCGGCCACCTCACGCCCGAGCAGTACGCCGCCGCCGAGGACGGCTGGGAGGCCTTCTTCGACGCCCTCGCCGCCCGCCTGGCCACGCGCCCCTGAGGTCCCGTCCCCGAGGTCCCGTCCCTGAGGTCCCTTCCCCGAGGCCCCGTCCCCGAGGTCCCGCACGAAGCGCGCCGGGGCCCCGCGTAGAGCGGGACCCCGGCGCGCTCGGGCCTCTGGGCCGACTCGGCCTTCTCAGCCCGACAGCGGCAGGGCCGCCAGCTGGGCGAGCACCCAGGTCAGCGGGGCGAACACCAGCAGCAGGGTCACCGCCCGCAGCGCGGTCGCGGAGCGCAGCACGGACGAGTGGGCGCCCATCCGGTGCAGGGTCTCCGCGGTCCGCGCCCGGTCCTGCCGTGCCTCGATCGCGGAGGTCAGCAGGGACGCCGTCGTGCAGCCCAGGACCAGGACGGCCCCGAGCGCGGTGAGCGGCCCGTAGGAGCGCGACCCCGGTTCGTACAGCGCCATCGCCGCGAAGGCGCCCGAGACCACCGCGCAGACGATGCCGAGCGGCCGGCCGATGCGGCGGGCCTCGTCCATCAGGACCCGGCCCGCCAGCAGTCGCACGGCCCCCGGCCGGGCCGACTGGAGCAGCCGGCCGCAGAGGTGGGTGAGGCCGGGCCCGGCGAGCGCCAGGCCGGTCGCGGTGAGGACCCAGCCGGCCAGCACACCGGCGGGGGTGGAGTCGAGCCGGCCGGGCAGCGGGAAGGGGCTGCCCCCCGAGCCCCGGCTCGCGTACGCCTCCACGGCAAGACCCGCGGCGGCCAGCGCCACACCCCAGGGCAGTCCCGCCGGAGCGGCGGCGGGGGAGGCGGGTTCCTCCGCCGCGAACGGTTCGTCCGGCGCCGGGGCCGTGGGCCGGGACCGCAGGGCCAGCGCGCTCGCCACGGATGCCGAGACGGGTACGAGCGCCAGCAGCACCAGTGCGGCGGCGAGCGGCAGCGGGGTACCGGAGCCCAGGAACTCCGCCGCGCCGCCGTCGAAGGGCATTCCGGTCAGGTCGCCACGCAGGTGCAGGAAGAAGAGCAGGGCCACCATCGAGCCGAGCGTGGTGGCGACCGCGGTGGAGACGGCGGCGAGCACCGACAGCCGGACCGGCCCGAGACCCAGGGCGGAGAGCCCGGCACGCGGCCGGGTGCTCGGGTCCGTACGGGCCACCGCGACGGCGAACTGCACGGTGGCCGCCAGCGGTACGAAGCACCACAGCAGCCGCAGCACCGAGCCCGCCGCCTGGGACGGGTGCCCGGAGGCGTGCCCGAGCGTGCTCAGCAGGAGGAAGCCCACCCCGGCGGAGGCGGAGGCGACCAGCAGCCGCCTGACCAGGACGAGGGGATGGGAGCCGCGGGCTAGACGGAGAGCGAGCACGCCGAGCGGCCTTCCGTGTCGGCCACGGCGGGCAGTTTGACGGTGGCGACCCGGCGGCCGTCCAGCATCGGGACCGTGCGGTCGGCGAGTGCGGCGATCTCCGCGTCGTGGGTGGCCATCACCACCGTGATGCCGTGCGAACGCGCCGCCGCCGTGAGGGTACGCAGCAGCTGGTTGCGGTCGGCTCCGTGCAGGGTCGCGGTCGGCTCGTCCGCGAAGATCACGGAAGGAGCGGCGGTGAGGGCGCGTGCCACGGAGATCCGCTGGCGCTGGATCTGGAGCAGCGCGTGGGGCCGCTTCTTGGCGAGCGGGCCGATGTCCATGCGCTCCAGCCACTCCATGGCGGCCTTCCTGGCGGTGCGGTGGGAGACGCCCCGCAGCAGCAGCGGCAGGGCCGCGTTCTCCCAGGCGCTGAGCTCGGGGACGAGCTGCGGATCGGAGGCGATCCAGCCGAACCGGTCGCGTCGCAGCTGTTCGCGCAGGCGGGGGCCCATGGTGTGGACCGGCACACTGTTGAACCACACCTCGCCCTGCTGCGGCACCAGTTGGCCCGAGAGGCAGTGCAGCAGCGTGGACTTTCCGCTGCCGCGCGGCCCCGTGACGGCGAGGATCTCGCCGTCACGGACACCGAGCGAGACACCGCTGAGGCCCGGCGATCCATTGTGGGAGTGATGCAGGGAGCGTGCCCAGATCACGTCGTTGTCCGGCGGGGCCACCATGGCGTACACCTCGGTTCAGGTCAGTTTCCCGTTCCCCCGTACGGGGGAACGAAGACGCGGCCGATCGGTCACTGGGCACGGTAGGGAGTGGGAACGGGGTGTGCGAACAGCACGCGGCCCGGACGAGTTCGTTCTCACTCGATCGGGTGCATTCGGGCCGAGGTGGCCACGAGGGGCGAGGTGGTGTGCGCACGTCGTGGGGGCGGTGATCCGCAGGACGCCCTGGCCGGCCGGCTTCCGTACGTACGCTGGCCGTGAAGGACCGGGCCGACCGGAGACCGACGAAAGACCAACGAGACCGACGAGAGACCGACGAGAAGGAGTGGTGGCTGTGACCACCGAGGTGCGCCGTCTGCGCAACTACATCGACGGGGAATTCCGGGACGCCGCCGACGGGCGGACCATCGACGTGGTCAACCCGGTCACGGAGGAGGTCTACGCGACCTCGCCGCTCTCCGGGCCGGCCGACGTCGACGCCGCCATGGCGGCAGCCGCCGCGGCGTTCCCCGGGTGGCGCGACACCACGCCCGCCGAGCGGCAGAAGGCCCTGCTCAAGATCGCCGACGCGTTCGAGGAGCACGCGGAGGAGCTGATCGCGGCGGAGTCGGAGAACACCGGCAAGCCGTTGGCGCTCACCCGCAGCGAGGAGGTCCCCCCGATGGTGGATCAGATCCGCTTCTTCGCGGGGGCCGCCCGGATGCTGGAGGGCCGCTCGGCCGGGGAGTACATGGAGGGCCTGACCTCGATCGTCCGGCGTGAGCCGGTCGGTGTCTGCGCGCAGGTCGCGCCCTGGAACTACCCGATGATGATGGCGGTCTGGAAGTTCGCCCCGGCCCTCGCGGCGGGGAACACCGTCGTCCTCAAGCCGTCCGACACCACCCCCGCGTCGACCGTCCTGATCGCCGGGATCATCGGCGAGATCCTCCCCGCCGGTGTCTTCAACGTCATCTGCGGCGACCGCGAGACCGGCCGCGCGATGGTGGAGCACCCGACCCCCGCGATGGCCTCGATCACCGGTTCCGTACGGGCCGGTACGGAGGTCGCCGCCTCGGCGGCCAAGGACGTCAAGCGCGTCCACCTGGAGCTCGGCGGCAAGGCCCCCGTCGTGGTCTTCGAGGACGTGGACATCGACAAGGCGGTGGCCGGCATCTCCGAGGCGGGCTACTTCAACGCCGGCCAGGACTGTACGGCGGCGACCCGGGTGCTGGTGCACGAGTCGGTGCACGACGCCTTCGTCGCGGCCCTGGCCGTGGCGGCCAAGGAGACGAAGACGGGACGGCCGGACGACGAGGACGTGCTCTACGGCCCCCTCAACAACGCCGACCAGCTCGCCCAGGTCAGCGGGTTCATCGACCGTCTCCCGGCTCACGCCACCGTCGAGGCGGGCGGCCACCGGGTCGGCGACAAGGGCTACTTCTGGGCGCCGACCGTCGTCTCCGGCCTGCGCCAGGACGACGAGATCATCCAGAACGAGGTCTTCGGCCCCGTCATCACCGTGCAGTCCTTCACCGACGAGGCCCAGGCCCTGGCGTTCGCCAACGGCGTCGAGTACGCGCTCGCCTCCTCGGTGTGGACCAAGGACCACGCCCGCGCGATGCGGATGTCGAAGAACCTCGACTTCGGCTGCGTCTGGATCAACACCCACATTCCGCTGGTCGCCGAAATGCCGCACGGCGGATACAAGAAGTCGGGCTACGGCAAGGACCTCTCGGCGTACGGCTTCGAGGACTACACGCGGATCAAGCACGTCATGACCTCCCTCGAAGGCTGACCGCGCAACCCGTCGGGACGCACCGTGCGCCTCCTGGACGGCCCCCGGTTCTCCGGGGGCCGTGCTGCGTCCAGGGGATCACCGGTTCCGACGGAGCGCTTTTGAACATGTTCATAAAAGGCGTACAGTGCGAGGCATGAGCGAGCGGGCCCTGTTGCGGCGCATACGCGTGTGGTTGGTCTTCTTCATCGTCTGTCTGGCACTGAGCGGGCTCACCGCCTTCCCGCTCGTGCACGAACTCCGCTGGACCGAGGAGCTCTTGGCCTCCTCCGCGTCACCGGTCCCCGAGCATCTGCCCGCCCTCATGGAGTGGATCACCCGGGTGCGTACCGGGCTCGACGAGGCCGACGCGCGGTACCCCTTCGTGCTGTACGGGACCGACTGGCTGGCCTTCGCTCATCTCGTCATCGCCGTGGCGTTCTACGGGCCCTACCGCGATCCGGTGCGCAACATCTGGGTGGTGGAGTTCGGCATGATCGCCTGCGCCGGCATCCTGCCGCTCGCCCTGATCTGCGGGCCGCTGAGGGGCATTCCCTTCTGGTGGACGGTCATCGACATGTCGTTCGGCGTGTTCGGAGTCGTCCCGCTGCTCGTGGTGCGGCGGCTGATCAAGCGGCTGGAGGCAGCGGGGCCGAGCGGCGCCGAACCGCCGCTGCGGAGGGCGCCCGCCCCGGCGGGATGAGGGTGGAGTGAGGGGCGCGGGTGTCCTCGCCGTTCAGGGTGCGGACGGGGCGCCGTACGCGGCGATGATGATGTTCAGCGCCGTGGGGTTCACCTCCTCACCCTTGGCGTCCGTGGAGTTGACGCTGTAGACGAGAGTCCTCGACAGATCCCGGGTCGCGGCTATCGCGGTGTTGTAGCCGTAGCGGCCGCCCGTCTTTCCCCAGACCTCCCGCCCGCCCAGTGTCATTACCGAGAGCCCGGCGCTGTACTGGGCGGGGTCGCCGGATCCGTACATGCGCACGGAGCGGTCGGGCAAGGTGAACATCTCCTCCAGCAGGGGGCCGCGCACCACGCGGCCCTGGAACAAAGCCCGGGTGAACCGCTCCAGGTCGGCGGTGGTCGACACGATGTCTCCCGCCGCCCATGCGTCTGCCGTCCCCCAGACCGAGACGTCCCGCAGTTCCGATGTGCCGTCGGCGGCCGGGAAGAGCTGGTAGCCGTGGTTGTGCGCACCCCGGATGCGCGCCCCGCCCTCGGGGAAGTACGTGGAGTCCAGCCCGAGTGGGCGCAGGATGCGCGCCGAGACCTGATGGGCGTATCGGTCGCCGGTGACCTTCTCGATCAGCAGGCCCAGCAGGGTGTAGTTGATGTTGAGGTAGTGCTGGCTCCGGCCCGGCGCGAACTCAGGCTCCTTCGCGGTCGCGGAGGCGACCATCTCCTGCGGGGTGTGCGGGTCGAAACGGTGGGCGTACCACTCCTCCACCGTCCCGCCCGGCATGTCGGCCGCCGGAATCCCGCTGGTGTGGTTGAGCAACTGGCCCACGGTGACACCGGCGTACGTGGCCGGGACGAGGGCGGGGAGGTAGGACCGGACGGTGCGGCCCAGCGACAACTTCCGCTCCCCGACCAACTGGAGGGCCGTGGCCGCCGTGAAGACCTTGGTCACGGAGCCCGCCCGGAAGCGGGCGTCGGGGTCGGCAGGCCTGCCGGAGGCGAGATCGTGCACACCGGCGCTGCCCCGCCATGCGCCGTCCGTGCCTCCGACCCGGACGAGCGCGGCCGTGGCGTCCTCCCGGGGGAGCCCCGCGATCGCCGCCGCCAGAGCGCGGGAGTCGGCGTCGCCGACGGTGGTGTCATCGACGGTGGTTACGCCGCGGACGGTCGCGGCGGCGGCCGGGCCGGTCACCGCGTGCCCCGGTACGGCGGCCGGACCGGCCAGGACGCCGAGGATCAGCGGCGAGGCGAGCAGGGTTCGGGTGCGGTTCTTCATCGGGGCCTCCGTCGTGGGATGTCGTCCTTCTGCGGTGACTCCATCCTGTTGATCCCGGGTGCCCCGCGGATCACCCGAGCGGGGGTTTGGCCGGGGGAACCTACCTCCCCCGAGCGAGGGAGGCGGGAGCGTCTCCTCCCTCTCCCGGGGGAGAGGGAGCCACCAGCCCCGTCTCGTAGGCGCAGATGACCGCCTGGACGCGGTCGCGCAGCCCCAGCTTGGACAGCACGTTGCCCACGTGCGTCTTCACCGTGTGCTCGCTGACGACGAGGGCCTCGGCGATCTCCGCGTTGGAGAGCCCGCGCGCCAGGTGCAGCAGCGTCTCCCGCTCCCGGCCGGTCAGCCCTGTCAGCCGGGCCGCGGCGGTGGACGGGATGGTGGGCGCCGGCCGCGCCGTGTACTCGGCGATCAGCCGGCGGGCCACGGACGGCGCCAGCAGGGAATCACCGGCCGCGGCCACCCGTACCGCGTGCACGAGATCGTCCCGGCGTACGTCCTTCAGAAGAAAACCGCTCGCCCCGGCCCGCAACGCCTCGAACACGTAGGCGTCCGTGTCGAAGGTGGTGAGCATGACGGACCGGCAGTCGCTCGACGCGCTGATCGTCCGGCACGCCTCGATACCGTCCATGACCGGCATCCGGACGTCCAGCAGCGCCACGTCCGGGCCGAGCGCGCGCACCGCCGCCACGGCCCCGGCCCCGTCACCCACCTCCGCGACCACCTCGATGTCCGGCTGCGCGTCGAGAATCATGGCGAAGCCGCTGCGCACCAGCTCCTGGTCGTCGGCCACCACCACGCGAATCGTCAACTGAGGTCCTCCTGAACGGGAAAGGCGAAGGGGATGGTGGCCGACACCTGGAAGCCGCGGCCTCCGGGAGCGGGGCCCGTGCGGGCCGTCCCTCCGTGCGCCGCGGCCCGCTCCCGTATGCCGACCAGCCCGAACCCCGAGGGTGGCGACGACCCGGGTGGCGGCGACCGCGACGGCCAGGCGGGAACGCGGCCGTCGGTGGTGCGGCTTCCGTCGTCCGTCACCACGAGCACCAACGCGTCCGCGCGGTAGACGAGTTCCACGGTGACCCGGGAGAACGGCGCGTGCTTCACCACGTTGGTCAACGCCTCCTGCGCGATACGGTGCGCCGCCGCCCCCACATCGGACGGAACCGGCCGGGGCGAGCCCGTCACCACGTGGACTACCTCCGAGCCGCTCGCCCGCACCCGCTCGATCAGCCTGGGCAACTCGCCCAGCCCGGGCTGAGGTTCACGCGGTGCCGCCTCGGCCGCCGCCCCCTCCTCGCGCAGCACGCCCAGCATGCGGCGCAGCTGCGTCATCGCGTCCCGCCCCGCTTCCGAGATCGCCTCGAAGGCCGCCTCCGCGCGCTCCGGGGCCGTGCGCACCGCCACCGGCCCGGCCTCTGCCTGCACCACCATCAGGCTCACCGCGTGCGCCAGGACATCGTGCATCTCCCGGGCGATCCGGGCCCGTTCCCGGGCAGCCGCCCGCTCGGCCTCCACGTGGCGCGTCAACTCCAGCTGTTCGGCACGCTCCTCCACGGCCCGGGTGTACTCCTGGCGGAAGCGGGCGAGCCGGCCGAAGCCGTAGGCCCCGCCGAGGACGATGAGGGAGAAGACCAGCTCGCGGATCTCGCCCGTGTTCCACGCGGTGGCGGGGAAGACGGTCGCGAGCGACAGGGCGAGCAGGAGCTGCCGACGTGGCGAGGGGCAGGCGGAGCCCACCGTGTAGAGGGCGACCAGCGCCGTGTACGGCAGGGTCTGCCCCGGTCCGTCCAGTGCCGCCGTGTAGAGCCCGAGCGCCCCCAAGCAGACCAGCAGCACCGTGGCCGGGGCCCGGCGGCGCCACGCCAGCGGCAGTACCGTCAGCGTCGTCAGCAGGTAGGCCGTGAGGTCCGCCGGCTCCTGGCCCGGGTCGCGGGGGAGCAGCCAGGGCACGCTCACCGCGGCCTGCACCAGCAGAGCCACCCCGGCGTCCGCAGCCCAGGCGCGGCCACGCCACCCCGCGCGCGCCCGCGCCCACCGTCCCCGTACGCCCACGTCCACCACGCCCCCCCCGGCCGCGGGGCCGCACCCCTGACGGACCCGGCGGCCATCATGCCGGACGACGGCACGGAACGGGCTCGTTCCGGGCCGCCCGGGCGGAGGTCAACCGCGTCCGCCCGGAGCCGGGTCGGCGAGCAGGGCGCGCAGCACGTCGATCCGGTTGGTGGTGATCGAGTCGACCCCCCGGGAGACGAGCCGGCGCATGGTGCGCCCGGTGTCGGCGGTCCAGGCGGAGACGAGCAGGCCGTCCCGGTGCGCGCGGTCCGTCAGGTCCCGTGTCACCAGCCCGAACCGGTAGTTGAGCCAGCGCGGGCCGATCGCCGCGAGGAGTCCGGGGCGGGGCGGGGCGAGAGTCGTCCAGGTCAGGGCGATCTCGGCCGAGGGGTCGTTGGCGCGCACCCGCAGCATCGCGTCGGGGCCCGCGCAGTAGTAGGCGCGGTCCCCCGCCCCGCACTCGCGCACCGTACCCACGATCGTCCGCACCGAGGCGTCCGTGGAGCCGGGCAGGTCCACCATCACCCGGTGCGGGCCGACCGCCGCCAGCGCCTCGCGCAGGGTCGGCACTCCGCCGCCGGTGCGCTCCGCCAACTCGGCGTGGTCGAGCGCGTCCAGGCGGACGTCGTGGCCCCAGAGCCGCTCCAGCGTGGCGTCGTGAAGGAGGACGGGGACCCCGTCGCGGGTCACCCGGACGTCGATCTCGACCGCGTCCGCCCCCCGTTCGAGGGCGGACCGGATCGAGGACAGCGTGTTCTCACGGGCGCGGTAGGGATCTCCGCGATGCCCCACGGCGGTGACGGTGTGTGCCATGGGGCCATTGTCGCGGCCGGTTCAGCGGCCGGGGGCCGCCAGCCACTGTGTCGTGTACGTGTCGATCTCGGCGGCCAGCTTCCGCTTGTCGGCCGGGTCCATGAAGGACGCCTCCACGCCGTTCTTCGCCAGCTCCGCGACCCCGCGCTCGTCCAGCTCCAGCAGGCGGGCGGCCACGGCGTACTCGTTGTTCAGGTCGGTGCCGAACATCGGCGGGTCGTCGCTGTTGACGGTGACCAGCACACCGGCCGCCACCATCTCCTTGATCGGGTGCGAGTCCAGGTCCGCCACCGCGCGCGTCGCGATGTTGGACGTCGGGCAGACCTCCAGCGGGATCCGCCGCTCCGCGAGGTGCTGGAGCAGGGCCGGGTCCTGTACGGAACTCGTCCCGTGCCCGATGCGCTCGGCGCGCAGCGACGTCAGGGCGTCCCACACCGTCTGCGGGCCCGTCGTCTCGCCGGCGTGCGGCACCGAGTGGAGCCCGGCCGCGATGGCACGGTCGAAGTACGGCTTGAACTGCGGGCGGTCCACGCCCACCTCGGGTCCGCCGAGCCCGAACGAGACCAGCCCCTCGGGCCGCAGGTCCACGGCCAGCCGGGCGGTCTCCTCGGCCGATACGAGCCCCGCCTCCCCGGGGATGTCGAAGCACCAGCGCAGCACGGTGCCGAACTCCGCCTCGGCCGCCTTGCGGGCGTCCTCTATCGCCTCCATGAACCCCTGCTCGGGGATGCCGCGCCGGGTCGAGCTGTACGGGGTCACGGTCAGCTCGGCGTACCGGATGTTCTGCCGGGCCATGTCGCGGGCGACCTCGTACGTGAGCAGCCGGACGTCCTCCGGGGTACGGATCAGGTCCACCACCGAGAGGTACACCTCGATGAAGTGGCCGAAGTCCGTGAAGGTGAAGTAGTCGGCCAGCGCCTCGGGGTCGGTGGGCACCTTGGAGTCCGGGTGGTGGGCGGCCAGCTCGGCCACGATGCGCGGGGACGCCGAGCCGACGTGATGCACGTGGAGTTCGGCCTTGGGCAGTCCCGCGATGAAGGGGTGGAGGTCGGTCATCAGGAATCTCTCCGGTGGTTCTCGGTACGCCGGTACCGACCGCCCGCGGCGCCCGGTTCTCCGGCAGGGGCCGCCGGTGGCACCGTTCATCGTAGGCGGCAGCTGAAGGGCGCGGCCCGGGCCGTAGCATGACGGCACCACTAGGGGGGAGTCACATGTCAGAGAACATCGAGCCGCCCAGCGGCGGGGAGGCACCCCGCGATCCCTGGGCCGCACCGGAGAACAGGGTCGACCTGGGCAAGCAGGGCGGGGACGTCCGTCCGCCCGCGGTGCACGACCAGCCGACCGTCACGTCCGTACCCGGCGTCGGGGAGCCGCAGCAGGAAGCCTGGGCGGCCCCGGTCGCCGGAGGGTTCGGGCCCCCGCCGGCGCAGGGCGGTCCCGGTCCCGGACCTTCCGCGATGCCCCCGCCGCCGGTCTCGCCGAACGGCCCGGGGCAGCAGCCGGCCGGCCAGTACGGCTACCCGGCCGCCCCGCCGCAGCCGTACCCCAACTACGCCGGGTACGACGCCTACGGCGGCCAGGCGGCCTGGGCACCCACCCCGAACAACGGGATGGGCATCGCGGCGATGGTGCTGGGCATCCTCTCCATCTGCCTGTTCTGCATGTACGGGGTCCTGAGCATCGTCCTGGGCGTGCTGGCCCTGATCTTCGGCATCCTGGGCCGCAAGCGCGCCCAGCGGGGCGAGGCCACCAACGGCGGCCAGGCGCTCGCCGGGATCATCACCGGGTCCATCGGGATCCTGATCGGCGCGGTGATCATCGGATTCCTGATCTGGCTGTTCGCCACGCACGCGGAGGATTTCGAGGACAGCGGGTCCACGGACGACCCGTTCGCCACGTCCCTCGTCGTCGAAGGGTCCTGACGCCCGGGAAGCACCGCGCCGTCCGTCCCACGCCGTCCGTCCGACCGGGCCCATGCCCGGCCGTGCGGACGGCGCGTGGTTTTCGGGGCAGGAACTCAAGCGGGCTCGGGCGCTTCGGTCCGGAGCCGCTCCCGTGCCTCCATCAGCGCGAACCCCAGCAGGTTCAGCCCGCGCCACCGCCCGGGGTCCTCGGCCCGCTCGTCGTCCTTCGCCAGCCCGATGCCCCAGATGCGGTCCACGGGGCTCGCCTCCACCAGGACGCGGTTCCCGGTGGAGAGCAGGTACGCGCGCAGCGCCGGGTCCTGCCCGAACTTGTGGACGCTGCCCGCCACCACGAGGCCGAAGCGCTCCCGCACCCACACCTCCTCGTCGAAGCCCCGGACCAGGCGCCCCGCCTTCTTCGCGGCGGCCGGACTGCGGGCCTCCAGCGCGGCCCGCTCCGCCTCGGCATCGCCGAAGAGCCTCGCCTTCCCGGCCATCATCCAGTGCTCGGCGGAGGGGTACCCCACCCCGTCGACGGTGAACGGCGACGGCCACCACTGGCTGAGACAGGAGGCGCCCAGCGTGCCGTCCGGAAGGGGGCGGTGGCCCCAGAAGAGCAGGTACTTGACCCGCTTGCCGTTCCGGGTCCGGGCGCGGAGATCGTCCATCTGTTCCATGACAGGGGAGTGTGGCACCCGCCACTGACATCGGCGGCGACGGCGGCCGCGGCACTGGACCGGCGACCCGGTCCGGAGGAATGCGACGGGTGGTGGCTTTCATCCCAACTTCCGATCACTCCAGGTGAGTTGCGGGACACTGTCGGTTCTGCGTCCGGGCATATAGCATCGCCCAATGCATCGTGACTTGGTGGGGGCCCTGGACGAGGGCGAGTTGCAGCCGCTGTGTGACTGGCTGACCGGAATTCACGTCGATACCGGCACATTGCACGAGTTGCCGCAGTGGGATTCCTCGCGCTTTCCCGAACTGCTGCCGTCGAGCCGCCGGCTGGCCGACCGCACGGAGTCCGTGAAGGCGGAGATCCTCGCCCAGCTGCCGAAGGCCGCCGCCGAATCGGGCGGGGTGCCGCTGTTGCTGCTGTTCGTCTTCCTGTCCGTCGAGGCGGAGTGGGAGATCTCCTACCACTACAAGCCCATGTGGGACACCCTGCAGGGCGCGCAGGACTGTCTGCGCGACCACGGGGCGGTGGTGAGCGGGGAGGACGCCATTCTGACGCGGGCCGTCCTCGCGCTGATGGGGAGCCTCACGGAGCAGATCAAAGCCGAGAACGCCATGACCACCGGGCAGTTGGACGCCCACGAGGCGGCCCTCGGTACCGCGGCGGCGAAGGCGCGGGAAGCGGCCGCGCTCGCCCGGAGAGTGGCGGGCGCGCACCCGGACCTCAGCGCCTACGTCGTCGGCCGCGCCGAGGAGTGCGAGGCCTACAACACCGCTGTCGGCGCGGCGGTTCGCGCGGTGGGCGAATTCCTCACGACCGGGGCGTCGCTCGACCAGGCCATCGCGGACCTGGAGGCGGCCGAAGAGGGCGATTCGATCACCGACGACGTCTACGTGAGCGAACTGCGGGCCCACCGCTTCTCCTTGATGGAGCTGAACCGCGTACGCCACGATCCCTGGCTGAGGATCGACCAGGGGAAGATCGTCTACCTCTACCCGTTCGCCACCCGCGGTGTGCTGCCCCAGGCGGTGCTGGACAGCGTCGGGGAGAGAGCCGAGGGCTGGTCACTGGGGGACGTGACGCCCGTATCGGTGAACGGTTCACTCAAACTCGACGACGTCTGGGACGGTTCGGACGCGTTCGGGCGGCACTACGAGGGCGCGCTCCTGACGCTCCCCGATGTGGTCATGTTCGGCGCAGGCGCCGATCCAACCGCGGACGCGGACGGAGCGGCGCGGTTCCAGGCCGAGATCCGGTTCTCGAAACTGGGCAACCACCACGTGCGGTTCACGACGGACATCAAGAACGTCATGCCCGCCGATCTCTACGCGATGATGCTGCGTGCCGCACCCGAACACGGCAGCGTGCGCGTCGCGTTCAAGGATGCCCCGAGCAGGGAGTGGCCGCGGCTGGCGGATCTCGCGGTGCAGCTCGCGGAGGACGCCGGCCGGCGCCTCGCCGAGAACGCGGTCACCTCCGAGGCCGACGTCGTCGCACGCCAGGGCATGTTCCAGCTCGTCGTCACCGTCGACGCGGCCTCCACCGCGCCCGGCCCCGCGAGTTCCCTCGCGCGCCGCGAGGTGCGGTCCGCGGGCGACCTGCTCGAAGCGGTGGGTGCCCAGCTGCTCACCAACCCGGTCACCTACCTGATCGGGGCGCCGGTCGAGTGGATCCGCTACGAGACGGAGAACCAGCTCTCCTCGACGGCGACCGGCCTGATCGGGGAGCGGACCGTCCGCACCTCCAACACGACCGTCATCCTGGCGCCCGGAGTCGCCGCGTTCACCCAGGGCACCCGTGCGAGCGTGGCGGAGTTCGCCGCCTCGCTGGACGGACTCTTCGCCGGCTGGTCCCTCGAACTGGCCGACCACTACAGGCGGGTCGACGGCATCCAGGCGCAGGTGGACGCGGCGGAACGCGACCCCGGCGTGAGCGCGCAGGCCCTGGGCACGCTCGCACGGATGCTGGACGACGAGAAGTTGCGGCTCAACGACTTCGCCACCGGGGTCAGGTCCACGGTCGCGCTCATCCGGTCACCGTCCCTGATGGCCTCACCCGTCGTGGCGGACAGCCTCCGGCTGCTGCTGGAGCGCTGCGGTTTCCAGGAACGGGTCGCGGAGCTCAACGCCATGATCGAAGAGGTGACGCAGGAGCAACTCGGCGTGACCATAGAGAAGCTCGCCCGCCAGCGCGAGGAGCAGGAGGCCCAGGAGGAGGAGCGGCGCGAGAGCAGGCAGCGCGCCAAGCTGGAGGTGTTCCTCGCGGTGATCGCCGCCGCGGGGGTCTCGGGGGTCGTCCAGGTGCTGCAGGCCGGGTTCTTCCAGGGCGACGGGGCCGTGAAGTGGGCGGTCCTGAGTGTGGTCGGCATCGTGTCCCTGGCGTTCCTCCTGGGCCTCGTGCTGTGGCCCCGACCCCGCAGGAACCCCTGACGGGGCCACCCCCGCAGGAACCCCTGACGGGGCCACCCGCGCGTCTGGCCCCTGCCGGCCCGTAGCTCCTTCCTGCGAGACCCTGCGAGACCCTGCGAGACCCTTCGGGACGTCGATCCCCTTGTGGCCCACCTCACAGGAAACTGGTGGCCCCGACCCGCGTAACGATTCGGCCCATCCGCTCTCTCTCCGTGTGAACGCACCGTCCACACGGAGAAGAGGGAGGCCAGTCGTGACTGGCACCAAGGTAGGAGCGGCAGTCCGGTGGCTGGCATCGGCGGCACCGGATCCGGGCGCCTGCCGGCGGGAGTGGGAGCGCGATCCGCGGGGGATCGCGCTCCTGCCCACCGGCAGGCGCTGGGACGTACTGATCCTGACCGCGCGGCTCGGGTATCCGACGCTCGACGTACTCACCCGTCTGATCGACCGGCCGGGGCCCGTCCTCGCCGACTTCGGCGACGCCCGGATGGGCTTCTTCGTGCCGCCGGGCACCGCCTCGCGGTGGCTCGGCACGGGGGTGCGGGGCCTGGGGGCCGGTACCTGGATCGTGGTCCCGCGCCCGGGGCAGGTTGCCGGCGGGGTGCGCTGGCTGGTGCCGCCCGACGGATCGGGGACGCTCACGGACCCCGTACTGCTGGAGTTCGCGATGCACGAGGCGGCGGCCGTCGTGGTGGCCGGCGAACGGGACGCGAACGGCGGTGACCTGGGCCGATGAGGCGGTGACGCGCTTGGAGCGGGGCGGCCCCGCGCCGGGGTGGCGGGAGGTGCCGCCGCCAGTGGTCTTGACAACTCGATTGGTCTGGACCATGTTGTGCGCGCCGCCCCATTCCCCCCTCGTACGGAGGCAGTTGTGGAACGCACGCGATGTCCTGCCCGATTCACCAGAGTTCTGGCCGCCTTTTCCGTGACCCTGCTGGCGGCCGGTGCCCTCGCCGCCGTCGCCCCGGCGGCCTCGGCCGCCGACACCGATCTGGCGCGCAACGGCGGATTCGAGTCGGGCCTGACCGACTGGACCTGCTCGGCCGGGAGCGGAGCCGTCGTCGGTACGCCCGTCCACGGCGGCACCTCCGCGCTGAAGGCGACCCCGGCCGGCAGCGACTACGCCAACTGCGCCCAGACCGTCACGGTGAAGCCCGGCTCCACGTACACGCTGAGCGCCTGGGTCCAGGGCGACTACGTCTACCTCGGCGCGACCGGCACCGGCACCACCGACGTCTCCACCTGGACCCAGTCCTCCGGCGCGTGGAAGCAGCTCACCACCACCTTCACCACCGGCTCCGCCACCACGTCCGTCAACATCTGGACCCACGGCTGGTACGGCACCTCCGCGTACTACGTGGACGACCTCAGCCTGGTCGGCCCCGGCGGTGCCCCGGTCACCGTGCCCGCCGCCCCCACCGGACTGACGGCCGGCACCCCGACCGCCACCTCCGTACCGCTGTCCTGGACGGCCTCCTCCGGCGCCACCGGCTACCAGGTCTACCGCGGCGGTACGAAGGTCGCCTCGGTCACCGGAACCTCCACCACCGTGACCGGCCTCACCGCCTCCACGGCGTACAGCTTCCAGGTCACCGCCACCAACTCGGCCGGTGAGTCGGCGAAGTCCGCCGCCGTCGCCGTGACGACCGCCGCCACCGGCTCCACCGGCGGCGGGAACAGCGCCGGGCTGCCCGCGCACGCGCTCGTCGGCTACCTCCACTCCAGCTTCGCCAACGGCTCCGGCTACACCCGGATGGCCGACGTGCCCGACTCCTGGGACGTCATCGACCTCGCCTTCGGCGAGCCGACCTCCGTCACCTCGGGCGACATCCGCTTCTCGCTCTGCCCGGTCACCGAGTGCCCGAACGTCGAGTCGGAGGCCGAGTTCAAGGCGGCCATCGCCGCCAAGCAGGCGGCCGGCAAGAAGGTGCTGATCTCGATCGGCGGCCAGAACGGCCAGGTCCAGCTCACCACCACCGCCGCCCGGGACGCCTTCGTCACCTCGGTGTCCAAGATCATCGACACCTACGGTCTGGACGGCCTGGACATCGACTTCGAGGGGCACTCCCTCTCGCTGAACACCGGCGACACCGACTTCCGCTCGCCCACGACGCCCGCCATCGTCAACCTGATCGCGGCGGTGAAGACCCTCAAGGCCAAGTACGGTTCCGACTTCGTGCTCACCATGGCGCCGGAGACCTTCTTCGTCCAGCTCGGCTACCAGTACTACGGATCGGGCCCCTGGGGCGGCCAGGACCCGCGCGCCGGTGCCTACCTGCCGGTGATCCACGCCCTGCGCGACGACCTCACCCTGCTGCACGTCCAGGACTACAACTCGGGCTCCATCATGGGCCTGGACAACCAGTACCACTCGATGGGCGGCGCCGACTTCCACATCGCCATGACCGACATGATGCTCACCGGCTTCCCGGTCGCCGGCGACCAGACGAAGTTCTTCCCGGCGCTCCGGCCCGACCAGATCGCCGTCGGCCTCCCCGCCTCCACCCAGGCCGGCAACGGGTACACCACCCCCGCCGAGGTCACCAAGACGCTGAACTGCCTGACGAAGAAGACCGACTGCGGGACCTATCAGACCCACGGCACCTGGCCGGGGCTGCGCGGCCTGATGACCTGGTCGATCAACTGGGACCGCTTCAACAACGGCGAGTTCTCCCGGAACTTCGACGCCTACTTCGGCTGATCCGGACCCCGGTCCCCGGCCGTGGTCCCCTCCCCGGCCGGGGCTCCACCAGCACCGGGCCGCCCGGTCCGGTGCCGGGCGCACCACAGCGGGACGAGCAGCAGACCGCTCAGCCACAGGCTGCCGAGCACGTCGAGCGGCCAGTGGTAGCCCCGCAGCATCAGACCGGCGCCCGTCGCCGCCGTCAGCAGGGCGGCGGCGACGGGCGCCATCCAGCGCCGGGGCGTGTACGCCATCAGGAGCAGGGCCGACGCCCCGTACGCCACCGCGGCCGTCGCCGTATGGCCGGACGGGTAGTAGCCGGTGTACGGCACCAGCGGTCCCTGCCGGTCGGTCCAGAGCTTCATCGGTACGACCACGAGCGGCACCGCCACCATGGTGAGCGCCGCGATCAGCACGGTGCCCCGGGCGCCGCGCCACAGCGCGTACAGCAGCGTGAGCGCGAGGACCGGCAGGGCGACCGGCATCCCGCCGAGATCGGAGAAGACCTGGGCGACCCCGGCGGGGCCGTGGCCGATGAGTTCCTTGCCGACACGCTCGTCGAGCCGCAGCAACGGGCCGGCGGCCACCACCTGCCAGGTGGTCAGCGCGAAGAGGACCGCCATCAGGCCGATCCAGGAGAAAAGGAGGGCCGGCCGCCGGGGAACAGGGGGGGTTGTTCCGGGACGGCCGGCCGGATCGGTCCGCCGCGCGCCCCGGGGGGTGTGGGGCGGGCGGCCGTCCGATCGGTGAGGAGTTCCGGAGCCGGAGGCTCCAGTGGTGCGCGCCGAGGCGCCACCGGACAGGCGCTGGGGAAGCTCCGGCCCGGTGCTGTCCGCGGATTCCTGCGGACGGGGTGTTTCTCTCATCTGCCGAAACCGTACGGCAGAGGGCGCCCGGAGGACAGACGCCACGGGATCCCGCCATCGCCCCCGCACACCTTCTTCACAGGCCCTCACTCCCCTGCCGCGAATCCCCTGGAAGAGGCTCTCCGCAGGGGGTTCGCGTTCGCACGGATCAGAGGGTCGCGAAGGACTGTTCGATGATGTCGAGACCCTCGTTCAGCAGGTCCTCGCCGATGACCAGCGGCGGCAGGAAGCGCAGCACGTTGCCGTAGGTGCCACAGGTCAGCACCAGCAGGCCCTCGGCGTGGCAGGCCTTCGCCAGCTTGCCCGCGGCCTCCGCGTGCGGCTCCTTGGAACCCGACTTCACCAGCTCGATGGCGATCATGGCGCCGCGGCCGCGGATGTCGCCGATGATGTCGCCGTTCGGCAGCTTGTCCCGCATCGCGGAGAGGCGGTCCTTCATGACCTCCTCGATGCGCTTGGCCTTCCCGTTCAGGTCCAGCTCGCGCATGGTCTCGATCGCGCCGAGCGCACCGGCACAGGCGACCGGGTTGCCGCCGTACGTACCGCCGAGGCCGCCCGCGTGCGCGGCGTCCATGATCTCGGCGCGGCCCGTCACGGCGGAGAGCGGCAGACCGCCCGCGATGCCCTTGGCGGTGGTGATCAGGTCCGGGACGATGCCCTCGTCCTCACAGGCGAACCACTGGCCGGTGCGGCAGAAGCCGGACTGGATCTCGTCGGCGACGAAGACGATCCCGTTGTCCTTGGCGAACTGCGCGATGGCCGGCAGGAAGCCCTTGGCCGGCTCGATGAAGCCACCCTCGCCGAGCACCGGCTCGATGATGATCGCCGCGACGTTCTCCGCGCCGATCTGCTTGGTGATCTCGTCGATGGCCTGCGCGGACGCCTCGGCGCCGGCGTTCTCGGCGCCGGTCGGCCAGCGGTAGCCGTACGCGACCGGGACGCGGTAGACCTCGGGGGCGAACGGACCGAAGCCCTGCTTGTACGGCATGTTCTTCGCCGTCAGCGCCATGGTGAGGTTCGTCCGGCCGTGGTAGCCGTGGTCGAAGACGACCACCGCGGTGCGCTTGGTGTACGCGCGGGCGATCTTCACCGCGTTCTCGACGGCCTCGGCGCCCGAGTTGAAGAGCGCGGACTTCTTGGCGTGGTCGCCCGGGGTGAGCTCGGCGAGCTGCTCGCAGACCTCCACGTACCCCTCGTACGGCGTCACCATGAAGCAGGTGTGGGTGAAGTCGGCGAGCTGCGCGGAGGCGCGGCGCACGACGGCCTCGGCGGAGGCGCCCACGGACGTCACGGCGATGCCGGAGCCGAAGTCGATCAGACGGTTGCCGTCCACGTCCTCGATGATCCCGCCACCGGCGCGCGCGGTGAAGACGGGCAGCGTGGAGCCCACGCCTGCGGCGACCGCGGCGACACGGCGGGCCTGCAGCTCCACCGACTTCGGGCCGGGGATCGCGGTGACGACGCGGCGCTCCTGCGGGATTGCGGACATGGGTGGCTCCTGGGGGGTGGTGGTGCGGACGGGGGGGGGTGGTGCGCGCGGACGCGTCTCCTGTCTGCAGGCTAGGGGCGCGCGGGGGAGCCGGTCATGCTCCGATCGGTAGTGGTGGAGGCGTGTCCTTGTCCGTGGCGGACATAACCGGGACGCGGAGGGACGGGGAGGACAGAGCCGTGGGACGGGGAGGACAAAGAGGGCCGGCCGGTCGTACGGGCCGGTCCCACCCCCGCCGTCCGTCCGGCCGGCCCCGCGCGCGGGCCGGCCCCGCTCCGGGAAACCCGTACCGCCGTGCCCACCATCCGGGCGCCTTTGCTGAACTCCCCGTCCCCGCCCACTAGATTGGCCGGGGCAGCGGACGGACCTGGCTGGTCAGGGGGAACGGTTCATGGAGAACGACGGCACGTACGGCGCCCGGGACACGCGGTCGGGGCGGGTACCGCATCCCGTGGGGCCGCCCCCTGCCGCGCCTCCGCCCTCCGTCCCGCCCCGCCCCCGCACCGCTCCCGCCGCGGTGCCCCCGCTCGACGTCTGGCTGAGCACCCCGCGCCCGGCCGAGGAACCGGGCATCTGGCGGTACGGCCACCGGCCGCCGCCGCCCGAGAAGTCCGAGGAGGCCGAGGGCCGCCAGCTGCTGACCGGCGCCCTGATCTCCGTACTCGCGGGCATCCTGATCTGGTCGCTCTGGCGCAACGGCTACCTCCCGTACCGCCTGGTGCCCCTGCGGGTGTTCACCCCGAGCGACTGGTGGTACGCGGGCACCAACAGCCCCGCGACCATCCAGGGCCGCGACGCCATCAGCGTGTACGAGGGCATCCTCTTCGGCGTTCTCCTCTACGGCTGCGGACGGCTGGGCAACTGGTCCGAGGTCTTCCGCCGCTACGTCGCCGAGCGCGGGCAGCCGTTCCGCGCGGTGACCGCGCTGGCGCTCGCCGGCTTCGCGGAGCTCCTGGTGTGGAAGGAGACGATTCCGGTCGCGGACCCGGTGTTCGCGCTCGTGGTGTCCGTCGCGGGCGGGCAGTTCCTCCAGAGCCAGGCCGCCTCCAACTGGATGTACGCGGCGATCACCCTCGCCGTGCTCGCCCCCTTCGCCGTCCTCGGCGGGTGGCGCTCCCTCCTCACCGCCAGCCGGAAGCCCGCCTCCCCGGCGGACGGCGCGGCGGCCGGGCCCGGCGCGGCCGACCCCGAGCGCTCGCCGGCCCGCTGGCCCGAACTCCGGGCGGCCGGGCAGACCGAAGCGGCCGAGACGCTCACCGCGGAGGTCCGGGCCGGACGGATGAACGACGTGGACTGCGCCCGGCTCCGGCAGGCATGGACCGTGGCGCGGCAACGGCCCGAGGCCCTCCCCTCCTTCACCGAGTCCGTGCTGCGCCGGGGCGGCGCCGCCTTCCTGCACCCCTCCGGCCGCCGCGACCTTCCCGCCCGGACCGTCGCCCACGACCTGCTCACCGGCCAGGTACGCATCGGCCGCTGCTCCGCCGACCCGCACAACCCCTACGTCCGGCGCGGCTCCGGCGTCGCGCTGGAACCGTCCCTGCTCGGCACCTCGCTGCTGGCGGTCGGACCGCCCGGGAGCGGCAAGTCGGCCCGGCTGGTGCGCCCGGTCGTCGAATGCCTCGCCCTCCAGGCGCTCGCCGGGCGGGCCGCCGTACTCGCCGTGGGCGGGGGCGGCACCGACCTCGGGCCCGACGACCTCTACGACGTCGTCGTGCGGATCGGCGGCCAGGGGGCCACCCACGGCCTCGACCTGTACGGCGGCACCACCGACCCCGACGAGGCGGCGGCGGTGCTCGCCGAGGGGCTCGTCGGAGACGTGGAGACGGTCGACGTACGCCGGGCCGTCACCGTGCTGGCCCAGCTCATCGGCCCGTACCGGGCGGTGCACGGGGCCTTCCCGTCCGTGCCGGAGCTGCGGGAACTCCTCGACGGCCACCCCGCCGCGCTGGCCGGGCTGCGGGAAGCCGCGGAAGCCGGCGGCCACCGCGCGATGCTCCGGGAGCTCGACGCGCGCGCCCGGCAGTCCGGCGGACCCGGCGACCCCGGCCCGGTCCTGGCCGACCGGCTCGCCCTGCTCGACCGGCCCGCGCTCGCCGACTCCTTCGTCACCGGACCCGAGGCCGCGCCGTTCTCCCTGCGGTCGATGGAGCAGCTGCCGCTGCGGGTCCGGATCGACCTGCCCGAACGCGCGCACGCCGAGGCGTCCCGGCTCCTCGCCCGGCTGGTCCTCGCCCAGTTCACCGCCGTCGCCGCCGCCCGCCCGGACCGCACCCTCTTCCTCGGACTCGTCCTGGACGACGCGACCCGGGCCGTCACCGACGAGACCGTGCGCGGCATCCGCCGGCTCCGTTCGGTGAACGCGGGCGTGCTGCTCACCCTGCGGACCGTCGACGACGTCCCCGAGCGGCTGCACACCGCGCTGCTGGGCGCGGTCGGGTGCAGCATGGCGTTCGCCGGGGTCACCACCTGGGACGGGAAGCGCTTCTCGGAGGCGTGGGGCAAGGAGTGGATGGAGACCCGCGAGGTCGCCCAGCACGCCGTCTTCGCCGACCAGAGCGTCACCCGCGCCCTGCACGCGCTGCGCAAGCTGGTGACCGGCAAGGCGGTGACCCGCGACGCGGTGACCGTGCGCCGGGTCGAGCGGGAACGGTGGTCGGCCTCCGAGCTGGCCTACGCGGTGCCGGCCGGTCACGCGGTGGTCTCGCTGACGAACGTCGCGGGCGAGCACGCCCCGCCGCTCCTGGTGGAGCTCGGCGGGTGAACCGCACGGGTGGGCCGGCCGAGCACGGGGCGTGGATGAGCTGAGCACGGGTGGGCGGGCCGAGCACCCGGCGGTTTCGGCCGGGACGGCGTGGCGATTGTGCCGCCCTGGCAGAATCGGAGGTGGCCGTTCGTACAGGACGGCGCAGTGCGGAGCCGGCCGACCCGAGCCGGCTCCCGACGGCCCGGCCCGACTCGACCCACTCGACCCCGAGGGTTTCGTTCCATGCCCCCCACGCTCGCTTCCCTCGTCCAGCACTCGGCCCTCAAGCTCCGCGTCCGCGCGGCGGCGGACCGGCTCGACACCCCGGTGCGCTGGGCCCACGCCAGTGAGCTCGCCGACCCCGTTCCGTACATGGACGGCGGTGAACTGCTGCTCGTGACCGCCGCCAACCTCGACGCCGAGAACCCGGAGGAGATGCGCCGCTACGTGCGGCGGCTGACCGCCGCCGGGGTCGCCGGACTCGGCTTCGCCGTGGGCGTCGTGCACGAGGCGGTCCCCGCGGCTCTCGTGGACGCGGCCGAGGAGGCGGGGATGCCGCTCCTGGAAGTGCCCCGGCCGACCCCGTTCATCGCCATCAGCAAGGCGGTATCCGCCGCCATCGCGGCCGACCAGTACCGCGCGGTCACCGCCGGGTTCGAGGCGCAGCGGGAACTGACCAGGGCCGCGCTCACCTCCGAAGGCCCCGTCCCGCTGCTGACCCGGCTCGCCGCGCACGTCGACGGCTGGGCCGCCCTGTACGACACCGCCGGCGCGGTCGTCGCGGTGGCGCCCGAGTGGGCCGCCCGCCGGGCCGCCCGGCTCACCCCCGACGCGGCCCGGCTGCGGGAGAGGCCCGCGCCGTCGAGCGCCGTCGTGGGCTCCGCCGAGGACCGGGTCGAACTCCAGACCCTGGGCACCGGCCGCCGGGCCCGGGGCGTCCTCGCCGTCGGTACGGGCGCGGCCCTGGGCACCGCCGAGCGGTACGCCGTCAACTCGGCCGTCGCCCTGCTCACCCTGACCACGGCCCGCTCGCGCGCGCTGCACGGCGCCGAACAGCGCCTGGGCGCGGCGGTGCTGCGGATGCTGCTCTCCGGGGAGCCGGACCACGCGCGGGCCGTCGCGGGCGACCTCTGGGGCGGGCTGTTCGACGCCCCGTTCCGGCTGCTGATCGCGGAACCGGCGGCTCTGTCGGGTACGACCGGTACCGCCGTGGCGGAGACCCTCGCCGAGGCCCTGGACACGGCGGCCACCCGGTCCGGCGAACCGCTCCTCGCGGTCCCCGAGGGAGAGCGCCTCGTGGTGCTGGCCGTCGATGGGGGTGCGGCGGTCGCCGCGTGCACCGCGTACGCGGAGGCGCAGGACGCCCGGCCGGCGCGGGACACCGGCGCGGAGGGGGCGCAGATCGTGGTGGGACTCTCCGCCCCCGCCGGGCCGATAGCGGTCTCCGCCGCGTACAAGCAGGCCGAACAGGCGCTCTCGGTCGCCCGCCGCCGGGGCAGGGCCCTCGTGGAGCACGAGGAACTCGCGGCCGGGTCGGTGCTGCCGCTCCTCGCGGACGACGCGGTACGCGCCTTCGCGGACGGCATGCTCCGCGCCCTGCGCGAGCACGACGCCAAGGGCCGGGGCGACCTGGTGGCGTCGCTGCGCGCCTGGCTCTCCCGGCACGGCCAGTGGGACGCGGCCGCCGCCGACCTGGGGGTGCACCGGCACACCCTGCGGTACCGGATGCGGCGGGTGGAGGAGATCCTCGGGCGCTCGCTCGACGACCCGGACGCCCGGATGGAACTCTGGCTGGCGCTGAAGGCGACGTCCTCGCCGACGGCGGAGGACTGAGCGACCCGACGGGC
The DNA here is from genome assembly GCF_053597235.1 of Streptomyces sp. NPDC001493. Lineage (NCBI taxonomy): Bacteria > Bacillati > Actinomycetota > Actinomycetes > Kitasatosporales > Streptomycetaceae > Streptomyces > Streptomyces sp. NPDC001493. The sequence continues at coordinate 224,331 of NZ_JBSFHV010000008.1, forward strand.
GGACCGGGTGTGGACGGCGGCACGTCCGGTCCGCCGCGCCGTCGTGCGGCGGCCCGGAACGGCCCCGCACCGGCCCGCCCCGCCCCGCCTTCGACATTTCGGCGCCCCGCCCGTGCCGCCTGCTCCATCGCGGACAAACCTCACGGACCGGGCTCCGCCCTACGGTGGGGCGGGTGGTGTCCGGCGGCACCGCGACGACGGACAGCCGCCCCCACCATCCGCACGTCACGCGACGGGCATCACACGCACCAGACGACCTCCGAAGGGCCGGACCTCCATGACTTCCACCCACGCCTTCTGGCTGGCCGGCCGCCAGGCCACCGGCGAGGACAGCTTCGCCGTCACCAACCCGTGGGACGGCCGGCTCGTCGGTACCGTCAGCGTGCCGACCGACGCGCAGATCGAGGAGGCCGTCGCCGCCGCGCACGCCGTGCGCGAGGAGTTCGCCGCGACCCCCGCGCACGTCCGGGTCGCCGCGCTCGACCACGTCGTACGCCGCCTCGTGGAGCGCACCGAGGAGATCGCCCGGCTGATCTCCGCCGAGAACGGCAAGCCGATCAAGTGGGCCCGCGGCGAGGTCGGCCGTGCCGTCTCCGTCTTCCGGTTCGCCGCCGAGGAGGCCCGCCGGTACAACGGCGGCGACTCCCAGCGCCTGGACACCGACGCCGGCGGCACCGGACGCCTCGGCCTCACCCGCCGCTTCCCGCGCGGAACGGTCCTCGGCATCGCGCCGTTCAACTTCCCGCTCAACCTGAGCGCCCACAAGGTCGCCCCGGCCATCGCCGTCGGCGCCCCGATCATCCTCAAGCCCGCCCCGGCCACCCCGATCTCCTCGCTGATCCTCGGCGAGCTGCTGGCCGAGACCGACCTGCCGGCCGGTTCCTGGTCCGTGCTGACGGTCCCGAACGACCGGATGCCCGCCCTGGTCCAGGACGAGCGGCTGCCGGTGATCTCCTTCACCGGCTCCGGCCCGGTCGGCTACTCGATCATGGAGTCGGTGCCGCGCAAGCACTGCACGCTGGAGCTCGGCGGCAACGGCGCGGCCGTGGTCCTCGGCGACTACGCCTCCGAGGAGGACCTGGACTGGGCCGCGAGCCGCATCGCGACCTTCTCCAACTACCAGGGCGGCCAGTCCTGCATCTCGGTGCAGCGGGTCATCGTCGACGCCTCGCTCCACGACCGCCTCGTCCCGAAGATCGTCGCCGCCACGGAGGCCCTGGTCACCGGCGACCCCTCCGACGACGCCACCGACGTGGGCCCGCTCGTCAGCGAGGACGCGGCCAAGCGCGTCGAGTCCTGGGTCGACGAGGCCGTCGCCGCGGGCGCCCGGCTCCTCACCGGCGGCGAGCGCGACGGCGCCACCTACGCGCCGACCGTCCTCGCCGGGGTCCCCGACTCGGCCACCCTCGCCCACGAGGAGGTCTTCGGACCGGTCCTGTCGATCCAGAAGGTCGACGGCGAGGCGGAGGCGTTCGCGGCCGTCAACTCCTCCAAGTACGGCCTCCAGGCGGGCGTCTTCACCCACGACCTGCAGACCGCCTTCCGCGCCCACCGCGCGCTGGAGGTCGGCGGCGTGATCATCGGCGACGTCCCCTCGTACCGCGCCGACCAGATGCCGTACGGCGGCGCCAAGCAGTCCGGCGTCGGCCGCGAGGGCGTCCGCTTCGCGATGGACGACTACACCTACGAGCGTGTCCTGGTCCTGACCGGCCTCGCCCTGTAGGCGTGTCCTGACGCGTCACCACGGCCGGAGCCCACTGTGCGGGGGCTCCGGCCGTCGGCGTACGCGGCTCGGGCGCCCGCCGCTGCGGTGGTGGGGGTGGGACGAATCGGGTAGATACGGACGTGTGCCACCGGCCGCAACCCCGCGGGCGCGGAGCCGGTCACCCGCCGTCAGGCCGTCCCCCGATCCGCCCCGCGGAGAGGTGAGCCCCCATGTCCGCACCGCAGGTCCCGCAGGACCTTCCCGAACGCCCCGACGAGGCCGGTACGGCCAGAACCTCCGCCGCTTCCCGCTCCCGTCCGCCGCAGGCGAGGGTGACCGAGCGCGAGGCGCGCCGGGTCGCCGAGGACGCGCGCGAGCAGGACTGGCACCGGCCCAGCTTCGCCAAGGAGCTCTTCCTCGGACGGCTCCGCCTCGACCTGATCCACCCGCACCCGCTGCCCGCTGGCGAGGACGTCCGGCGGGGCGAGGAGTTCCTCGCCCGGCTGCGCGCGTTCTGCCTCGCCCACGTCGACGGCGCCCTCATCGAACGCGAGGCGCGCATCCCCGACGAGGTGATCGCCGGACTGAAGAAGCTCGGCGCGCTCGGCATGAAGATCGACCCGAAGTACGGCGGCCTCGGCCTCACCCAGGTCTACTACAACCGGGCCCTCGCCCTGGCCGGCTCGGCCAGCCCCGCGATCGGCGCGCTGCTCTCGGCCCACCAGTCGATCGGCGTACCGCAGCCGCTGAAGATGTTCGGCACCCAGGAGCAGAAGGACACCTTCCTGCCCCGGCTCGCCAGTACCGACATCTCCGCGTTCCTGCTCACCGAACCCGACGTCGGCTCCGACCCCGCCCGGCTCGCCACCACCGCCGTACCGGACGGCGACGACTACGTCCTCGACGGCGTGAAGCTCTGGACCACCAACGGGGTCGTCGCCGACCTGCTGGTCGTCATGGCCCGGGTGCCCGAGGGCCCGGACCACGCGGGCGGTATCACGGCGTTCGTGGTGGAGGCCGACTCGCCGGGCATCACCGTGGAACACCGCAACGCCTTCATGGGGCTGCGCGGGATCGAGAACGGCGTCACCCGCTTCCACGGGGTGCGGGTGCCCGCCGCCCACCGCATCGGCCCCGAGGGCGCCGGGCTCAAGATCGCGCTGACCACGCTCAACACCGGCCGGCTCTCGCTGCCGGCCATGTGCGTCGGGGTCGGCAAATGGTCCCTGAAGATCGCCCGCGAATGGTCGGCCGTCCGCGAACAGTGGGGCAGGCCCGTCGCCCGGCACGAAGCGGTCGGCGCGAAGATCTCGTTCATCGCCGCCACCACCTTCGCGCTGGAGGCCGTGGTCGACCTCGCCTCCCAGATGGCCGACGAGGACCGCAACGACATCCGGATCGAGGCCGCGCTCGCCAAGCTGTACGGCTCCGAGATGGGCTGGCGGATCGCCGACGAACTGGTGCAGATCCGCGGCGGACGCGGGTTCGAGACCGCCGACTCGCTCGCCGCCCGCGGTGAACGGGCCGTCCCCGCCGAGCAGATGCTCCGCGACATGCGGATCAACCGCATCTTCGAGGGATCGACCGAGATCATGCATCTGCTGATCGCCCGCGAGGCGGTCGACGCCCACCTCAAGGTGGCCGGCGACCTCATCGACCCCGAGAAGCCGCTGGCCGACAAGGCCAGGGCGGGCGCGGCCGCGGCCGGCTTCTACGCACGCTGGCTGCCGAAGCTGGTCGCCGGACCCGGCCAGCTGCCCAGCTCGTACGCGGAGTTCCGGCCCGCCGGACACCCCGACCTCTCCCACCACCTGCGGTACGCCGAACGCGCCGCCCGCCGGCTGGCCCGCTCCACCTTCTACGCGATGTCGCGCTGGCAGGGCCGGATGGAGACCAAGCAGGGGTTCCTGGGCCGGACCGTCGACATCGGCGCCGAACTCTTCGCGATGAGCGCCGCCTGCGTCCGCGCCGAACTCCTGCGCGGCCAGGGCGAGCACGGCCGCGAGGCGTACCAGCTCGCGGACGCCTTCTGCCGGCAGGCCACACTCAGGACGGAGGAGCTCTTCGGGCGCCTCTGGGCCAACACCGACGACCTGGACCGGCGGGTGGTCGACCGGGTCCTCGCGGGTGCGTACACCTGGCTGGAGGAGGGGGTCATCGACCCCAGCGGGGACGGCCCCTGGATCGCGGACGCCACCCCCGGCCCGGCCCAGGGCGAGAACGCCCGCCGACCCTACAACTGAGCCCGTCGGCCCCCGGGGGCGCGTCCATCCGCCGGACGCGCCCCCGCCGTGCGCGCGGGTACGGCAAGATGATCCGCCGTGACCGTCATACAGATTCCCGGCTCGAAGTCCGTCACCGCCCGCGCGCTCTTCCTCGCCGCGGCCGCGGACGGCACCACCACCCTCCTCCACCCGCTCCGTTCGGACGACACCGAAGGGTTCACCGAGGGCCTCACCCGCCTCGGCTACGAGGTCACCAAGGAGCCGGACCGCTGGCACATCGAGGGCCGCCCGTCCGGGCCCGGCGTCACCGACGCCGACGTCTTCTGCCGCGACGGCGCGACCACGGCCCGCTTCCTGCCCACCCTCGTCTCCGCCGCGCCCTCCGGCACGTACCGCTTCGACGCCTCCGCGCAGATGCGGCGCCGCCCGCTCGCCCCGCTCAGCCGGGCGCTGCGCACCCTCGGCGTCGACCTGCGCCACGACGAGGCGGACGGCCACCACCCGCTGCGGGTGCACGCCGCCGGCATCGAGGGCGGCCGGATCACCCTGGACGCGGGGGAGTCCTCGCAGTACCTCACCGCCCTGCTGATGCTCGGTCCGCTGACGGCCACCGGCCTGACCATCGACGTCACCGAACTGGTCTCGGCGCCGTACATCGGGATCACGCTGGCGATGATGCGGGACTTCGGGGTCGATGTCGCCCGCGAGGGGAACACCTTCACCGTGCCGGCCGGCGGCTACCGCGCCACCACGTACGCCGTCGAGCCGGACGCCTCGACCGCCAGCTACTTCTTCGCCGCCGCCGCCCTCACCGGCGGCGAGGTCACCGTCCCCGGCCTCGGCACCGGCGCCCTCCAGGGCGATCTCCGCTTCGTCGACGTACTGCGGCGGATGGGCGCCGACGTGACGATCACCGAGGACGCCACCACGGTCCGCTCCGACGGAACCCTGCGCGGCATCACCGTCAACATGCGCGACATCTCCGACACCATGCCGACGCTCGCCGCCCTCGCCCCGTACGCCGACGGGCCGGTCCGGATCGAGGACGTGGCCAACACCCGGGTCAAGGAGTGCGACCGGCTGGAGGCGTGCGCCGAGAACCTCCGCGCCATGGGCATCACCGTGCACACCGGACCCGACTGGATCGAGATCCATCCCGGGACCCCGCGCCCCGTCGAGGTCACCACCCACGGCGACCACCGCATCGTCATGTCCTTCGCCGTCGCCGCGCTGCGCAACCCCGGCACCACGTACGACGACCCGGGCTGCGTACGCAAGACCTTCCCGGACTTCCACCAGGTCTTCGCGGAGTTCTCCGAGGGGCTGCCGGTCCGGGAGAAGTGACGGGGGAGGCCGGCCGGCGGGGCCGCGGCCCCGCATCCGGGAAGCGCGACCGGGACGCCCTGTCCTCGCGCACAGCGGGAGCGGCAACAATGGGGGGCATGACCGACAGCCCTGCCCCCCTCGCCGATCCGCATCTCGTCCACGACGCGACGGAAGGCCGCCGGGACCTCGTGATCCTCGGCTCCACCGGGTCCATCGGGACCCAGGCCATCGACCTGGTGCTGCGCAACCCCGACCGCTTCCGGGTCACCGCGCTCTCGGCGGCGGGCGGGCGGGTCGCCCTGCTCGCCGCCCAGGCACGCCGGCTCGGGGTGGACACGGTCGCCGTCGCCGCCGAGGACGCCGTACCCGCCCTGCGCGAGGCGCTGCGCGCGGAGTACGGCACGGGGGAGCCGCTCCCCGAGATCCTGGCCGGCCCCGACGCCGCCGCCACCCTCGCCGCGAGCCCGTGCCACACCGTGCTCAACGGCATCACCGGCTCCATCGGCCTCGCGCCGACGCTGGCCGCGCTGAAGGCGGGCCGCACCCTGGCCCTGGCCAACAAGGAGTCGCTCATCGTCGGCGGCCCCCTGGTCAAGGCGCTGGCCGCGCCCGGGCAGATCATCCCGGTCGACTCCGAGCACGCCGCGCTCTTCCAGGCGATCGCCGCCGGCACCCGCGCCGACGTCGCGAAGCTCGTCGTCACCGCGTCCGGCGGCCCGTTCCGGGGACGTACGCGCGGCGAACTCGCCCACGTCACCCGGGAGCAGGCGCTCGCCCACCCCACCTGGGCCATGGGCCCGGTCATCACGATCAACTCCGCGACCCTCGTCAACAAGGGGCTGGAGGTCATCGAGGCGCACCTCCTCTACGACATCCCGTTCGAGCGCATCGAGGTCGTCGTCCACCCGCAGTCGTACGTGCACTCCATGGTCGAGTTCACCGACGGCTCCACGCTCGCCCAGGCCACCCCGCCCGACATGCGGGGGCCCATCGCCGTCGGGCTCGGCTGGCCGCAGCGCGTCCCGGACGCCGCCCCGGCCTTCGACTGGACCAAGGCATCCACCTGGGAGTTCTTCCCGCTGGACACCGAGGCCTTCCCCTCCGTCGGCCTCGCCCGGCACGTGGGCGCCCTGGGCGGGACCGCACCGGCGGTCTTCAACGCCGCCAACGAGGAGTGCGTCGACGCGTTCCTGTCCGGCGCGCTCCCCTTCAACGGCATCATGGACACCGTCACCGCGGTGGTCGCCGAGCACGGCACCCCCGCCCCGGGAACTTCACTGACGGTCGCGGACGTCCTGGAAGCGGAGACCTGGGCGCGCGCCCGGGCCCGTGAACTCTCGGCGAAGTCGACGGCGGAGGCGCACGCATGAGTCTGAGCACGATCCTGCTGACGGTCCTGGGGATCGCCGTCTTCGTCGTGGGGCTGCTGTTCTCGATCGCCTGGCACGAGCTCGGCCACCTCTCCACGGCCAAGCTCTTCGGCATCCGGGTCCCGCAGTACATGGTCGGCTTCGGCCCCACCATCTGGTCGCGCAAGAAGGGCGACACCGAGTACGGCTTCAAGGCCATCCCGGCCGGCGGCTACATCCGGATGATCGGCATGTTCCCGCCCGGGCCGGACGGCAGGATCGAGGCGCGTTCCACCTCGCCCTGGCGCAGCATGATCGAGGACGCGAGATCCGCCGCCTTCGAGGAGCTCGAACCCGGCGACGAGACCCGCCTCTTCTACACGCGCAAGCCGTGGAAGCGCGTCATCGTGATGTTCGCCGGCCCCTTCATGAACCTGGTCCTGGCCGTCGCGATCTTCCTCGGCGTCGCCATGACCTTCGGCTTCCAGACCCAGACCACCGAGGTGGCCGGGGTCCAGAAGTGCGTCATCGAGCAGAGCGAGAAGCGCGAGAAGTGCAAGACCAGTGACCCGGTCTCCCCCGCCCTCGCCGCCGGACTGCACGAGGGCGACAAGATCGTCGCCTTCGACGGCACGAAGGTCGACGACTGGGACAAGCTCTCCGACCTCATCCGCCGGACCATCGGCCCCGCCGACATCACCGTCCAGCGGGGCGGCCAGGACGTCACGCTCCACGCCGTGCTCGCCAAGAACGTCGTGGTGAAGAAGGACGACAAGGGCGAGGCCGTCCCGGGCAAGTGGGAGGAGGCGGGCTACCTCGGCTTCGCCGCCAAGAGCGAGATCGTGCCCCTCTCCTTCGGTGACTCCGTCGTGCGGATGGGCGACATGATCGAGAACGGCGTCGACTCGATCATCTCCCTGCCCTCCAAGATCCCCGGACTGTGGAACGCCGCCTTCGACGGCGGCGAGCGCGCCGACGACTCCCCGGTGGGCGTGGTCGGAGCCGCCCGGATCGGCGGCGAGGTCATGACCCTCGACGTTCCCGCGCAGAACCAGATCGCGATGATGCTGTTCCTGCTGGCCGGCTTCAACCTCTCGCTCTTCCTCTTCAACATGCTGCCGCTGCTCCCCCTGGACGGCGGCCACATCGCGGGCGCCCTCTGGGAGGCGCTGCGCCGCAATCTGGCCAAGGTCTTCAAGCGGCCCGACCCGGGCCCGTTCGACGTGGCGAAGCTCATGCCCGTCGCCTACGTGGTGGCCGGAATCTTCATCTGCTTCACGCTCCTGGTGCTCGTCGCCGACATCGTGAACCCGGTCAAGATCACCTGACCCCGGTCCCACCCGCACCAGGAGTGCCGGCCGGGTGCACGCGTGGCGCCCGGCCGCACCGCCCGACGAGCGCCGGCCGGTGTTTTGACCCGGGGGATGCGCTCGCCCGACATCCCGTGCCGTAACCTCGAAAGCTGTAGCCCGCCGATTTCCGGGCCTCGATCCACACCTTGGGGATGCTCAGCGCATGACTGCGATTTCTCTCGGAATGCCGTCCGTTCCGACCAAGCTCGCCGACCGACGCGTCAGCCGCCAGATCCAGGTCGGATCGGTGGCCGTCGGCGGGGACGCGCCCATCTCGGTGCAGTCGATGACGACGACGCGCACCTCGGACATCGGCGCCACGCTCCAGCAGATCGCCGAGCTGACCGCGTCCGGCTGTCAGATCGTGCGCGTGGCGTGCCCCACGCAGGACGACGCCGACGCCCTGGCCACCATCGCCAGGAAGTCGCAGATCCCGGTCATCGCCGACATCCACTTCCAGCCCAAGTACGTCTTCGCCGCCATCGACGCCGGCTGCGCCGCGGTCCGGGTGAACCCGGGCAACATCAAGCAGTTCGACGACAAGGTCAAGGAGATCGCGAAGGCGGCGAGCGCGGCCGGCACCCCGATCCGGATCGGCGTGAACGCCGGTTCCCTCGACGCCCGGCTGCTGAAGAAGTACGGCAAGGCCACCCCCGAGGCCCTGGTGGAGTCCGCCCTCTGGGAGGCGTCCCTCTTCGAGGAGCACGGCTTCCGGGACATCAAGATCTCGGTCAAGCACAACGACCCGGTCGTCATGGTCAACGCCTACCGCCAGCTGGCCGCCGCGTGCGACTACCCGCTGCACCTCGGCGTCACCGAGGCCGGTCCGGCGTTCCAGGGCACCATCAAGTCCGCCGTCGCCTTCGGCGCGCTGCTCTCCGAGGGCATCGGCGACACCATCCGCGTCTCCCTCTCGGCCCCGCCGGCCGAGGAGGTCAAGGTCGGCCTCCAGATCCTGGAGTCCCTCAACCTCAAGCAGCGCCGCCTGGAGATCGTCTCCTGCCCGTCCTGCGGTCGCGCCCAGGTCGACGTGTACAAGCTCGCGGACCAGGTCAGCGCCGGCCTCGAAGGCATGGAGGTGCCGCTGCGCGTCGCCGTCATGGGCTGCGTCGTGAACGGCCCGGGCGAGGCCCGCGAGGCCGACCTCGGTGTCGCCTCCGGCAACGGCAAGGGCCAGATCTTCGTGAAGGGCGAGATCATCAAGACCGTCCCCGAGTCGAAGATCGTCGAGACCCTCATCGAAGAGGCGCTGAAGATCGCCGAGCAGATGGAGAAGGACGGCATCGCCTCGGGCGAGCCGCAGGTCGCCGTCAGCTGACGACCGGAGCGCGCCGGGCCGGCCCGGCGCACCCGAACCTTCCGCGCCCCGCCAGGACGACACCGTCCGGGCGGGGCGCGGCGGCGTTCCCGTGGCCGACTCCGTGCGGTGCACTGCCCGGCCTGCGGATGCGGGCGGCGCCCCACAGCCTTGTTGGGTACAGTGCGGAAATCAGCAGACCGTATGGTGAGGCCCCCTCGTGTTGACGCACACCACCACCCGGGTCCTCGAACCCAGTGACCTCGGCGCCGCTCTGGCCATTCTGGAGAGCGACCCCGTGGCCAACGCTTTCGTGACCTCCCGTGTCCAGATCGCCGGGCTCGACCCGTGGCGGCTGGGCGGCGAGATGTGGGGCTGGTACGCGGACGGGATGCTCCGCTCGCTCTGCTACTCCGGTGCCAACCTCGTCCCCATCTGCGCGGGACCCGAGGCCGTACGCGCCTTCGCCGACCGCGCCCGCAGGGCCGGGCGCCGCTGCTCCTCCATCGTCGGGCCCGTCGAATCCACCGCCCTGCTGTGGCGCCTGCTCGAACCCGGCTGGGGACCCGCCCGCGAGGTCCGCGCCAACCAGCCGCTGATGGTCACCGACCGGCCCTCCACCACCGTGGACCCCGACCCGTACGTCCGCCGGATCCGCAAGGACGAGATGGACGTGATCCTGCCCGCCTGCGTGGCGATGTTCACCGAGGAGGTCGGGGTCTCCCCGCTCGCCGGCGACGGCGGACTGCTCTACCAGGCGCGGGTCGCCGAACTCATCGGCGCGGGCCGCTCCTTCGCCCGCATCGACGACGGCAAGGTGGTCTTCAAGGCCGAGATCGGCGCCGCGACCGACCGGGCCTGCCAGATCCAGGGGGTCTGGGTCGCCCCGGAGTTCCGCGGCCGCCGCCTCTCCGAGACGGGGATGTCCGCCGTGCTCAACCACGCGCTGGCCGACGTGGCCCCGCTGGTCAGCCTGTACGTGAACGACTTCAACACCGCGGCCCGCAGGGCGTACAGCCGGGTCGGCTTCCGGGAGACCGGCGCCTTCATGAGCGTCCTGTTCTGACGGGCCGGGCCGCCCCGCTCCGTACCCGCCCCGCTCCGCGTCCGCCCCGCCCCGCACCCGGCGCGCGAAACACCCGGCCCGTGAAACCCGGCCCGCGAGCGCGCACCCCGCAGGGCCGGGCCGGACGGTCCCCGGCCCGGGTGAGTGTCGCCAAGTCGACTTATAGTCGGCAGGGGGACCGCTGAGGGCCGCGGACCGGCACGTCCGGGACGCCGCCGCCCTCCGACGCGAATGAGCCCGCCGATGACCGAGACCGCGCCCCCCGCCGACGACCACGCCGCCCCGCCCGTCACCGCCGCCGCCCCGGCGGGATCGGACGCCCGTACGGCCTGGGAGGCGTGGCGCGAGGAGCGTCGCGCCTCCGTCACCGCCCCCACCGGCAACCTCGCCCTGGTGGAGACCCGCCCGGTGGCCCGCGGAGAGGTGCCCGACCCCGTCGCGGCCGGGGAGGGGCTGCCCGAGAGCGTCACGGTGACGGTCGTCGAGCGGACCGAACCGGTCAGCGGGGCCCCCGAACACTTCCTCCGCTTCTGGGACGCCGAGGCTCCCGCGATCCACTCCTTCGAGCGGATCGACACCTTCCCGTACGACCCGGCCTGGGTGCTCGACGCCGCGTACACCCCCGTCGAAGGCGCCCGCAAGGTCGCGTTCGAGCACATCCGCGACAACGGCGGCACCCGCGACCTGGTCGTCCCCGGCGACATCACCCTCACCGTGGACGGCACGCCGTACACCCTGAGCGCCTTCGACGACGACGGCACCCTGCTGCTGGTCTTCGGCGACCCCACCAACGGGGACTCCACCTACGGCGCCGGACGCTTCCTCTTCGTCCCGCACGAGACCGGGAGCGACCGGGTCACCCTCGACTTCAACCGCGCCTTCGTGCCGCCCTGCGGCTTCTCCGACCAGTACAACTGCCCGATGCCGCCCCGGCAGAACCGCCTCCACCTGCCCGTCGAAGCCGGCGAGAAGCTCCCCGTCACCAAGGAACCCGGCACCCCGCCGCACTGAATACCGGGCGGAGTAGTCTCCCGTGCCATGCCGCACTTTCCCGGAGACCTCAGCGAACCACCCCTGATCGGTCCGCTCGACCTCGCGTCCCGCGTGGACGAGGCGCTCCAGGTGCAGGCCCTCGCCTTCGGACTCGGCCCCGGCGAGGTCGCCGTGCGCCGCCAGATCGTGCTGCGCCACCTCACCCTCCCCGGCGCCCGCGCGCTGGGCGCCACCGCACCCTCGGGCCGGCTGCTCGGCTTCGTCTACGGGCTGCCCAACGACCGCGCCCACTGGTGGTCGGGGGTGGTCGAGCCCTATCTGCGCGCCGCCGGTACCGAGGAGTGGCTCGACGACTCCTTCGTCATCACCGAACTCCACGTCCACCCCGACTACCAGCAGCACGGCATCGGCCGCGCGCTCATCACCGGGCTGACCGACTCCGCCGCCGAGCCGCGCTCCATCCTCTCGGCCATCGACACCGACAGCCCGGCCCGCGGTCTCTACCGCGCCCTCGGCTACCGCGACCTCGCCCGCCGGGTCGTCTTCCCCAGCGCTCCGCAGCCGTACGCGGTGATGGGAGCCCCGCTTCCCCTGCGCCGCGGAATCTGAACCGCGGAATCTGAACGGATTTCCGCCCGCGCGGGCGACCCGGCTAATCTCGGCCCCATCACCTTCGGGGGTCCGGGGGCGTCCCCCCGGAAGACACAGTCGAGCAGGAGTTCATCATGGCCCAGGTCCAGCGCATGTCCCGATTGATGATCAAGACACTGCGCGACGACCCGGCGGACGCCGAGACGCTCAACCACAAGCTGCTCGTCCGGGCCGGTTACGTCCGCCGCACCGCCGCCGGTATCTGGTCCTGGCTGCCGCTGGGCAAGAAGGTCCTGGAGAACATCACCCGCGTCGTCCGCGAGGAGATGGACGCCATCGGCGGCCAGGAGGTGCTGCTTCCCGCGCTGCTGCCCAAGGAGGCGTACGAGGCGAGCGGCCGGTACGACGAGTACGGCGACCTGCTCTTCCGCCTCAAGGACCGCAAGGGCGCCGACTACCTCCTCGGCCCCACCCACGAGGAGATCTTCACCCAGGTCGTCAAGGACATGTGCTCGTCCTACAAGGACCTGCCCGTGATCCTCTACCAGATCCAGACCAAGTACCGCGACGAGGCCCGCCCCCGCGCCGGTGTGCTGCGCGGCCGCGAGTTCCAGATGAAGGACTCGTACTCCTTCGACACCACGGACGAGGGCCTGGCCGAGGCGTACCAGCTGCACCGCGCCGCGTACATCCGGATCTTCGAGCGCCTCGGCCTCGACCACCGCATCGTCTCCGCCGTCTCCGGCGCCATGGGCGGCTCCGCCTCCGAGGAGTTCCTCGCCCCGGCGCCCGCCGGCGAGGACACCTTCGTCGACTGCCCGAACTGCGACTACGCCGCCAACACGGAGGCCGTGACTTTCAAGGCCACCGCCGTCGACGGTTCGGCGCACGGCCCGGTCGAGGAGCTGGACACCCCCGACACCCCGACCATCGAGACCCTCGCCGCCCACCTCGGCGTCCCGGCCTCCGCCACCCTGAAGAACCTCCTGGTCAAGGTCGACGGCGAGATCGTCGCCGTCGGCGTACCCGGCGACCGCGAGGTCGACCTCGGCAAGCTCGGCGAGCACCTCGCCCCCGCCGTGGTCGAGCTCGTCACCGCCGAGGACTTCGTGGGCCGCCCCGACCTGGTGCGCGGCTACGTCGGCCCGCAGGGCCTGGAGAAGGTCCGCTACATCGCCGACCCCCGCGTCGCCGCGGGCACCTCCTGGATCACCGGCGCCAACAAGGACGGCAAGCACGCGAAGAACGTCGTCGCGGGCCGCGACTTCGAGGTGGACGACTACCTCGACGTGGTCGTCGTCGAGGCGGGCGACCCCTGCCCGAAGTGCGGCTCCGGCCTCCAGGTGGACCGCGCCATCGAGATCGGCCACATCTTCCAGCTCGGCCGCAAGTACGCCGACATCTTCTCGCTCGACGTCCTCGGCCAGCAGGGCAAGCCGGTCCGCGTCACGATGGGCTCCTACGGCATCGGCGTCTCCCGCGCGGTGGCCGCCCTCGCCGAGCAGACCGCCGACGACAAGGGCCTGTGCTGGCCCCGCGAGATCGCCCCGGCCGACGTGCACGTCGTCGCCGCGGGCAAGGCGCTCCAGACCGAGCTGGCGCTGGAGGTCTCCGAGAAGCTGAAGGCCGCGGGCGCCTGGGTGCTGGTCGACGACCGCGCCGGTGTCTCCCCGGGCGTGAAGTTCACCGACGCCGAGCTGATCGGCGTGCCGACCATCCTCGTCGCCGGCCGCCGCTCCGCCGAAGGCGTGGTCGAGCTCAAGGACCGCCGCACCGGCGAGCGCGAGGAGCTCACCGTCGACGAGGCGATCGCCCGCATCGCCGCCGACCTGGGCTGATCCTCCGGCACCGCCCGCAGGACCCGGCCCTCACGCCACGACCCCCGCGCACCGACGAGGTGCACGGGGGTCGTGGCGTACGGGCGGTGCGGTGAGTGGCCGCGGAGGCGGCCGCCTCAGAGCCACCCGGCGAACTCCAGCGACATCTCGCCCGTCTGCCGACGCCCCTCGGCCAGCGCCCGGGTGCCCGACTCCACCGCCCGGAACAGGGTCCAGCCGTGCAGCCGCTCCTGGCCGACCTCCAGCGAGTCCGCCAGCTTGCGCACCCGGCGCCGGGCCGTCGCCGGCCCGCCCGGCGAGGCGATCAGGTCCTCCACCCGGTCGCGTACCAGCCGCGCCAGGTCGTAGGCGCGCTCACCCACCAGCGGCTCGGGCCCGACGGTGAGCCAGGGCGCCCGCTCGCCCGACAGCACCTTGCTCTGCCGGAAGTTGCCGTGCAGCAGCAGCGCCTCGGTGGGGTCCGCGACCAGCTCCTCGCGGACCGCCAGCGCCGCCTCCACCAGGGGCGCCAGCTCGGGATCGCCCGCGGCGAACGCGCGCATCGCGCCGGTCCGCCGCCCGGTCCGCTCGGCGACTGTCTCGAACGCGTGCCCCTGGGGCGGCTCCACCCAGAGCCTGCGCACCGTGCCCGCCGCCTCCAGCAGCGCCTTGGCCTCCGGCAGCGAACGCAGCGACACCTCCGGGTGCAGGCGCTCAAGGAGCATCCCGCCGCCGGGCGTCAGGGCGTCGGCCGGCTCCAGGAGACGTACCGAACCCCAGCCGTTCCAGTGGGCCAGTGCGGCCCGCTCGGCGTCCGGCGCCGCCCCGGGCGGGGCGATCTTCAGCGCGGCCGGGGTGCCGTCCGCCCGGCGTACCAGCAGGACCACGCTGGTACGCCCGCCGGGGGCGGCCACCCGGTCGACGGTCAGGGCCCGGCCGCCGGCGGAGAGCTCCGCCTCCACGAGCGTGCCGAGCGAGCCCAGCCAGGCGTCGGCCACGGCCTTCCCGTACTGCTCGTCCAGCGCTCGCGCCAGACGCTGCGGCGGTTCGAAACCCATACCTGCCTTGTACCTTTCCGAGGCCGCTTCAGTGACCCGATTCAGTGCGTCCCGGCGGCACCGGCGGCCTCCGGGGGAGAGGGGGACGCGGTCCCCGCCCGCCCGGCCCGCTCCGCGAGCCCCGGAAAGGCTACGCCGGAGCCCCGCCAGCGGGCAGCGCGCACGGCGGCCTCCCGCAGCGCGAGCGCCGCGTCCCGCCGGTCCGTGCCCTCCGTGGCCCGTACGAGGTCGGCGCAGGCACCCGCGACGCCGTCCTCCAGGACGGCCGCCAGCCGCAGCGCCGCCGCACCGTCGTGGACCGCGAACGGCAGAGCGTACGCGGCGTCCGCCACCACCGGGACACCGCCCAGGCCCCGCACCGCCCGGGCCAGCGCGTCCCGGCGGGCCCGGTGCGCGTGGTAGGCGCTCGTCGCCTCGGAGCGGCGGCTGCCGGAGGTACGCGCTCCGACCACGCCGTAGCCGTAGACGGCCGCGTGCTCGGCCGCCAGGGCGGCCTGCGCCGCCGTCAGTGCCTGGGCCGTCATGATGCCGGGGTCTCCTTGGCCAGTTCGGTGAGCAGGTACGCGTGCACGCCGCAGGCGGCGGCGACCGACGCCAGCAGCCGGGACAGCTCCGGTTCCGCCTCCAGCAGTGACGCGGTGTGGGCGTCGCCCGCCCGCCGGGCCTCGGCCGCGAGCTCCTTCAGAGCGGTGCGGGCGTCACCGGCCGTCGCCGGGCCGGAGGGGCCGGCGGTGCTCCCGACCGCCTCGGTCGTGGGCGCGGGGCTCGCGGAGGCCGTGGACGCCGGCGCCGTCGGCGCCGTGGCCGAAGGGCGGGGCGAGGCCGTCGCGGTGCCCTCGGCGAGCGCCTCGGTGTGCTGCCGGACCTCGGCCCGCAGCGGGGCGAGCCCGGCGGCCGCCGCCGGATGGGCGGCGGCGACCCCGTCGTACCGGGCGAGCAGCGCGGCGCTGGTCCGCGCGGCGGTCGTCCGCAGTCTCTGCTCGGGGCTCGTCCGGGCGGCTCGGCCCGACCCGGTCCGCTCCGCGGCCGGCCGTTCCCCGCCGTCGCAGCCCGCCAGTACCGTTCCCGCCACGAGCGCTCCGGCGGCGGTGAAAGCCCCCCTGCGCGTCGTCCCCGTGGGCCGCACTTTTCTCCTTCGGGCTTGAACAAGTCCTGACAGGATCTGTCCTGAAGTGATCACCGCTGGCGAGCGTACCCGCGTGCGGGCGGCCTGAGGACGGCAACACCCCTCGCGACCGGATACCCTTTGTCCTGACGCACGACGATCCCCACAACAGCAGACGCGGCCGAGGAGTCACCCGGATGAGCACCAACCAGAGCGAGAGGCTGCGCGGGCTGCTCGAACCGCTCGTCGCCGCCGTACAGCTCGACCTCGAGGAGATCGAGGTGTCCCGGGCCGGCCGCCGCCGTGTGCTGCGGATCGTCGTCGATTCGGACGACGGCGTCGAACTCGACACCTGCGCGGAGCTCAGCCGCTCCCTCTCCGAGAAGCTCGACGAGACCGACGCGATGGGCGAGGACGAGTACGTCCTGGAAGTGAGCTCGCCGGGCGCCGACCGCCCGTTGACCGAGCACCGCCACTACGTCCGCGCCACCGGCCGGCTGGTCAAGTTCAAGCTGACCGCCGAGGCGGGCGCCGACGAACTGATCGCCCGCGTGCTGGAGGTCGACGACGAGGGCCTCGATCTGGAGGTCCCGGGCGTCAAGGGCCGCAAGCCCACCTCGCGCCGGATCGCCTTCGCCGAGATCGACAAGGCGCGCGTGGAGATCGAATTCAACCGCAAGGACAAGAAGGAAGAGGAGGCGTAGCCGTGGACATCGATGTGAAGCTTCTGAGGGGCTTGGCGCAGGACAAGGGAATCCCGTTCGACGTGCTCGTCGGGGCGATCGAGTCGGCCCTCCTCATCGCGTACCACCGCACGGACGGCAGCTTCCGCAGGGCGCGCGTGGAGCTGGACCGCAACGGCCACGTCACCGTCTGGGCGACGGAGGACCCGGCCGACCTGGAAGAAGGCCAGGAGGCCAAGGAGTTCGACGACACCCCGTCCGGCTTCGGCCGCATCGCGGCGACCACCGCCAAGCAGGTCATCCTGCAGCGGCTGCGCGACGCCGAGGACGACCGGACCTTCGGCGAGTACGCCGGGCACGAGGGTGACGTCGTCACCGGTGTGGTCCAGCAGGGCAAGGACCCGCGCAACGTCCTCGTCGACATCGGCAAGCTCGAAGCCATCCTGCCCGTGCAGGAGCAGGTGCCGGGCGAGGAGTACACCCACGGCCTGCGGCTGCGCACCTACGTCGTCCGGGTGGCCAAGGGCGTCCGCGGCCCGTCCGTGACGCTGTCGCGCACCCACCCCAACCTGGTGAAGAAGCTCTTCGCGCTGGAGGTCCCGGAGATCGCCGACGGTTCCGTCGAGATCTGCGCCATCGCCCGCGAGGCCGGCCACCGCACCAAGATCGCGGTCCGCTCCACCCGGTCCGGGCTCAACCCCAAGGGCGCCTGCATCGGCCCGATGGGCGGCCGTGTCCGCAACGTCATGGCCGAGCTGCACGGCGAGAAGATCGACATCGTGGACTGGTCCGACGACCCGGCCGAGATGGTCGCCAACGCGCTGTCCCCCGCGCGGGTGAGCAAGGTCGAGATCGTCGACCTCGGTGCCCGCTCCGCCCGGGTGACCGTGCCCGACTACCAGCTCTCGCTGGCGATCGGCAAGGAGGGGCAGAACGCCCGTCTGGCCGCACGCCTCACCGGCTGGCGCATCGACATCCGCCCGGACACCGAGACCGACGAAGAGCGCGACGTCGCCGACCGCGAGCGGGCCGAGCGGGCCCGGGAGCGCTCGGAGCGCGGCTGACCGACGTACGGTCGCCGGCCTCCGGGACCCCGCTCCGGCGGGAGGGACCGGGGGTCGCGCCGTCCGTGCGGCGTACTGCCGGAGCGGGGTACGCGCCACCGGAAACCGGGGCGACAGGAATAGATCGACGCGGGAACCCGCTGGAGATCACAACAACATCCGTTCGATTTTTGCCCCAAAGGGGTGAGGTCGGCGCGGGGAGGTAGACTTAGCGTGTCTGGCCGGACGCAAGCCCGCGCTTGTCCCGAACGCACCTGTGTGGGATGCCGGGAGCGAGCGGCCAAGACCGAGTTGCTGCGCATCGTGGTGGACGAGGGCGCTTGTGCGCCTGATCCACGCGGTACGCTGCCCGGCCGGGGTGCGTATGTGCACCCGGCATCTGTCTGTCTCGACCTGGCGGTCCGCCGCCGGGCATTCCTCCGGGCCTTCAAGGCCAAGGGGCCGTTCGACACCACCGCGTTGCAGCGGTTCGTCGAGCGGGTGGCACCGCAAGAAAAGTGAACGGCACGGGTCCCCGTGCGGTCAGGTACCTCGCGAGTTGGAAGTAGGTCGAGATTGCGATGAGCACTCGATGAGTACGCGATGAGTACGCCCATGAAGTAGCGACGGTCCGGCGGTAACCCGGACCTAAAAGGAGCGAAGTGGCTAAGGTCCGGGTATACGAACTCGCCAAGGAGTTCGGCGTAGAGAGCAAGGTCGTCATGGCCAAGCTCCAAGAACTCGGTGAATTCGTCCGTTCGGCGTCCTCGACGATCGAGGCGCCGGTTGTACGCAAGTTGACCGATGCACTGCAGGGGCCCGGCGGCAACGCCGGCAAGTCCGCTGCCAAGCCGGGAGCGCCTCGCAAGGCTGCCCCCGCCAAGCCCGCGGCGCCCTCCCCGGCCGCTGCGGCACGTCCCGCTGCCCCCAAGCCCGGCGCACCGGCTCCCAAGCCGACCGCCGCGCCGGAGACCAGCGCCCCCGCGGCTCCCGCCGCACCGTCGGCCGGTCCCCGTCCGGGCCCGCGTCCGGCTCCCCGGCCCGCCCCGGTGACCCCGGTGCCCGTCGCCGAGTTCTCGGCGCCGGAGCCGGCCCAGCCGGCCGCGCCTCAGCAGCCCCAGGCCCCGCGCCCCGCGGGTGCCACCCCGGGTCCGCGTCCCGCCCCGGCCCGTCCGGCTCCGGCCGGCGGCCAGCGTGACGGCGGCCAGCGCGACAGCCGTGACGGCGGTCAGCGCGACAACCGCGGCGGCGACCGCCCGGCGCGTCCCGCCGGCCAGGGCGCCCCGCGTCCCGGCGGCGCACGTCCGGCCGGTCCCCGTCCGGGCAACAACCCGTTCACCTCCGGCGGTTCCACCGGCATGGCGCGCCCCCAGGCGCCCCGTCCCGGCGGTGCCCCGCGCCCCGGCGGCGGTCAGGAGCGCCCCGGCGCCCCGCGCCCCCAGGGCAACACCGGCGGTCCCGGCGGCGCCCCGCGTCCGCAGGGTGCCCAGGGCGGTGCCCGTCCCACCCCGGGCGGCATGCCCCGCCCGCAGGCTCCGCGTCCCGGCGCTCCCGCCGGTAACCGTCCCAACCCCGGCATGATGCCGCAGCGTCCCGCTGCGGGTCCGCGTCCCGGCGGTGGCCCCGGCGGTGGCCGTGGTCCCGGCGGCGGTGCGGGTCGTCCCGGCGGCGCCGGCGGTGCCGGTCGTCCCGGTGGCGGCGGCTTCGCGGGTCGTCCCGGTGGCGGCGGCGGTGGCGGCTTCGCCGGCCGTCCGGCCGGTCCCGGCGGTGGCGGCGGCGGTGCCGGTCGTCCCGGCGGCGGTGGCGGCGGCTTCGGCGGTCGTCCCGGCTTCGGTGGTCGTCCCGGCGGCCCCGGTGGCCGTGGTGGCACACAGGGTGCGTTCGGCCGTCCCGGCGGTCCGGCGCGTCGTGGTCGCAAGTCGAAGCGGCAGAGGCGCCAGGAGTACGAGGCCATGCAGGCCCCGTCGGTCGGCGGCGTGATGCTGCCTCGCGGCAACGGACAGTCCGTCCGCCTGTCGCGCGGTGCCTCGCTCACCGACTTCGCCGAGAAGATCGGCGCCAACCCGGCGTCGCTCGTCGGCGTGATGATGAACCTCGGCGAGATGGTCACCGCCACGCAGTCCGTCTCCGACGAGACGCTGAAGCTCCTCGCGGACGAGATGAACTTCGTCCTCGAGATCGTCAGCCCGGAGGAGGAGGACCGCGAGCTGCTCGAGTCCTTCGACATCGAGTTCGGCGAGGACGAGGGCGGCGAGGAATCGCTCATCCCGCGTCCGCCGGTCGTGACCGTCATGGGTCACGTCGACCACGGTAAGACCCGACTCCTCGACGCGATCCGCAAGACGAACGTCGTCGCGGGCGAGGCCGGCGGCATCACGCAGCACATCGGTGCCTACCAGGTCTCCGCCGAGGTCAACGGCGAGGACCGGAAGATCACCTTCATCGACACCCCGGGTCACGAGGCGTTCACCGCCATGCGTGCCCGTGGTGCGAAGTCGACCGACATCGCGATCCTCGTGGTGGCGGCCAACGACGGTGTGATGCCCCAGACGATCGAGGCGCTGAACCACGCCAAGGCGGCCGACGTGCCGATCGTGGTCGCGGTCAACAAGATCGACGTCGAGGGTGCCGACCCGGTCAAGGTGCGCGGTCAGCTCACCGAGTTCGGTCTGGTGGCCGAGGAGTACGGCGGCGACACCATGTTCGTCGACATCTCCGCCAAGCAGGGTCTCAACATCGACTCCCTGCTGGAGGCCGTCGTCCTCACCGCCGACGCCTCGCTCGACCTGCGGGCCAACCCGGAGCAGGACGCGCAGGGTATTGCGATCGAGTCCCACCTCGACCGCGGTCGCGGTGCCGTCGCCACCGTCCTGGTGCAGCGAGGCACGCTGCGGGTCGGCGACACGATGGTCGTCGGCGACGCCTACGGCCGAGTCCGCGCCATGCTCGACGACAAGGGCGAGAACGTCGAGGAAGCGGGTCCGTCGACCCCCGTCCTCGTCCTCGGTCTCACCAACGTCCCGGGTGCCGGCGACAACTTCCTGGTCGTCGACGAGGACCGCACGGCCCGGCAGATCGCCGAGAAGCGTGCGGCCCGCGAGCGCAACGCCAACTTCGCCCGCAAGGGTGTCCGGTTCTCCCTGGAGAACCTCGACGAGGCGCTCAAGGCCGGTCTGGTCCAGGAACTCAACCTCATCATCAAGGGCGACGCGTCCGGTTCGGTGGAGGCTCTCGAGTCCTCGCTGCTCCAGCTCGACGTCGGCGACGAGGTCGACATCCGCATCCTGCACCGCGGTGTGGGTGCGGTCACCGAGTCGGACATCAACCTGGCGACCGGCTCCGACGCCATCGTGATCGGCTTCAACGTGCGTGCCGCAGGGCGCGCGCAGCAGATGGCCGAGCGCGAAGGTGTGGACGTCCGGTACTACTCGGTCATCTACCAGGCGATCGAAGAGATCGAAGCGGCCCTCAAGGGCATGCTCAAGCCGGAGTACGAAGAGGTCGAGCTCGGTACGGCGGAGATCCGCGAGGTCTTCCGCTCGTCCAAGCTGGGCAACATCGCCGGTGTCCTGGTCCGGTCGGGCGAGGTCAAGCGCAACACCAAGGCGCGCCTGCTCCGCGACGGCAAGGTCATTGCGGAGAGCCTCAACATCTCCGGTCTGCGCCGCTTCAAGGACGACGTCACCGAGATCCGCGAAGGCTTCGAGGGCGGTATCAACCTCGGAAACTTCAACGACATCAAGATCGACGACGTCATCGCGACGTACGAGATGCGCGAGAAGCCGCGAGGCTGACCCGTACCTCAACAGTCGGGGCCGATCGGCGGGAGGAAATTCCCGTCGATCGGCCCCGGCCGTTCCGTGTACGGTTCTGGTGTTCCTGCCAAGCGTGCGCAGGACACGAACCCGAACCGGCGGGACATCCGGGCATCCATGTATGTGGGGACTCTGTCCTTCGATCTGCTCCTCGGCGACGTACGGTCGTTGAAGGAGAAGCGTTCCATCGTCCGGCCGATCGTCGCCGAGCTCCAGCGCAGATTCGCGGTGAGCGTGGCGGAGACGGGCGATCAGGATCTCCATCGCAGGGCCGAAATCGGCCTCGCCGTGGTCTCCGGGGAAACCCGGCACCTCACAGACGTGCTGGACCGGTGCGAGCGACTCGTCGCCGGCCGGCCGGAAGTGGAGCTGCTGTCCGTACGGCGGCGGCTGCACAGCGACGAAGACGATTGAGCAAGGCAGAAGGAGACGGACCAGTGGCCGACAACGCGCGGGCGAAGAAGCTGGCGGACCTCATCCAGCAGGTGGTCGCCGAGAAACTGCAGCGCGGGGTCAAGGACCCCCGGCTGGGTACCCACGTGACGATCACGGACACCCGCGTCACCGGTGACCTGCGGGAGGCCACGGTCTTCTACACGGTCTACGGCGACGACGAGGACCGTGCCAGCGCGGCGGCCGGCCTGGAGAGCGCCAAGGGCGTGCTGCGGTCGGCGGTCGGGGCGGCGGCGGGGACCAAGTTCACCCCCACCCTCGCCTTCGTGGCGGACGCCCTGCCGGGCAACGCCAAGGCGATCGAGGACCTCCTCGACCAGGTGCGGGCCTCGGACGCCAAGGTGCGCGAGGCGTCCTCGGGCGCCACGTACGCCGGTGGCGCCGACCCGTACCGCAAGCCTGAGGACGAGGACGACACCTCAGCATGACGGAGCAGATCAGGACGCCGGACGGCCTTGTCATCGTCGACAAGCCGTCCGGCTTCACTTCGCACGACGTCGTCGCCAAGATGCGTGGCATCGCCCGGACCCGTCGCGTCGGCCACGCCGGCACGCTGGACCCGATGGCGACCGGGGTGCTGGTGCTCGGCGTGGAACGGGCCACCAAGCTGCTCGGCCACCTCGCCCTCACCGAGAAGGAGTACCTCGGTACGATCCGGCTGGGCCAGGACACCGTCACCGACGACGCCGAGGGCGAGATCACCTCGTCCACCGACGCCTCCGAGGTCACCCGTGAGGGCATCGACGCCGGGGTCGCCGCACTGACCGGACCGATCATGCAGGTCCCGTCCAAGGTCAGCGCCATCAAGATCGACGGCAAGCGGTCGTACGCGCGAGTGCGCGGCGGCGAGGAGTTCGAGATCCCGGCCCGTCCGGTGACGGTCTCCTCGTTCCGCGTCTACGACGTCCGCGAGGCGGTCGCGGAGGACGGCACCCCGGTGCTGGACCTGGTCGTCTCCGTCGTCTGCTCCTCGGGGACGTACATCCGGGCCCTCGCCCGGGACCTCGGTGCCGGGCTCGGCGTCGGCGGGCACCTGACGGCGCTGCGGCGCACCCGGGTCGGCCCGTACGGCATCGACACGGCCCGGACGCTCGACCAGCACCAGCAGGAGCTCACCGTGATCCCGGTGGCCGAGGCCGCCGCGTCGGCGTTCCCGCGCTGGGACGTGGACGAGAAGCGGGCCAAGCTGCTGCTCAACGGGGTCCGGCTGGACATGCCGGCGTACCCGCCGGGGCCGGTCGCGGTCTTCGGGCCGGACGGCGCCTTCCTCGTGCTGGTGGAGGAGGAGAAGGGCAAGGCCAAGAGCCTCGCCGTCTTCGCCTGAGCGGTCCCCGGGCCGTCTCCCGGCGTTCTCGTTCTCCCGCACGGCTTCTTCAGGCGGCCTGCTTCCCGTCCGGTGCGCACCGGACGGGAAGCAGGCCGTTCTCGTGGAGCAGGCCCCCCGGTCTCCACGAACCCCCCTCCGCCGAGCACTCTGTCCATTCGGGCCCCCGAACTCACCCCAATGGACGGGCGCTCGGGGTGAATCGGGGGCGTGAGGGGGCGCATTCACCCGTTCTGGCCTATCGGGCCACCCCCGTCCGCCTACCTTCGGACCCATGGGAAGCGGGGACCGGACGACGCTGGTGAGGATCTGCGACCAGGCAGGCCGGCCCCGGGGCACCGGATTCCTGGCCGACGACCGGGGCACCGTCGTGACCAGCCACCAGGTCCTCGACGGCCCCGCGCCGGGCGCTCCGCTCCTCCTGCACGGGGCGGACGGCGCCCCCCACCCGGTGGACCCCGGGAGCATCGTCCCGCTGCCCGCCCTCGGCCTCGCGCTGCTGCGCACCGGGGACACCGCGGCCCTCGGCCTGGAACCCCTGCCCATCGCCGCACCCGAACGCGCGGAGCCGGGCGCGTACGTGCACATCGCCGCGCACGGCATCCGCCAGGCCCGCGTGCTCGGCACCACCCCGGCCACCTACCCCACCCGCGACGGCCACGCGCATCCGGTGGCCGCCGTGCTGGAGCTCGCCGTCGGCACCGACGGCCGGGACGCGCTGCGCTCCGGCGGCGCCGCCGTCGGCGGACCCGTCACCGACCCCCGTACCGGAGCCGTCCTCGGCGTGCTCTGCCCCGCGCTGCGCGCCGGCCACGAGGCGGCCGGGCTCGCCCTGCTGCTGCACCCCGGCGACGGCGGCCCGCTCGACGAGCTCCTCGCGCGCAACGCCCTCACCGTCCCCGGCTACGGCCCAGACCTCAACCTCGCGGGCGCCCTCCGGCTCACCGCCACCTCCGTCGGCACGGCCCGCTCCACCCAACGGGGCACCCACCCCGTCGAACCCGTCCCACGCGAAGACGTCGCCGCAGAGCTCGCCGCCTTCGAGAGCGGTCCGGCGACCGTCCTCGGGCTCGTCGGCGCACCCGGCACCGGCCGCACCACCGAACTCGCCGCCCTCGCCGCCCGACGCGCCGAGGCGGGCGGCCGCGCGCCCACCCTCTGGCTGCGCGGCGCCGATCTGCTCGCCGACGACCACTCGGTGGCCGACGCCGTCGCCCGGACCCTGGACCGCTCCGTCCGCACCGTGAACGCGGCGGACGGCCCGGGAGCCCCGGAGGACGGTACGGCCGGAGCCACCCCCGAGCGGATCGCCGCCCTCGCCGCAGGCGCCGGGCGCCCGCTGCTCGTGCTGCTCGACGGCCCCGAGGAGATGCCGACCGCCCTCGCCCACCGGCTCGCCGGATGGACCTCGGCCACCGCCGGCTGGCTCCGGGCCCACGAGGCCCGCATGGTGGTCGCCTGCCGGCCCGAGCACTGGGAGACGGCGGGCGCCCTCCACCCGCCGGGCGTCCTGCACCACCCCGCGCGCCCCGCCGTCGGCCTGCCGCCCGGACTGCTCCTCGGCGACCTCGACGAGGAGCAGGCGGCCCGGGCCAGGGAGCGGTACGCCCTCGCGGACGGAGCCGTAGCCGCCGGGCACGACCGCCATCCGCTGACCCTGGGACTCCTCGCCGAGCTCCGCGCGGTGCTGCCGCCCGACGTGCCCGGCACCCCGGACACCGAGGACGTCTTCTCCGCCCACCTCGACCTGACCTGCGCCCGGGTGGCGGTACGGATCGCGGCGCCCGCCGATCCCCCCATGAGCGGCCCCGCCGTACGCAGGCTCGCCGCGCGGGTGGCGGGCCAGGTGCACGAGGCGGCCCGCCGGTGCCTGGGGCCCGGCCAGGGGGAGCTGGACCGGACCGCCTTCGAGGAGCTCTTCCCCCGGCGCACCGGCTGGGCCTCCGCCGTCCTGGCCGAGGGCCTCCTCGTCCCGGCCGGTGAGGGCTACCGCTTCGCCCACGAGGAGGTCGGCGACTGGGTGCAGGGCGCCCACCTCGACCTGGACGCCGCCCTGACCTTCCTGGTGCACCGGTGGCACGCCGACGAGCGGCCCGACGAGCGACCCGACAACCGGCCGGGCCCCGGACCGGAGGGCGGCCCGGCCTCCTCGCACCACCTGCCCGTACCCCGCCACCGCATCGGGCCGGTCGTCCAGGCGATGCTGCTGGCCGGCCGGCGCCACGGCGACGCCGCCCTCGCACACCGCATGGCCGACCTGATCGAGGCGCTCGACCGGCTGGGCGCCCGTCTCCGGGACGGCCGCCCCTGGCGCCCCGGCCACGAGGACGCCGCGTGGTGGGCCGCCCGGCTGCTGCGCGAGACGCTGCTCAAGGTCGCCGACGCCCGCCCGTACGCCGGAGTGCTGCGGGTGCTCGCCGGGCGGATCACCCGGGCCGCCGGGCCGGACGGTGCCGTGCCGGGCGGGGCGTACACCGCGTTCGACCCGTGGTTCTGGCGGCGGCTGCGGCTGCCCCTGGAGGACCGGGTCGACCTGCTGCGGATGCTGATGCCCGCCGACGGGGGGACGGGACGCGCCGGTGAGGAGCGCTTCCTCGACGCGGTGGACCGTCTGCTGACCGAGGGCCCGGCGGCCCCGGCGGCGGTGCGACGGATGCTCTGCGGCTGGTTCACCGACGAGCGCCCGCTGCTCCGCTCCGGCGGTCCCGACGACCCGGCGGACGGCCACCCGCCCCGGCGGCCCACCGTGGCCACCGCCGCGCAGACCCTGCTGTACGCACGCCGCGACCTCGCCCCGGACGACCTCGCCGACGCCCTCGTGGACACCCCGCACCCGTGCGCCGCCGAACTCCTCCTCGCCCTCGCCGAGGACGAGCCCACAACCCTGAGCCGCGCGGCCGCCCGCTGGGCGCGGGACGACGAGCGCCCCGAGCGCCGCGCCGCCGCCGCGCGCTACGCCGGAGCCGTCTTCGGGCGGGCGGAGGCGGCCGAGGACCGGGCGCTGCTGCGCGCCGCCGCCCTCGCCCTGCTGGGGCGCACGGAGGACGGCCCGTTGCACGGCCCGGCGCTCGCGCTCCTCCTCCGCGACCCCGAGACCCGGGACCGGTGGCTGCCCCAGGCACTGGGGGCCTACGCCGAAGGCGCGCCCGGCCTGCCGACCGTCCTGGTCGCCGAGGCGCTGCCGACGTCCCCGCAGCCCGTGCTCGCCGCCCTCCACGGCCGGCTGTCCCGCCCGGGGGAGGAGGCGGGCAAGGCGCTCGCCGAGCTGGCCGCCCTGGACCTCCCGGCGCTCTCGCTGCACACCGCCGGACTCGTCCGCACCTACCTCCAGCGCTCCGGGGACGGCGAGGGCTCCGCCGGCGCACGGGTCGCCGCCCTGGTGGACCAGCGGCTCGAACAGGGCGCCGCGGCCCGCGCGCTGCTGCTTCCCCTGGTCGCCTCGCTGCTCCGGGACCCGCCCGCGCCCGCCCCGGTCCGCGCGGCGCTGGCCCGGACCCTCGCCTCCGGGGGCAGCCCCGCGTCCCGGCCCGCGCGCGCCGAGCTGCTGGAGACGCTGATGGAGTACGAGCAGACCACCGGGCGCGACCCGGACGTGCTGCACGCCCTGCTCCGGGCGGCCGCGGCCGGTTCGGCGCGCCGCCCCGAGCCCCGGACCCGCGCGCTGGTGCACCGTACCGGGACACTCCTCGTACGGTCGGCCGAGGGCGCCGAGCGGTTCGACCGCGAACTGGTCGCCCTCGCGTCCGCCGTGCCCGGATTCGCTCCGATGGTCTGCCGATGGCTGGCCGCCGCCCCCGAGGAGTGGGCGGCCGTGGTGGGGCCCGACGCCAGGGCCGCCCTGGAGCACCTGACGGCCTCCCGGCGCACGATGACGGTGCCGATGCAGGCGACCGGGCACGAGCATGGCAGTCTTAGGCCTGCGTAATCTACATACCGCATGTAGATGCAGACTCGGGCGAGGAGCGGTCACGGTGCAGTGCTGGCGCGGCTTGGAGGACATCCCAGAGGACTGGGGACGCAGCGTCGTCACCATCGGGTCCTACGACGGGGTGCACCGAGGGCACCAGCTGATCATCGGCCGGGCCGTGGAACGCGCCCGTGAGCTGGGTGTCCCGTCCGTCGTGGTGACCTTCGACCCGCACCCCAGCGAGGTCGTCCGCCCCGGCAGCCACCCGCCGCTGCTCGCCCCGCACCTGCGCCGCGCGGAGCTGATGGCGGAGCTGGGCGTCGACGCGCTGCTCATCCTGCCGTTCACCCTGGAATTCTCGAAGCTGGCGCCGGCCGACTTCATCGTGAAGGTGCTGGTCGACCGGCTGCACGCGCGCACCGTCATCGAGGGACCGAACTTCCGGTTCGGCCACAGGGCGGCGGGCAACGTCGGGCTCCTCTCCGAACTGGGCTCCACCTACGACTACACCGTCGAGGTCGTCGACCTGTTCGTCACCGGAGAGGTGGGCGAGGGACTGCCGTTCTCGTCCACCCTCGCCCGCCGGCTGATCGCGGAGGGCGACGTCTCCGGCGCCGCCGAGATCCTGGGCCGTCCGCACCGGGTCGAAGGCATCGTGGTGCGCGGTGCGCAGCGCGGCCGGGACCTCGGCTTCCCCACCGCCAACGTCGAGACGGTCCCGCACAGCGCGATCCCCGCCGACGGCGTCTACGCGGGCTGGCTCGACGTGGCCGGCGAGTGCATGCCCGCCGCGATCTCGGTCGGCACCAACCCGCAGTTCGACGGCGTCGAGCGGACCGTGGAGGCGTACGCCATCGGCCGGGTCGGCCTGGACCTGTACGGCATGCACGCGGCGGTCGACTTCCTCGCCTACGTGCGCGGGATGCTGAAGTTCGACTCCATCGACGATCTGCTGGTCGCGATGGCCGCCGACGTCGAGCGGTGCACCGAGCTGATCGACGCGTACGAGGCCGAGCGCGGCGCCTGACCAACCACGCCCGGCCCTCGTACCTACGCCCGGCCCTCGTACCTACGCCGGAGCCGGAGCCGGCTGCTCCCCGGCGGTCGCGCGCGCCCAGTGGCAGGCGACCTGCCCGGCGCCGCCGCCGTCGAGCACCGGCAGGTCCTGCGTACGGCAGGCGTCCGCCACCCCCGCCCGCTCGGCCTCGCCCGAGGCGAACACCTGGCAGCGGACATGGAACCGGCAGCCCCCCGGCACGTTCGAGGGGTCCGGAGCCTCGCCGGACAGCACCACCGGCTCGCCCGGCGCCTCCGGCAGCACCGACAGCAGCGCCTTGGTGTACGGATGCCGGGGAGCCGTCAGGATCTGCTCGACGGCCCCGGTCTCCACGATCCGCCCCAGATACATCACCGCCACCCGGTCCGCGATGTTCCAGGCGAGCCCGAGATCGTGGGTCACGATCAGCGCGGAGAGACCGAGTTCGTCCCTCAGCCGCAGGAGCAGCGCCAGGATCTCCCCGCGCACCGAGGCGTCCAGCGAGGCCACCGGCTCGTCGGCGACGAGGAGTTCGGGCTCCAGCACCAGCGCCCCGGCGATGACGACGCGCTGACGCTGACCGCCCGACAGCTCGTGCGGGTAGCGCAGGAAGAACCGCTCGGGGGGCCGCAGCCCGGCCCGGGAGAGCGCCCCGGCCACCGCCGCGGTCTCGTCGCCCCGGTGCCCGTGGATGCGCAGCCCCTCCGCCACCGCGTCGTACACCGTGTGGCGGGGGTTGAGGGAGCCACTGGGGTCCTGGAGCACCAGCTGGGCGCGCTTGCGGTACGCCTTCATCGCCCGCGCCGAGGGGTCCAGCGGCCGGCCCTCGAAGGTGATCCGACCCGAGGTCGGTGCCACCAGGCCCAGCAGGGAACGGGCGAGCGTGGTCTTGCCGCACCCCGACTCGCCGACCAGGGCCACGATCTCGCCGGGCCGGATGTCGAGCGCCACCCCGTCCACGGCCCGCGCGGGCGCGGCACCCCGACGGCCGGGGAAGGTGACCTCCAGCGCCTCGGCGCTCAGCAGGGGGGCGGTCGGCGGCGGAGTGGCCGACGGGGGGGTTCCGGGCACGGGGGTGGTCGTCATGGGGTGCTCCTCGCTTCCTCTGCCCCGGGCTCGCTCGTGCCCGTGGCCGTACCGGTGTCCTCGGGCTCTTCCGCAGCCGCAGGCACGACCGGCTCTTCGACGGGCGCGGGTTCCGCGGCAGGCGCCGTCGCAGGGCCCACCAGGACGCAGGCCGCGCGCCGTCCGGGCCCGGCGTCCCGCAGCCACTGGTCCTCCTCGGCGCAGGAGTCCAGCGCCGCCGAGCACCGGGGGTGGAAGGCGCAGCCGGAGGGCAGCGCCGCCGGGTCCGGCGGGTCGCCGGGCAGTCCGCGCGGGGCGTGCCGCGAGGCGGGGTCGCCGATGCGCGGGAAGGCGGCGGAGAGCGCCGCTCCGTACGGGTGGCGGGCGTGCCGGTACACCTCCTGGGCCGGGCCCTCCTCCACGACCCGGCCCGCGTACATCACGGCGAGCCGGTCGCAGGTGTCGGAGAGGACCGCCAGGTCGTGGCTGATCATGACGAGGCCGAGGTCCTGGTCGGCGACGAGCTGTTCGATCAGCCGGAGGATCTGGGCCTGGATCATGACGTCGAGCGCGGTGGTCGGTTCGTCCGCGACGATCAGCCGGGGGTCGCAGGCGAGCGCCATGGCGATCATGACCCGCTGTCGCTGGCCGCCGGAGAGCTCGTGCGGGTAGGCGGCGGCCCGCGCCGCCGGCAGCCCCACCTGTTCCAGCAGTTCACCGGCGCGGGTGCGGGCGGCGGCCGGGGTGGCCCGTTTGTGCAGCAGGATCGGTTCGGCGATCTGGTCGCCGACCCGGTGCACCGCGTTGAGGGAGTGCATGGCCCCCTGGAAGACGATGGACGCGCCCGCCCAGCGGACCGCCCGCAGCCGGCCCCACTTCATCGTCAGGACGTCCTCGCCGTCCAGCAGGATCTCGCCGCTCAGCTTGGCCGACGCGGGCAGCAGCCGCAGCAGCGCGAGCGCCAGCGTCGACTTGCCGCAGCCGGACTCCCCGGCGATGCCGAGCTTCTGCCCGGCGTCGACGCGCAGGTCCACGCCGCGCACGGCGGGCACGGCCGACGGCCCGGAACCGTAGGTGACGCGGAGGTCGCGCACCTCAAGCAGGGGCCCTGGCGAGGTCGCTGTCATGCTGGTCCGTTCCTCGGGAGTGCTCAACGGGCCACCCCCAGCTTGGGGTTGAGTACGGACTCGATGGTCCGGCCGCAGAGGGTGAAGGCGAGCGCGACGACCGCGATGGCCAGTCCGGGCGGGGCGAGGTACCACCAGTTGCCCGAGCTGACGGCCCCGGCCTCCCGGGCGTCCTGGAGCAGCCCGCCCCAGGAGACGACCGTGGGGTCGCCGAGCCCGAGGAAGGCGAGGGTCGCCTCGGTGAGGATCGCGGTCGAGATCGCCAGTGTGGTCTGGGCGAGGACCATCGGCATGACGTTGGGCAGCACATGACGGCTCATGATGTGGCCGTGCCCGCCGCCGAGCGCCCGGGAGCGCTCGATGTACGGGCGGGACTCCACCGAGAGCGTCTGGGCCCGCACCAGCCGGGCGGTGGTCGGCCAGGTCGTCACGCCGATCGCGAGGACGGTGGTCCACAGCGACCGCGACAGCACGGTGGCCAGCGCGATGGCGAGCACCAGCGTCGGCATCACCAGGAACCAGTCGGTGACCCGCATGGCCACTGTTCCGTACCAGCCCTTGAAGTGACCGGCGGTGACGCCCACCAGGGTGCCGATGGCCACCGAGAGGAAGGCGGCGAGCAGCCCCACGGTGAGCGAGACCCGGGCACCCCAGAGCAGCAGCGCCAGCAGGCTCCGGCCGAACTGGTCCGTACCGAGGGGCAACTCCGCACTCGGCGACTCCATGGGTCCGCCGGGGGCTTCGGTGACGCTCTTCGAGTCGGCCCCCACCAGCAGCGGGGCCGCCAGCGCCAGCACGGCGATGACCACCAGCACGGCGAGCCCCACCACCCCGGCCCGGTGCGTCCGGTACTGCGCCCAGAAGCGGGCGGCGGCCCGCCGCCTGCGGGTCCACGCCAGTGAGCGCGGGCTGCTGCCCGGCCCCAGCGCGTCCGTCGAGGTCGTCATCGGCCCACCCGGGGATCGAAGAGGGGATAGAGCACGTCGGCGAGCGTGTTCATCAGGATCACCGCGGCGGCGAAGACGAAGAACAGCGCCTGCACCAACGGCAGATCGGGCACGCTCAGTGCCTGGTAGAAGAGACCGCCGAGGCCCGGCCAGGAAAACACGGTCTCCACCAGGATGGCGCCGGCGACCGTGTTGCCGAGGTTGACGAAGAGCAGTGTGACCGTCGGCAGCATCGCGTTCGGCACCGCGTGCTTGCGGCGGACCTGGTCGTCCCGCAGCCCCTTCGCACGGGCCGTCGTGAGGTAGTCGCTGCCCATCTCGTCGAGCAGCGAGGAGCGCATCACCAGCAGGGTGCGGGCGTACTCCACCGCCACCAGCGTGAGGACGGGCAGCACCAGGTGGTGGGCGACGTCGAGGACGTACCCGAAGCCGGACGAGTCACCGGACTCCATGCCACCGGTCGGGAAGAGCCCGGGGATCGGGCCGATGCCGACCGAGAGCGTGATGATCAGCAGCAGTCCGAGCCAGAACGACGGTACGGAGTACAGGGTCAGCGCGAACGCGGTGTGGAAGCGGTCCCCGAAGGAGCCGTTGCGCCAGGCGGAGCGGGAGCCCAGCCAGATGCCGATCGCGGTGTAGATCACGAACGCGGTCCCGGTGAGCAGCAGCGTCGCGGGCAGCGCCTCGGCGATCTTGTCGACGACCGGGGTGCGGAACTGGTACGAGGTGCCGAAGTCGCCGGTCAGGGCGTTGCCGCAGTACTGGGTGAACTGCCGCCAGAGCGGCAGGTCGAGGCCGAACTCCCGCCGCATCGCGGCGATCTGCTCGGTGGTCACCTGGCGTCCGCCGGTCATCTGCTTGACCGGGTCGCCGGGGATCAGACGGAAGAGGAAGAAGCTGGTGACCAGGACGGCGAAGAGCGAGACGGCCGCACCGGCCAGCTTGCCCGCCGCGTAGCGGAGGTAGGCGGTGGTGGAGCGGGCGCGCGGACCGCGGACCGCCGGCCCGGCCTGAGCCGGACCGGCGGTTCCCGCACCCTCCACGCCCGCCGGGCCGAAGCCCGGCAAGGGAGTGCTGTCAGTGCTCATCGGTTATTCACGGTCCTCCGCGGTGGAACGGCGGCGCAGGGCGAACAGCAGTCCGCCACCGGCCAGAACGACGACGGCGATGCCGACGCCGACGAGCACCCCGGTGGAGCTGCCCGAGTCCGAGGAACCGCTCGCCGAGGCGGCCGGGACCGCCGACCACCAGCTCCAGTAGCCGTCCTGGCCGTAGATGTTGCCGGCGTCCGAGGGCATGGTGGTGATGGAGGCGATCTGGTCGGTGCGGTAGGCCTCCACGGCGTTCGGGTACGCCATGACGTTCATGTACCCGGTGTCGTACAGCCGCGACTGCATGTCCTTGACGAGCGTCGCGCGGGCGGCGGGGTCGTACTCGGCCAGCTGCTTCGCGTAGAGGTCGTCGAACTGCGGGTCGCAGATGAAGTTGTCCGTGGCGGCCGATTCCTTGGCCTTGGCGGGCAGGGCACCGCAGGTGTGGATGGAGAGGACGAAGTCCGGGTCCGGGTTGACGGACCAGCCGTCGAAGGCGAGGTCGTACTCACCGGCGTACCAGGGATCCGAGACGTTGTCGAGGCAGTCGACCTTCAGGCCGACGCCCAGGTCGCCCCACCACTCCTGGAGGTACTTGCCGACGGCCTTGTCGTTCGGGTCGGTGGCGTGGCAGAGGATGCGCAGGTCCAGCGGCTTGCCGTCCTTGCCCACCCGCTTGCCTTCGGCGTTCTTCTTGTACCCGGCCTGGTCGAGCAGGGAGGCGGCGCGGGCGGGGTCGTAGCTCAGCTGCTGTCCGGCGGCGGGCTGCCACTGGTACGCGGAGAAGCGCGGCGGGATGTACCCCGCGCCCTCCACCGCGTGGCCCTGGAAGACCTTGTCGATGATGGTCTTCCGGTCGACGGCGAGGAAGAGCGCCTGGCGGACCTTCTGGTCGAGCAGGGCCGGGTTGCCGTCGCCGAACTTCTGGCCGTCCTTGGTGCGCGCGCCCGGGTTGGTGGCCAGCGCGTAGAAGCGGCGGCCGGGGCCCTCGTTCACCTTGATGTTCGGGGCGGACTTGAGCGAGGCCGCCTGAGCGGGCGTCAGGCTCGGGCTGCCCGCGACGAAGGAGACCTCGCCCTTGCGCAGGGCGGCGACGGCCGCGTCCTGGTCCTTGTAGTACCGGAACACGATCTCGTCGAACTTGGGCGACCCGCGCCAGAAGGTCTTGTTGGCCTTGAGCTTGACGTAGCTGTCGACCTTGTAGTCGGTCAGGATGAACGGTCCGTCACCGACGATGGGGAACTTCGTGTCGTTGTTGAACTTCGAGAAGTCGGTGACGTCCTTCCAGACGTGCTCGGGGACGATCGGCACGTCGAGCGCGGCCATCGTCGCCTGCGGCTTCTTCAGGGTGACGACGAGCTTGTCCGGGCTGGGCGCGGTCACCTTGTCGAAGTTGGTGACGAAGGAGCCGTTGGCGGTGGCCGCTCCCTCGTCCTTCATCATCGTGT
Organism: Streptomyces sp. NPDC001493; assembly: GCF_053597235.1. Classification (NCBI taxonomy): domain Bacteria; kingdom Bacillati; phylum Actinomycetota; class Actinomycetes; order Kitasatosporales; family Streptomycetaceae; genus Streptomyces; species Streptomyces sp. NPDC001493. The sequence continues at coordinate 258,154 of NZ_JBSFHV010000008.1, forward strand.
TGAAGGTCCACGCCGCGTCCTCGGCGGTGACCTTCTCCCCGTCCGACCACTTCGCATCGGACCGTATGGTGTACGTCCACGTCAGCTTGTCCGCGGACGGTTCCCACTTGGTGGCGAGACCCGGGACGGCGTGACTGTCCTTGGGGTCATAGTTCGTCAGGTAGTCGTACATGAGCCGCAGGACGCTGGTGCTCAACAGCCGCTGTGCCAGGAACGGGCTCAGCGAGTCCACGCTCTGGGCGACCGCGACCGTGAGGGTCGTCTTCCCGGAGTCGGCGTGGGCGGGTGAGGCGGCGAGCGGAGCGGGGGCGCCCGGTACGAGCGATCCGGCGGCGAGCGCCAGCGCGGCGGCACCCGAGGCCGTGAGGAGGCGCAGACGATGGCCTGGCCGGGCGGAACGGACGGGACTTCTTGTGACCATGGGACGTCGACCTCGCGTCATGACTCGCTTGTGGGGCGGCGGGTAGAGCAGTGGTTCGCCAACTGGTGAAGCGAAGGTTTATCAGCGGCGGCCAACTGGAGTCAACGGTCGGCGAAACGGCGTGTGGGCTGCGGGAATACGCAAAAGGCCCGCACCGTCACAACGGTGCGGGCCCTCATTGGTCTAAACCACTTCGGCCTACTGGTGGGGCGGCGCGGGCGGCGGCTGCTGCCACCCCGGCGCGGGCCACGGGCCGTCCGGGCCGGGCGGACCCTGCCGCTCGGGCTGTCCTGCCTGGCCAGCCTGCCCGTCCTGCGGCGGCTGCCCCCCGTACGGCTGCGGGGGCTGGGGCGGACCCTGCTGCCAGCCGTTGTCCGGCTGCGGCGGGTAGGGCTGCGGCGGGTACGGCTGCTGCGGAGGCTGCTGTCCCCCGTACGGCTGCTGCCCTCCGTACGGCGACGGGGGCGGCTGCTGTCCCCCGTACGGCTGCTGCGGATACGGCTGTTGGGGGTGGGGCTGCGGCGGGTACTGCTGGTACCCGGGCATCGGCGGCGCGTACTGCGGCGGCGGGTTCTGGCCGTCGGCGGTCCACAGGCCCTGCTGCTGCTGGGCCCGGGCGAAGTCCTCCGCGACCAGCGCGGAGAGGTGGAAGTACGCCTCGCGGGTCTTCGGCCGCATCATGTCCAGATCGACCTCCGCGCCCGCCGCGAGGTGCTCGTCGAACGGGACGACCACGACACCCCGGCAGCGCGTCTGGAAGTGCTGGACGATGTCGTCCACCTTGATCATCTTGCCGGTCTCGCGGACCCCGGAGATGACGGTCAGGGAGCGCTGCACCAGGTCGGCGTAGCCGTGCGCCGAGAGCCAGTCCAGCGTGGTCGACGCGCTGGACGCGCCGTCCACCGAGGGCGTCGAGATGATGATCAGCTGGTCCGCCAGGTCGAGCACCCCGCGCATCGCGCTGTAGAGCAGACCCGTGCCCGAGTCGGTGAGGATGATCGGGTACTGCTTGCCCAGCACCTCGATCGCCCGGCGGTAGTCCTCGTCGTTGAAGGTCGTGGAGACCGCCGGGTCCACGTCGTTGGCGATGATCTCCAGCCCGGAGGGCGCCTGCGAGGTGAAACGGCGGATGTCCATGTACGAGTTGAGGTACGGGATCGCCTGGACCAGGTCGCGGATGGTCGCCCCGGTCTCCCGGCGCACCCGCCGCCCGAGCGTCCCGGCGTCCGGGTTGGCGTCGATGGCGAGGATCTTGTCCTGCCGTTCGGTGGCCAGCGTCGAGCCCAGCGCCGTGGTGGTCGTGGTCTTGCCCACGCCGCCCTTGAGGCTGATCACGGCGATGCGGTAGCAGGAGAGCACCGGCGTCCGGATCAGTTCGAGCTTCCGCAGCCGGTCGGCCTCCTCCTTCTTGCCACCCAGCTTGAACCGGTTGGCGGGGGAGGGGTTCCGGCTGCTCTTCGCCTTCTGCTTGCCCCGCACCAGCCGGTCCGAGGAGAGCTCCACGGCGGCGGTGTACCCGAGCGGGGCACCGGGCACCGAGCGCTCCCGCTGGTCGTGCGTGACCGGGGTGGGCCAGGCGCCACCGGCCCGGGGATCGACGGGCTGCTGCGCCGGACCCTGCTGCTGCGGGGTCTGGCCCTGCTGGGGAACCTGCGCCTGGTGGGGCGGCTGGGCCTGGTGGGGTGCCTGGGCCTGATGGGGCGGCTGGCCCTGCTGAGGTACGAAGCCCTGGGGGGCGTACGGGTGCTGGGGCTGCGGGGGGCCCGGCGGGTAGCCGTAGCCGGCCTGCGCGTCGGGCGCCTGCGGCGGGAGAGGAGCCGGCGGCCGGGGGGCGGGCGGCTGCGGGGTGAGCGGCGGCTGGGGGAACCCGTAGCCGCCCTGCTGGGGTACCTGCGGGGGCAGCTGACCGCTCTGGGGCGCGTACGGCTGGTACGGCCCCGGCGCCTGCGGGAAGCCGTAACCGCCCTGTCCGTACGGGGTGTTGGGCTGCGGCGGCAGGGGAGCCGGCGGCTGGGGCGCCTGCGGGGGCTGAGGGACCTGCGGCTGCTGGGGAGCCTGCGGGAAGCCGTAGCCACCGGCCGCGCGGTCGGCGGAGGGCGGCCACTGGGGCGCCGGCTCCGGGGCGTTGGGCTGAGGCCCGGCCGGGTGGAAGGCGGGCGGCAGCGGGGGCAGCGCGGTCGGCGGCTGGGCGGCCGGAAGCGCGGGGGACCAGGGCGTGGCCGACTCGTCCGCCGAGGCCGAGGCGGCCGGGGCGTCCTGAACGCGCGCGTCCGTGGGCGCGGAGTCGGCGGGGGCGGAGTCGGCGGATTCCGTGTCCGAAGGGGCCGCGACCGCCGGGCTCTCGGCGGTGGGGCTTCCGGCGGGGCTTCCGTCCGCGTCGGGGGAGTCGGCGGAGTCGGCTGTGTCCGTCCCGGCTGTGTCCGTCCCGGTGGCGTCCGCCGGGGTTGCGTCCGGGCCGGACGCGTCGTCCCGCGCAGGCGCGTCGTCGGGGACCCCGGGGGTCTCGGACGCCTGGGGGGCGGGCGGGAGCGCGGGCGGCGTCGCGGCGGTGAAGGCGGGTGCCGCGTCCGTACCGCTCGTGGAACCGGCGGCTCCGGCATCGGCGGCGGGCCCGTCGGCGCCCGTACCCGTACCGGCCGCGGCGGCGGCCTCGGCGTCGCGTGCGGCGAACTCCCGCTTCAGCGCCGCCGCCGAGAAGCGCATGGTGGTGCCGCTCTCCACGTCACCGCCCCCGAACGTCTGCGGGGTGACGCCGGCGCTCGGCGCGGACTCGACCGGGGCCGGCGGCGCGGGCTGTACCGGCGGCGCGGGAGTGGCGGTCGTCCAGGCGCGCTCGAACCCCCCCTGGGACGGCAGCCCCGGCACGGAGAGCGGAGCCCCGTGCGGGGGCGGCGGAGTGGGAGGGGTGCCGGAGCCGGCCGCACCGGAGCCGCCCGAGGTGTCGCCCGCCGCGTTCTGCGTGTACCAGGCGGGCGGGGTGTAGTCGATGGTGAACTCACCCGTCAGCTCGGCGGGATCCGCGTCGGACGACTCGTCGCCGGGCGTGTTCCATCCCTCGCGCATCTCGTCCCGATCGCTGTTCACTATGCCTCCTGGTGTGGTCGAGCACCCTTGTGCCGTGGTGGGCAGGGGCGACCGTCTCCCGTTGTCCGAAACGCCCGGCTCTCCCTCCGGGGACGCGCACCGCACGCCCGAAGGTACCGCGACACGCCCACACCCCACCCTAATCGCCATCAGGGCCCCTATGTCAGGCCGTACCCGGGGCAGTGGACGGTCCGATCCGTCACATCCGCCCGCAGCGGGCCGAGTCGGCCCGCGCGCGCACCACGAAGGCGGTCACGAGGCCCCCTCCGACCTGTGGATGCGGGAAAGGGGGCGGCGGCCCCGGCCGGGCCGCCGCCCCCTTTCGCACCACGGCCGCTACGTGAGGTCGAACTCCCCGTCACGGGCGCCGAGTACGAACGCCCGCCACTCCGCCGCCGTGTAGCGCAGCACCGTCTCCGGGTCCAGCGAGGAACGCATCGCGACCGCCCCCTCCGGAAGATGCGCGATCTCGACCCGCTCCTCCTCGTTCTCGGTGCCGGGGGCGCTCAGCCAGACGGCGTCCGTGATGTCGAGCGCGTAGAGCTCGTCCTTCTCCTGCTGGGTGCCCATGTGCGGCGCCCCTTTCGATCGAACGGTGACGTGGGGTCCATGGTCCACGGAATTCCTCCGCCCCGGTACGGAAACCGGACGGATCCAGGGCCTTTCGCCGAACCGGGCCCGGTTCCCCGGGTGGGGTGCTAAGGGCTGTCCCGCAATCCCTGGTGGGTGCGCGACGACAGCTACGGCACCTCGCCGCGTTGTCGGAACGTCCGCATACATCCAGTATGCGGACGCTCCTCCGCCTTGCGATGCACCGCATCTGCCGCCGCGCACTGATCCACCACGGATTACGGGACAGCCCTTAGGCGTGTGTCGAAAGTAGCGCCGTCCGCCCGGACGCCGCAGGACAGGCGGGGCTTTCGACACACGGCCTCAAGCCCGGCTAGTCCATCCTGCGGGCGGTGCCCAGCAGTCCGGTCTCCGCGTCCGTCGCGCTCGTCATCACCCAGTGGTGCTCACGGCCCGACACCCAGAGGGTGACGCCGTCCGCCAGGGTGGGAAGCGCCTCGGTCTCGACCCGCGACAGGCTGAGGATGCGGCCGATCTGATCGGCCTCTGCGGGGGAGACCCGCTGGACGCCCACCAGCGACGAGGACCGCATCAACCGCGGTGCCACCGGGCTCAGATAGGGGAGCAGCGTCAGCACGGACTGCCACGGCGACGAGACGACCCGGCCGCGGGGCGGCCGCATGCCGCAGTCCCGTACGACGACCACCGGACTGCCCACCGTCGCACCGGTCGGGGGCACCCGGCCCACCTCGTGCAGGGAGACGCACTCGAGCCCGGCACCGGCGGCCTGCGCCAGTGCGGTCCACGCCTGGGTACGCCCGGTCTCCACCGCCACCCGCGCCCCCGTGCCCGCCGCGCGCAGCGCCAGCACCTGAGCCGTCCACAGACCGCCGATGAGCAGGACGTCGTACGGGGCGGGCCGGTGGAACCCGATGATCTGCGGGCGGTTCTCCGCGTCGTTGCCGATCACCACGCCGTCGTCGCCGACGGGCAGCGACAGCGCGCCCAGATGGTCCGCCGCGATGGAGTGGCCCGCGTGACGCGGACCCCGCAGCCCGTGCCGCGACATGATCCGGCTCACTGCGCGCCTCCCAGCGGAAGAGTGGCGAGTACACCGGGCAACTGCTCGCGGTCCAGGCGTACGAGACCGACCTTGGCGACCCGGGCCGCCTGTACCAACGTCCTGCGCACGCTCACCAGTTCCGTGTCGGAGCCTCCGGTGATCCGGACGTGCCCGGCCACCGACACCTCTCCCTGGTGCGCGCCGCGCCGCACGGTGAGGCTGAACGTCGTGGCGTACGCCGGTACCGAGGTCAGCAGCGCCACCAGCTTGGGCAGCGGCGTCGCGCCGCGGCCCAGTTCGGGCCAGCGGTCGACCGCGTACGTCGTGTGCCACCGGTCGTCGCACCGCCACACCCGCGAGGTCTCCTTCGTCCGGCGCTGCGTAGCCGCCTCCTGGCGCACGGCGCGCGCCGACTGGATCGGGTTGGCGCAGGCCGAGGTCGCGACGGCCGCGTTCAGCTCCTCCTGGTCGAGCACCGTCGCCTTGAACCCGGCCCCGCTGATCCGGCTCGCCACATGGTCCGCCATCCGCACCAGGCAGCGCTGGGCACCGGCGACCCCGCCCCCGCGCGCCTCCACCGCCTCGCGGCAGAGTTCCGGGTCGAGCTTCACCGCCACCCACGTCATCCGCAGCGCCGGAGCGCCGGTCTGCTCCTGCAGGGGGGCGTACGAGAGACGGGCGACCGACCGGGCCGGAAGATGCGGCGCCGGGGCGCAGCGGACCTGCTGCACCAGCTGCGCCGACTCCAGCACGATGTCGTCCACCTCAAGGGCCTCGCCGAGCAGCGTCAGCGGAAGCGCCCGGGCGCCGAACGCCGGGCGGAGCGCCTCACCGCTCGCCTCGACCCGCACCACGGCGGTGAGGAAGGTGCCATCGCCGAGCATCCCGACCGTACGGCGCTCCCGGTCGATGTAGACGAAGGGGGCGAAACCCGGCACGCTCTCCGCGATCGGCCCCAAGGACGCCTCCGCGTCCGGCGCGTGACGCACCGGCATCCGCTGCCGGGCGCGCAGCGCGAGCGCCGTCGACAGCCAGTCCTGCAGAGCGGTACCGCGGCGCCGGATGACCGCGATCACGACGAGGATGCCGGCGACCACCATCCCGGGCACCATCCACATCCCGCCGAGCGCGGCTCCCACCACGGCCGCCGCCAGCGCCACTTCGACCAGCACCAGCTGCCGCAGCAGCGGGCTGACCCGGCTGGTCCGCGAGGCCGACCGCAGCACCGCGGAGGCAGGCGCTGCGGATGCGGCGGAGGTGGTGGCGGCGGGGTCGGTCCCGGGCCGCCGTCCACGGCGTTGCCGTCGGGAAGTGCCGGACGCATCCGCGGTCCCCCGACCCGTACGCTCGCGCGTCGCAGTGCCCATCGCCGTGTTGCCCCCTCGTGTCCCTATTTAGCTTTTCCCCGCGGGTGTTGACCGGGCGATCACCCTACCTGAGGCGTGTCCGCGCACCGTCAACAGGCATAGTAGGGGCGCCGGTGCGACAACTGAATCCGCAAACGGATGTGGTTATCTGGTCGCCCGTCGGGGAGAAGGGGCAGCGGATCATGGCATCAAGGCGGGACGAACTCAACGCCTACACCTTTGCGAAGCGGAGGTTGATCGCGCAGTTCGTGCAACCCCATCCGAGCGGTTCCGAGGAGGGTGCGCCACGCCCCCTGCGCGCGGTGGTCCCGGGAACCGTCGCCGGCGTCGTGATCCTCGCGGTCTTCGGCGCCTGGGGCATGTTCAAGCCGGTCGCGCCCACCGGGTGGGACACCCCCAACGAGAACGTCATCATCGCCAGCAAGTCGACGACCCGTTATGTCGTCCTCAAGACCAACGGCAAGACCCAGCTCCACCCGGTCCTCAACATGTCCTCCGCGAAACTGCTGCTCGACCCGGAAAAGGGCAAGGTCATCAACGTCGCCGAGTCCGAACTCGACAGCGGCAAGATCCCGCACGGAGCGACCCTCGGCATCCCCTACGCCCCCGACCGCCTGCCCGACAGCGGCGACGCCGGCGCCGCCAAGCGCTGGGCCGTCTGCGAGCGCCCCGGCGAAGGCGGCCGGGCGATCCAGAAGGCCGCCTTCGTCTTCGCCGAGCGCGAGGAGAAGAAGACCGAAGGCACCCAGCGGCTCACCGCCGGAGAGCTGATGTACGTCGAGGGCCCGGACGGCGTCCGCCACGTCGTGGACGCCCAGGGCCGCGCGTACACCGTCGACAAGACGGACGAACTGCTGCTGCGCACCCTCGTAGGCGAACGCCGCACCCCGCAGCGGGTCTCCTCCGCCTGGCTTGCGACCCTGCACACCGGCGACCCCATCGCCTTCCCGTCCGTCCCCGGCACGCCCGGGGCGAGCGCCGGAGTGGGCGGCGAGCTCGACCCCGCGCTCGACAAGGTCGGCATGGTCCTCGAAGCGACCTCGGGCACCACCACCCAGAAGTACGTGGTCCTGCAGGGCCGGGTCGCGCCGGTCTCGGAGTTCACGGCCAAGCTGCTCCTCAGCAGCCGCGACCTCATCGGCCTCGGCCAGGCGGGCACGGCGAAGGCGGTCAGCGCCGCCGCCATCGCACCGGGCCAGGCCTTCGGCGAGGACAAGAAATGGCCGAAGGACGCCCCTCGCGCCGTCAACTCCGCGAGCACCACGAGCGGCAGTCGCAACACCGTGTGCAGCGTGCTCCGCGCGGTGGACGGCGACACCGGAGCCACCACCCTCTCCACCTGGGCGGGCACCGGCTTCCCCGCCACCCTGCCCACCGGCTCCAGCAGCGCGTACGTCACCCCCGGTTCGGGCCAGCTCTTCCGCCAGTTCAAGGGCTCCGACACCTCCGCCGGGTACCTCTTCCTGGTCACCGACACGGGGCTCCGGTACGCGATGCAGTCCAACGGCGACAGCGCGCAGGGCGACTCCGGCATCGGCGAATCCGGAACGGCCGAGGAGAAGGCCCAGCGGCTGGCCGAGGGCCAGCAGTCCCAGAACCGGCTCGGGTACGGGAAGGTCACCCCGGCGCCCGTGCCGGCGGCCTGGTCCGAGTTCCTGCCGACCGGCCCCCGACTGTCGACCGCGGCTGCCCGCCAGCCGCAGGGCTCCTGAGAAGGGCGGCGGACAGCCATGACCCCCCCGAAGAACTCCACGCAGCCCGCGCGGTCCTCGAACTCCCCACAACATTCACCACCTCTGAAGCGGCGTCTGCTGACCGTCGCCGCCGCGACCGCGGTCACCCTGGTCTCCGTACCGGTCCTGCCCGCCGTCGCGGACGACGCGACCCAGTGCACCTTCCCCTCGAAGCCCTACGCGGGCCGCCCCTGGTCGCTCCAGCGCGTCCTGCTCGACGAACTCTGGAGCCGCTCCACCGGGAAGGGCGTCCGGGTCGCGGTGATCGACACCGGAGTCGACGTCAAGAACCCGCAGTTGAAGAAGGCCGTCGACACCTCGGCGGGGATCAACCTGATGGCCAAGGGCATCAAGGACGAGAACGGCGAGCCCATCCCGCGCGGCAAGGAGAACGGCACGACGGACACCGTCGGCCACGGCACCAGGGTCGCCGGCATCATCGCCGCCCGGGAGGCGGAAGGCACCGGCTTCGTGGGCCTCGCCCCCGACGCCACGATCATCCCGATCCAGCAGAACGACGCCGAGGGCCACGGCACCGCGAAGACCCTCGCCGCCGCCATCGACTACGCCGTCGACACCGCCCACGCCGACGTCATCAACATCTCCCAGGACACGGCCAACGCCGTGGAGCCCGAAGCAGCACTGCGCCAGGCCGTCGACCACGCGCTCGCCGCGGAGGTCGTCGTCGTCGCCTCGGCCGGCAACGACGGCCTCGACGCGACCGACAAGAAGACCTACCCGGCCTCGTACCCCGGCGTGCTCGCGGTGGCCTCATCGGACCGCAACAACGAGCGTGCCGGCTTCTCCCAGACCGGTGACTGGGTGGGCGTCGCGGCCCCCGGCGTGGACATGATCTCCACCGTGCCCGCCGGAGGGCACTGCGCCGACAACGGCACCAGCTTCTCCGCCCCTTACGTCGCGGGAGTCGCCGCCCTGATCAAGGCCAGGCACCCGGAGTGGGAGCAGGAGGAGATCGTCGCCCAGATCGAGCAGACCGCCGAGCGGTCCGTCGCCGGACGGGACCGCCTGGTGGGCTGGGGAGTCGTCGACCCCGTCCGCGCGCTCACCGAGGACGACAAGCCGGTCAAGGAGCCGACCGCACGCGAAGGAGTGACCCGCGCCGAAGCCCCGACCCCGGCCGAACTCACCCTGGGGGAGACGGCCGAGGAGCGGAACGCCCGTCTCGCCACTTACGTCGTGGTGGGTGCTCTGGTGCTGGTCGCCGCGATAGCGGGAGTCGCCGTGGCGCTGCGCGACGCGCGTCGGCGCCGGGTTTCCGGGGCATGAGGTGACGGGACTCCCGCCATCTCCGTTCGCACGGTGGTCGGTTGGCAAGAAGATGCCGGTTCGGCCTGCTTCTCTGGAGTGTCCATTCGTAAGTCACATGGCTGACAACACAGTTGGAGCCTCCGGAGGCTGTGGATAGAGTATGGGGATGCGATCGCCGTGGTGCGTTCCGATGCGATCGCAACGCAGGACGGTTTGTGCAAAGTAGAACAACGGGGGAAAGGCAGTCACGTGCGTCCAAGTGACGGAGGAAGCTCGACCGGCGGGAAGGCCGACCTCGAGCACGGTGTCGGCGCGTTGGAGCGGTTCAAGCAGAGGGTGGACGTACTCCTCGCCGACCTGGAGAGCTCGGCGGCCGGACGCACAAAGATCGGCGCCCAGCAGGTTTCCCGCACCTCGTTCAGCGGCGGGAACACCGGCTTCGCCGAGGCGGACGCCCTCTACTCGCAGTACAACCGCGTCCACGAGTCGCTCACCACGCTCTCCAAGACCCTGAGCGACCAGATCGAGTACCTCAGCCTCGGCGTGCACGCCGCCGCCGTCGGCATGGACAACACCGAGGACGAGGTGCGGCGCAGGTTCTTCGTGGTCAAGGGCCGTCTGGACAAGGAACACGAGCGGACCAAGTACGAAGACGTCCACGACAACAAGTCCGACTCCGGGTGGGCAGCCGAATGACCGACGAGAACCAGCCGGAGCGGACTCCGGCCGAACAGCAGGAGTACGACCAGGGCCGGGTCAAGGCCCAGATCTTCGGTACGGACGTCACCGAGCGGGTCCGCGAGGTGGCGGGGTCCTTCTTCTTCGGCGGCTCGGGCCTCCCGGCGGGCCGGACCTGCTTCGAGCACCGCGACCTCAACGCGATGATCGACCTGGTCGAGCACTCCAACCCGGCGGACCTGGAGGCCGCCGGACAGGAGCTCTACAAGGCGCGGGACGCGATCAGGGAAGCGGCCAAGGAACTCGGCGACCACATCGCCGCCGTGGACTGGACGGGCGAGGCGAACACCGCGTTCCGCGACTGGGGAGCGGGCCTGGTGGCCCACGCGACCCGGCTCAGCGACTTCGCCGACTCGGCGGCCACCCAGATCACCGTCGCCGGTACCGGACTCGCCTCCGTCAAGAGCTCCCTGCCGCCCCGCGACACCCGGGCGGTCCGCAAGGACGTGAAGGACATCCCGGCCCCGGAGCGCCTCGACAGCAACCCGGAGTACGCGGCGGCCAAGCGGGTCGAGCAGCACCGGCAGGAGGCCATCAACCAGGCGAACCGGCTGGCCTCCTACTACTCCGTCACCTCGGAGGTGCTCGCGACGCAGGAGGCGCCCCGGTTCGACATGCAGCTGTCGGTGGACATGCCGCGGCCGACTGCGGGCGTGCACACTCCGGGAGCATCGTCCGGCAGCTCTGGACAGACGGGAAGCAGCTCTTCCGGGCATGCCGGCAGCGAAAAGGTGGTGAGGCAGCCACAGACCGGCGAGAGTAGCCCGCAGGCGCACCACACCACGGAACTGGGCACATCCACCAAGCCCGTTCTGGACAGCAGCACGCGCACCGAGATCGACAGCGTTGCCACGCCGCCCGCGCCTCCCACCACGCTGCCCGGCCCCTCGCCCGTGTCCCCCGCCACCGGCGGGACCCACGGCCCCGGCACCACGCCGTTCCCCCCGACGGGCCCCCTCGGCCCCAACGGCGTGACCGGCGGCTCGAAATCGGTCACCGGCACCACCAGCGGTCCCAAGGGCTCCGCGCGGACCGGGGGGCTTTCGGGTGGAACCACCTCGGCGACGCAGCGATCGGGCACCGGGAGCTCGGGTCGGACCGGCGGGTCCCAGGCCTTCGGGCGTACCACCGGCACGGGAGGCACCTCGTCGGCCACCGGCCGGTCCGGTGTCACCGGAGGCCGTCCCGTGGCAGGACAGAGCGGTTCGAGCACAGGCTCCACTCCTCGGGCCGGACGCGGCGGCATCACGGGCGGGACGCCTCAGCAGAAGGCCTCCGGCACCGGTACCTCGGGCGCCCGCACGGGTGGGCGCGGCACGGTGATCGGCGGTCAGAAGACCGGCCAGAGCGGTGCGTCCGCGAGGAGTGCCGGTCAGCGCGGAGTCATTGGCAACGGCGGCTCGGCGGCTCGGCCGACCGGCCGGGGAACTCCGGGTCAGAACGGCGTGGTGGGCACCCCGCGCGGTCGTTCGGGCGGCAAGGGGTTCACCTCGGGCGGTGCGGGCCTGGTGCGACCCGGTGGGCGGCAGGAGCACGAGGAAGAGGAAGAGAACAACACCTCGACGCGGCCCGACTACTTGACGGAAGACGAAGAGACCTGGACGGCCGGGCGGCCCGAGGCCGCGCCACCGGTGATCGAGTAGGCACGTGGAAGGTTCGGAAGTCAGGATGACCGCAGAAATGAGCCATGCCCGTACGCCCCGAGGCACCGGCCGGGCACGCCGACGGTTGATCGGCGCGCTCGCCGCGACCGCCGCGTGGAGTGCCTGTCTCGCGGGGCTGGCTCCGTCCGCCGTGGCCCAGGACGTACAGGCGAAGCAGTGGTACCTCAAGGCCATGCAGGCCGAGGAGATGTGGAAGGTCTCCACGGGCAAGGGCGTCACGGTCGCGGTGATCGACACCGGGGTGAATCCCGATACGCCGTCGCTGCGGGGCCAGGTCCTCAAGGGATGGGACGCCACCGAGGCGGACGGTGACGAGAACGACGACTACACCGGTCACGGTACCTCCATGGCCGAGCTCATCGCCGGGACGGGGGAAGGGGGCGGTCTGCAGGGTCTCGCCCCGGACGCGAAGATCATTCCCTATCGCGTCTCCGACACGGACTTCCAGCACCGCAACAAGCACTTCAACCCGCGCGACACCGCGGACGCCATCAAAGCCGCCGCCGACAGTGATGCACGGATCATCAGCATGTCCTTCGGTGGCGAGTTCGCGATCGACTCGGAGGAAGACGCCGCGAAATACGCCCTGTCCAAGGGCAAGTTGTTCTTCGCCTCCGTAGGAAACTCGGGTGACAAGAGCAATTACGTGTCGTATCCAGGGGCCTACCTGGAGGTCATCGGGGTCTCTTCGGCGGGCCCGGACGGAACGGTGGCCAAGACGTCCGAGCACGGCGACTACGTGGACCTGGCTTCGCCGGGGACCGACGTGCCCGTCTGGTGCGACGAGACGTTCCAGTCGTACTGCACCGTGACCGGAACCAGTCAGGCCACCGCCATCGCCTCCGCCTCCGCCGCTCTCGTCTGGTCCGCGCACCCCGACTGGACCGCGAACCAGGTCCTCCGGGTCCTCTTCGACACGGCCGGCCGGGACTGGGCCGACGACAAGGTCAGCACCTACCTCGGCCACGGGCTGATCCGCCCGTCGATGAACCTCCTCAAGCACAAGGGCGACCCCGGCGACCCGGACGTCAGCCCGCTCACCCTGGAGAAGACGAGCGCGGCCGGCTCCACCGCCTCGCCCGCCCCCTCCGGCTCCAGTTCCTCCTCCGCCGCACCCTCCGCCTCTGCTTCAGGTTCGTCACAGCCTCCGCAGGACAAAACCGGGGACACCCCGCCTGTGGCAGGCTCCAGCGAGCCGGAGGGCGGCGGCAGCAACCTCGGCCTGATCGCCTGCGCGGTGGTGGTCGTGGTCGTGCTCGGCGGGGGCGTCTTCTACTTCCTCCGCAGGCGCCGCGGCGCCGTCTGACCGTGTGAGGGGGGCCGAACCGGCGACGGCCGCGGCCGTCGGCCGTGAGCGGCCGGCTCACCCACGAACTTCCGGCGAGAACCTGCCGGTCCGTAGAGAGAACCCGAAAGGAAGTCAGGTCCATGGCAGACCAGAAGGTCACAGATCACAGTCTCCTCCAGCTGGAGAACGAGCTGTCGACGCGGTTCGACTCCGTCAAGGGGCAGCTGAAGGCGCTCCAGGCGACGATCGACAGCGTGGAGGGCTCCTGGAAGGGTGTCGGCGCCAGCGCCTTCGACAAGAAGCAGCGCGAGATCAACGAGAGCATGGTGTCGATCGGCATCCGGCTGCAGAACTTCCAGGAGGCCATCAAGGCCGCCCGCACCCTCTCCGGCAACACCGAGGACGAGGTCGCGGCCGCGCTCCGCGGCATCGACGTGGTGCCGGGCTACACGGGCGGCGACGCGCCCACGTCGAGCCTCAGCGGCTTCTGACCGCCTCGGCCGCCCGCGCCGAGCGGCAGCCGCCCCGCAACCACCCCGAATCGGAGGACCACATGTCGAACACCGACGGTACGACCGTTGTCACATATTCCAGCCTGGAGGCAGCCGCTGCTTCCATCGAGCGGCAGAGCAAGCAGCTCGACGAGGACCTCGCCGCGATCAAGCGCCGCGTAGCCTCCGTCTCCGAGCTCTGGGAGGGTGAGGCCAAGAGCGCGTACGACACCGCTCAGGCCGGCTGGGACAAGGACGCCCGGTCGATCCACGAGTCCCTGCAGCAGATCTCCCGCTCCGTGCGCGAGGCATCGACCGCGTACCAGGGCGGCGACAAGAAGGCCGCGCAGAACTTCCAGTAGTGCGCGGCCGCGGCGCCCCGAGGGCGTGACAGCGGTACCGGGGAACTGAAGGACGGGTGTGGGCACGCGCGGGAGGTGCCCACACCCGTCCTTTCCCATGTGGCGGCCCGCATGCGAGCGCTGGAACGGCACAACGGCACAACGGCACAGCGACGAACGGCGCCCCCTCCCGTCCAGGAGGGGGCGCCGTTGTGCCGTAAGGGCCGGAGGGGCCGGAGGGGCCGGAGCCAGCCGGAGGGGTCTACGGCGCCCCGTCCACCAGCCCCGTCTGCACCAGCGGGTTGCCCCGGCGGCGGGAGACGAACACGCCCCGGCCGGTGGGCATCGGCCGCGGCCGGACGCTGCCCATGATGTCGCCCTCGTTCGGGTCGCCGGAGAGCAGCAGCCCCTGGGCGCCCAGCTCCGTCATCCGCTGGATGAACGGCTCGTACGCGGCCCGCCCCGCGCCCGCCGAGTTGCGGGCGATGATGAAGCGCACGCCCACGTCCCGCGCGAACGGCAGGAGTTCGGTGAGCCGGCCCAGCGGGTTGCCGCTGGACGTGGAGACCAGGTCGTAGTCGTCGACGACGACGTACACCGTCGGGCCCCGCCACCAGCTCCGGTCGCGCAGCTCCTGCGCGGTGACCGTCGCCGACGGGGTGCGCCGCTGCATGAGGTCGTAGAGCGCCTCCATGTGGTGCTCCATGTTGTTGGACATGGGCACGTACTCCGCCAGGTGCGACGTCGGGGTGACGTCCAGCAGGGAGCGCCGGTTGTCGATGACGAAGAGCTTGCAGCTGTTGCCGTCGTAGCGCTCCGTCAGCTGCTTGATGATCAGGCGCAGCAGGTTGGACTTCCCGGACTCGCTCTCCCCGAACACCATCAGGAACGGGTCGTGCTCGAAGTCGACGAAGACCGGCTCCAGGTTGTTCTCGTCGATGCCGAACGCGATGCCGCGCTCCGGGTGCGCGTGACCCGGCGGCAGCGCCGAGGCGGGCAGCTCGCGCGGCAGGAGGCGTACGGCCGGCGCGGGGGACGCCGTCCAGTGGCGGGCGACCTCCTGGTTCATCGCGGCGGTCGCCTCGGAGAGGTCGCTGTCGGAGTTGATGCTGTCGATGCGCGGCACCGCCGCCATGAAGTGCAGCTTCTCCGGCGTCAGGCCCCGGCCCGGCACGCCGGCGGGCACGTTGACGGCCGACTTGCGGTCCAGCTCGGAGTCCATGACGTCACCGAGCCGCAGCTCCAGCCGGTTCATCAGGTGGTCCTTGAGGTTGGCCCGCACCTCCATGGACCGCGACGCGGTGACGACGAGGTGGATGCCGTACCCGAGACCGCGTCCCGCGATGTCGAGGACGGCGGGTTCCAGACCCTCGTAGTCGCTGCGGAAGTTGCCCCAGCCGTCGATGATCAGGAAGACGTCGCCCCACGGCTGGTCCTCCACCGTCACCTGGCCCCGCTCCCGCATGCGGCGGAAGGTGGCGATCGAGTCGATCCCCGCGCTGCGGAAGTACTCCTCGCGCCGCGTCAGGATGCCGTACACCTCGGCGACCGTACGGCGCACCCGCTCGGGGTCCAGGCGGGAGGCGATGCCGCCGACGTGCGGGAGGCCGCTGACCGACGCCATACCGCCGCCGCCGAAGTCCAGTCCGTAGATCTGCACCTCGTGCGGGGTGTGGGTGAGCGCGAAGCCCGCGATGAGCGTCCGCAGCAGCGTCGACTTGCCCGACTGCGGACCGCCGGTGATCTGCATGTGCCCCGCGGCACCGGAGAAGTCCCGGTACAGCGTGTCGCGCCGCTGCTCAAACGGCTTGTCGACGACACCGAGCGGGACGACCAGGCGCCCCGCGCCCTCGAACCCCGGCTGCGTCAGACCGCGCCCCTGGACCGGCGCGAGGCCGGGCAGCAGCTCGTCCAGCGACGGCGGGTTGTCCAGCGGCGGCAGCCACACCTGGTGCGCCGAGGCGCCCCGTCCCTCCAGGCGGCGCACGATCACGTCCAGCACGGTGTCCGCGAGCGCGTCGTCCTCGGGCTTGCGGGCCTCCGGCACCTCCGGCTGCGGCTCCGGCTCCACGTACCGCACCGGAACCGGCGCCGCCGTGAACGGGACCGGCCGGCGGTCCACCGGCAGCTTCCCGCCCGGCAGCGACGCCCGCTCCGCGCCCGTCCGGTAGACCCCGGAGACGTACGCGGCCTTGAAGCGGACCATCTCGTCGGTGCCGTACTTCAGATAGCCGGAACCCGGCACGTTCGGCAGGTGGTAGGCGTCCGGCACGCCGAGTGCCGCGCGGGACTCGCCGGCCGAGAAGGTCCGCAGACCGATCCGGTACGACAGGTACGTCTCCAGCCCGCGCAGCCGGCCCTCCTCCAGGCGTTGCGAGGCCAGCAGCAGGTGCACGCCGAGCGAGCGGCCGATCCGGCCGATCTGCACGAACATCTCGATGAAGTCCGGCTTGGCGGTGAGCAGTTCGCTGAACTCGTCGATCACCAGCACCAGCGAGGGGATCGGCAGCAGCGGGGCGCCGGCCGCCCGCGCCTTCTCGTAGTCGTGGATGTTGGCGTAGTTGCCGGCGTCGCGGAGCATCTCCTGCCGCCGGTTGAGCTCACCGCGGATGGAGTCGCCCATGCGGTCCACCAGCGTCAGGTCGTCCGCCAGGTTGGTGATCACGGCGGCGACGTGCGGCATCTGCGCCATCCCGGCGAAGGTGGCACCGCCCTTGAAGTCGGCGAGCACGAAGTTCAGCGTCTCCGACGAGTGGGTGACGGCGAGCCCCAGCACCAGGGTGCGCAGCAGCTCCGACTTGCCGGAACCCGTCGCGCCCACGCACAGACCGTGCGGGCCCATGCCCTCCTGCGCGGCCTCCTTGAGGTCGAGCATGACCGGGCTGCCGTCCTCGCCGACACCGATCGGGACGCGCAGCCGCTCCGCCTGCGAGCGGGGACGCCAGGTCCTGCTCACGTCCACCGAGGAGGCGTCCCCGAGGTTCAGCAGGTCGGTGAACTCCAGGTTGGCGAGGAGCGGTTCGTCGTCGTCCCCGCCCGCCGCCACGTTCAGCGGGGCCAGCTGGCGGGCCAGCGCCTCCGCGGCCTCGTAACTCAGCAGGTCCGGCAGGCCCTCGTAGACCAGCCCGTGGCCCGACTCCAGCTGGAGCGCGTGCGGATGGACCACTACGGACAGGCCGCCGCGGGCACCGGTCACCTCGCCCGGGACGACCTCGATGACCGTGACGCCCTGCACGCCCTCGGGGGAGGCCAGCACCGACATCGGCGGAACCGACTCGCCGTCGAGCACCACCACGATGTGCGGCTGGTCCATCAGCGGCTGCCCGCCGGCCTGGAACCGGGGGCGGCCCTCGATCCGGTTCCCGAGCAGCTCCTCCAGCTCCGAGGAGCTCGTCGAGATCAGCCGGCGGCTGCCCGCACCGTCGGTGGAGTTGCGCAGCTGGACGTGCGGGAGCCACTTCGCCCACTCCCAGTGCGGGGACGCCTGCCGGTCCGCCGCGATCGCCACGACCAGGTCCTCGGGGGAGTGCAGCGAGGCCAGCGAACCGATCAGGGCGCGGGCCGAGGAGCGCACGGACTCCGGATCGCCGCTCACGGTCACGTGGTAGAAGGCGCGGAGCGAGACGGCCATCGGCAGCCCGTCCAGCGTCGAGTGGGTGTTGAGGAACTGCTGCATCGCCCCGGCGGTCAGCGGCTCCAGCTCGTCCACCGGCGCGGTCTGCGGGGGAACGAGCGGGGTGGCCAGCTCCTGGTTGCCCAGGCCGATGCGGACCTGCCCGAAGTCGCCGTCGGCGACCCGGCGCTCCCAGACCCTGCTGCCCTCGGCGACCAGCGCCCACAGCTGCTCGGGCGACGGGTGCAGATAGAACTGTGCGTCACGCTGGAGGCGTGCCGTCCGCAGGACCTCGCGGCGGGTCTGCGTGAGGTACTTCAGGTAGTCGCGCCGCATGTCGGCGAGCTCCCCCTGGGTGCCCCGCCGGTGACGGACCAGCATCGAGACCGCCATCGCGACCGTCGAGCCGATCATCACCATGCCCATGATCCGCATGATCGGGTTCGGCGTCATGAAGAAGAAGACCACCGAGCCGCCCATGCCGAGCATCGGCAGCAGCTGCATCATCGCGCCCTCCTGCTGCCCACGCGGCAGCTCCGGAGGAGATTGCAACTGCACCTCCATGTCCGGCACTTCGGAGGGCAGCGCGCGCGGAGGGCGCTTGACGACAATGTGGCTCACAACTCACCAATTCCCTTGCCGGACAGATCTGTTCCTCTCGACGCCCCCGTGGCGACGGGCTCCGCCCGGGCAGAGATCCTACTGACGGAGAGGCCCGGCGGAGAGCGGTAGGGTAGCGCGACGCGTGTACGCACCCGCGAACTACCGCCAAAAAACCGGTCATTCGGGACGGGTCGCGGAACGCGCGTCCCAGCGGAGAGACACGGCAGCGACATCGCTGCGACAGCGCGAGCGACAGCGCAATAGAGGGGGAGCGACAGGTGACCACGACGGCCCGAGCGGCGACCACCGGACCCGGCCGAACCGGCCCCGGGGTCCCGTCCAGCAACGGAACCGGATTCTGCAGGGTGACCGTCGTCGCCCCCGACAGCCGCGTCGACGTCGCACTGCCCGAGGACGTCCCCCTCGCCGACCTCTACCCGGAGGTCCTGAGGCTCTCCGGCCAGAGCCCCGCCGAGGGCGCACCCGTCGGCTACCACCTCGTACGCCGCGACGGCACCGTGCTCGACAGCGGACGCACCCTCTCCGCCCAGCGCATCCTCGACGGCGAGCTGCTCTCCCTGCGCCCGTTCTCCGAATCGCTGCCGCCCGCCGTGTTCGACGACGTCTCCGACGCCGTCGCGTCCGCCGTGGCCCGCGACCGCACCCTCTGGGGCGACGCCCTGATGCGCGGCTCCGGCCTCTTCGGCGGCTCGGTCCTCCTCGCACTCCTCGGCTTCGTCCTGTGGACCGCCGACCCGCTGCACGACATGCACGGCCTGCCCGGCGTCATCGCCGCGGTCGCCGCCGTCCTGCTCCTCGCCGTCGCCGGGGTACGCGCCCGGGTGTACGAGGACCGGGGCTCGGCCGTCGCCCTCGGCACAGGAGCCCTGGTCAACGGGGCGGTCGCCGGGTCCGGGCTGCTGCCGCTCGGCGCCGGGGAGGGGATCGGCCGCCTCCAGTTCCTGCTGGCCTGCGTCGCCGTCCTCGTCGTCTCGGTGATCCTGGTGATCGTCGCCCCCACCGGCGACGGCCCCTTCGTCGCGTTCGTCTTCGCCTCGGCCGTCGGCGTGCTGGTGACCTTCGCCGCGATCCTCACCGACCTGAAACCCACCGAGACCGCCGCCGTCTGCGCCCCGCTCTCCGTCGGGGCGCTCGGCTTCCTGCCGGGCCTCTCCACCCGCTTCGCCCGCCTCCCCATCGGCTTCGAGCCGCCCCGCACCACCAGCGGCGACTACGGCACCGGCGAGCAGGCCCCCCAGGGGCCGGTCGACGCCGTCAGGATCGCCGCCCAGGCCCGGCGCGGCCACGAACTGCTGCTCGGCCTGGCCGGCGGCTGCGCCATGGTGGCGGTCGCCGGAGCGGCCGTCCTCGGCTTCTCGGCGGACATCTTCGGCCAGCTGCTGGCGCTGGCCACCGGCTGCGCCATGCTGATGCGCGCCCACCTCTTCCGCTACACCGCCCAGGTCGCCTGCGCGCTGGCCGCGGGCCTCGGCGCGCTGGTCCTCCTCGGCCTCGGGCTCGCCCTGAACCCCCCGGTCGGCATCATGATCGACGCCCTGCGCGGCGACACCGCGGCGCTCGACATCCGTACGATCTGGCTCACCGCGGCCGTCGCCGCGACCGCCGCGGTGATCACCGCCATAGGGCTGATCGTGCCCCGCAAGGGGGTCACCCCGTTCTGGGGCCGCTTCCTGGAGATCGCCGAAGCCTTCGTCCTGCTGACGCTCCTGCCGCTCTGCCTCGCCGTCTTCGACGTCTACACCTCGATCCGGTCCCTGACCAGCTGATTCCCATGCCCTCGCCGACCGTCCCCGCCCGCGCGCGAGGGCGGTCGGCGAGGGCGCTGTCGTACGGCTGGTAGTCTGTGCGGTGGCCGTTTGTGTACGCGTCCCCGGTTTCACTCTGGGGGCAGCGCCCATCGGACCTTCGCCTCCGAGTCACGGAAGCTCCCCTGAGATCAAGACCAGGGGCACTCGTGGGCGCATCGAACATCAAGAGGAGTACGCGTGCCGCTCGACGCCGCTACGAAGAAGCAGATCATGTCCGAGTTCGCCCAGAAGGAGGGTGACACCGGTTCCCCCGAGGTTCAGGTCGCCATGCTCTCCCGCCGGATCTCGGACCTGACGGAGCACCTCAAGACGCACAAGCACGACCACCACTCCCGTCGTGGTCTGCTGATCCTGGTCGGCCAGCGTCGCCGCCTCCTGCAGTACCTGGCCAAGAAGGACATCCAGCGCTTCCGTGCGCTCGTCGACCGCCTCGGCATCCGCCGCGGTGCGGCCGGCGGCGCCAAGTAAGCACGCTGTGAAAGGGAGCGGTGCCCACTTCCAGGGGGCCGCTCCCTTTGCTGTACGTGCGCTACCGGGGGCAACCTCAGTAATCTGGACGTACGCACCACCGCACCACCCGCACCACCGCACGAACCGAACGCACGAGGAGAAGCGCGCTCCCGCAGCCGCCGGTCCTCGGTAGTGGCACCCGGGAAAGAACGCCCGGGGGCTTCGATCGAAGACCGGCCCGCACACCAGGCGCGCTTCTCCACGCACCGTCCTCCGCCACACGGGCGGCAGGACGAAAGACGACGAGTATGGAGAAACCACTAGTGGAGAACGAGACCCACTACGCCGAAGCCGTGATCGACAACGGCACCTTCGGCACCCGCACCATCCGCTTCGAGACGGGCCGCCTGGCCAAGCAGGCCGCCGGCTCCGCCGTCGCGTACCTGGACGACGACACCATGGTGCTGTCGGCCACCACCGCTTCCAAGCGGCCCAAGGACCAGCTCGACTTCTTCCCCCTCACGGTGGACGTCGAGGAGCGGCAGTACGCCGCCGGCAAGATCCCCGGCTCCTTCTTCCGCCGGGAGGGCCGCCCCTCCGAGGACGCGATCCTCACCTGCCGCCTGATCGACCGGCCGCTGCGCCCCTCCTTCAAGAAGGGCCTGCGCAACGAGATCCAGATCGTCGAGACGATCATGGCGCTCAACCCCGACCACCTGTACGACGTGGTCGCGATCAACGCCGCCTCCTGCTCCACGCAGCTGGCCGGCCTGCCCTTCTCCGGCCCGATCGGCGGCACCCGTGTCGCGCTGATCAAGGGCCAGTGGGTCGCCTTCCCGACGCACACCGAGCTCGAGGACGCCGTCTTCGACATGGTCGTCGCGGGCCGCGTCCTGGAGGACGGCGACGTCGCGATCATGATGGTCGAGGCCGAGGCCACCGAGAAGACCGTCCAGCTGGTCAAGGACGGCGCCGAGGCCCCCACCGAGGAGGTCGTGGCAGCCGGTCTGGAGGCCGCGAAGCCCTTCATCAAGGCCCTCTGCAAGGCGCAGTCCGAGCTGGCCGCCAAGGCCGCCAAGCCGGTCGGCGACTTCCCGGTCTTCCTCGACTACCAGGACGACGTCCTGGAGGCCCTCACCAAGGCCGTCTCCACCGAGCTGGCCAAGGCGCTCACCATCGCCGGCAAGCAGGACCGCGAGGCGGAGCTCGACCGCATCAAGGACATCGCGGCCGAGAAGCTCCTCCCGGCCTTCGAGGGCCGCGAGAAGGAGATCTCCGGTGCCTACCGCGCGCTGACCAAGAAGCTGGTCCGCGAGCGCGTCATCAAGGACAAGGTCCGCATCGACGGCCGCGGCGTCACGGACATCCGTACGCTCGCCGCCGAGGTCGAGGCCATCCCGCGCGTGCACGGCTCGGCGCTGTTCGAGCGTGGCGAGACCCAGATCCTGGGCGTCACCACCCTCAACATGCTCCGCATGGAGCAGCAGCTGGACACCCTCTCCCCGGTGACCCGCAAGCGCTACATGCACAACTACAACTTCCCGCCGTACTCCGTCGGCGAGACCGGCCGCGTGGGCTCGCCCAAGCGCCGCGAGATCGGCCACGGAGCGCTCGCCGAGCGCGCCATCGTCCCGGTCCTGCCGTCGCGCGAGGAGTTCCCCTACGCGATCCGCCAGGTCTCCGAGGCGCTGGGCTCCAACGGCTCCACCTCCATGGGCTCGGTCTGCGCCTCGACCATGTCGCTGCTGAACGCCGGTGTGCCCCTCAAGGCCGCCGTCGCCGGTATCGCCATGGGCCTCATCTCCCAGGAGATCGACGGCAAGACCCACTACGTCGCCCTCACCGACATCCTCGGTGCGGAGGACGCCTTCGGCGACATGGACTTCAAGGTCGCCGGTACGAAGCAGTTCGTGACCGCGCTCCAGCTCGACACCAAGCTCGACGGCATCCCCGCCTCGGTCCTGGCCGCCGCGCTGAAGCAGGCCCGTGACGCGCGTCTGCACATCCTGGACGTCATGAACGAGGCCATCGACGTCCCGGACGAGATGTCCCCGAACGCCCCGCGGATCATCACCGTCAAGATCCCGGTGGACAAGATCGGTGAGGTCATCGGCCCCAAGGGCAAGATGATCAACCAGATCCAGGAGGACACCGGCGCCGACATCACGATCGAGGACGACGGCACCATCTACATCGGTGCCCAGCAGGGCTCGCAGGCCGAGGCCGCCCGCACCACGATCAACGCCATCGCCAACCCGACCATGCCGGAGGTCGGCGAGCGCTACCTGGGTACGGTCGTCAAGACCACCACCTTCGGTGCCTTCGTCTCCCTCATGCCCGGCAAGGACGGTCTGCTGCACATCTCGCAGATCCGCAAGCTCGCCGGTGGCAAGCGTGTGGAGAACGTCGAGGACGTGCTCGGCGTCGGCGCCAAGGTCCAGGTCGAGATCGCCGAGATCGACTCCCGCGGCAAGCTCTCCCTGATCCCGGTCGTCGAGGGTGAAGAAGACGAGAAGGACGACGCCTCCAAGTGACGTCCCGTAGTTCCGTGACGACGGCCCGCGCCTCTTCGAAGGCGCGGGCCGTCGCCCGTACCCAAACGCTTCTCAAGGGCACCAACGGCATCGGCACGGTCCGCCGTACGGTGCTCCCCGGTGGTCTCCGTGTCGTCACCGAGACCCTGCCCTCCGTACGCTCCGCCACCTTCGGGATCTGGGCCAACGTCGGCTCGCGCGACGAGACCCCCACCCTGAACGGCGCGACCCACTACCTCGAACACCTCCTCTTCAAGGGCACCGGCCGGCGCAGTGCCCTGGACATCTCCTCCGCGATCGACGCGGTCGGCGGCGAGATGAACGCCTTCACGGCGAAGGAGTACACCTGCTACTACGCGCGGGTCCTCGACACCGACCTGCCGCTCGCCATCGACGTGGTCTGCGACATGCTGACCGGCTCGCTGATCAACGCCGAGGACGTCGACGCCGAGCGCGGAGTCATCCTCGAAGAGATCGCGATGACCGAGGACGACCCGGGCGACTGCGTGCACGACCTGTTCGCGCACACCATGTTCGGCGACACCCCCCTCGGCCGCCCGGTCCTCGGCACCGTCGACACGATCAACGCGCTGGACCGTGGGCAGATCGCCCGCTTCTACAAGAAGCACTACGACCCCAGGCACCTGGTCGTCGCCGCCGCCGGCAACGTCGACCACGCCACGGTCGTACGCCAGGTCCGCAAGGCCTTCGACCGCGCCGGCGCGCTCTCGCGCACCGACGCCGAGCCGATGGCCCCCCGCGACGGCTCCCGCGTCCTGCGCACCGCCGGCAAGGTCGAGGTCGTGAACCGCAAGACCGAGCAGGCGCACGTCGTCCTCGGGATGCCGGGCCTCGCCCGTACCGACGAACGCCGCTGGGCGCTCGGCGTGCTCAACACCGCACTCGGCGGCGGCATGAGCTCGCGTCTCTTCCAGGAGGTACGCGAGAAGCGCGGCCTGGCCTACAGCGTGTACTCGTACACCTCGGGCTTCGCCGACTGCGGCCTCTTCGGCGTGTACGCGGGCTGCCGCCCGAGCCAGGTCCACGACGTCCTCAAGATCTGCCGCGACGAGCTCGACCGGGCGGCGACCGAGGGCCTGCCCGACGACGAGATCGCCCGGGCCATCGGCCAGCTCTCGGGTTCCACGGTCCTCGGCCTGGAGGACACCGGCGCGCTGATGAACCGCATCGGCAAGAGCGAGCTCTGCTGGGGCGAGCAGATGTCGGTCGACGCGATGCTGGCGGAGATCGCGGCGGTCACGCCCGACGACGTCCGCGCCGTCGCCGCCGACCTCCTCGGACAGCGCCCCTCGCTCTCCGTCATCGGCCCGCTCAAGGACAAGCAGGCCGACCGCCTCCACCAGGCCGTGTCCTAAACACCGTCCCGGGCCGCTCCGACGGCCCGTACCCACTCCGTTCGATCAAGGAAGCAGAGCACATGAGCAAGCTGCGTGTGGCCGTCGTCGGCGCCAAGGGCCGCATCGGATCGGAAGCGGTACGGGCCGTCGAGGCCGCCGAGGACCTGGAGCTGGTGGCCGCCCTCGGCCGGGGCGACGGGCTGGAGGCCCTCACGGAGGCCGGCGCCGAGGTCGTGGTGGAACTCACCAACCCCGACGCCGTCATGGACAACCTGGAGTTCTGCGTACGGAACGGCATCCACGCCGTCGTCGGCACCACCGGCTGGACCGACGAACGCCTCGCACGGCTCACCGGCTGGCTGGACGGCTCCCCGGAGACCGGCGTGCTCATCGCGCCGAACTTCTCCATCGGCGCCGTCCTCACCATGAAGTTCGCCCGGGCCGCGGCCCCCTGGTTCGAGTCGGTCGAGGTCATCGAGCTCCACCACCCGAACAAGGCCGACGCGCCCTCCGGCACCGCGACCCGGACGGCCCAGCTCATCGCCGCCGCCCGCGCCGAGGCCGGAATCCCGCCGCAGCCTGACGCGACCGCGACCGGTCTGGAGGGGGCCCGGGGCGCCGACGTGGACGGTGTCCCCGTGCACTCCGTACGGCTGCGCGGGCTTCTCGCGCACCAGGAGGTGCTGCTCGGCGGCGAGGGCGAGACCTTCACCCTGCGCCACGACTCCCTGCACCACAGCAGCTTCATGCCCGGCATCCTGCTGGGAACCCGCCGCGTGGTCACCACTCCCGGACTCACGTTCGGGCTGGAACACTTCCTCGATCTGAACTGACGGTTCCTGCCATGCGCGCAAAGATCTCGTACATCGTCACCGCCGCCGTCCTGGTCTTCTACTTCGTCCTGGCCGGCAGCAGGGGTCTGCTCCTCATCCGGCACGGCACCCTGATCACGGTCACCTTCGGGGTGGCGGTGCTCATCCTGCCGGTGATCGGCATCTGGTTCCTCTGGAAGAACACCCAGTTCGTCCGGCGGGCCAACGCGCTCGCCGCAGAGCTGGAGGCCGAGGGCGGGCTCCCGGTCGACGAACTCGTCCGGACCCCGTCCGGCCGGATCGACCGGGATTCCGCCGACGCCGTCTTCGTCCGCCGCAAGGAGGAGACCGAGGACGCGCCGGACGACTGGCGCTGCTGGTTCCGGCTGGCCGTCGCCTACCAGGACGCCCGCGACACGCCCAGGGCGCGCAAGGCGATGCAGCGCGCCATCGCCCTGCACGCACACAAGCCGGTACGCGCCGCCTGAGCGGAGCCGTACCGGCTTGTGTGACGCAGGACCGCGAGAGCGGGGAGAACGGGCGGGCGGCGCGTCAGCGCCGGTACTCGTCCGCCCACGCCTCGATGGCGTCGGTGGCCCGGTCGAACGCCTCGGACCGGGACAGGAAGTCCGCGTCGTGGTCCGTCATCAGCGGCGGCAGCGAGCCGGCGCCCCGACGGGCCACGACCAGGGCCTGACCCTGCACGGTCCGGGGCATTCCGAGCCACCGCACCGGCTGCTGGACCGTACGGACCGTACCAGTCCGGCTCCACGCCACCGTGGTGGTGCGGAAGAAGCCGACACGGCGTACGCCGTGCCGGCTCACCCAGGCGCCCACACGCAGCAGCCGCAGCGCGCAGGCGATCACCGCCGCGGCGAGCGTCATGCAGAGCAGTGCGCCCGAAGGCTCACCGGCCACACCGATGATCACCGCTGCGAACAGGACGAACGACGCCAGCAGCAGCAGCCCCGCCGCCGCCGAGACCCGCCAGGGTCCGGGACGGTAGGGCCGCCGCCAGTTGTCGTGGTCGTCGAACGGCAGCGCGACGTCCTCCGCACCCGCGTCGAACGCGCGGTCGGCCGTCAGGAAGGGCAGGGGCACGACTGATCCTCACTCACAAGCACGCTCGTTGTTGCTGTGCCCGGTGAGGCTACCGACGGGTTCCCGCTGCTACCACCCCAGGGGGCCCGTACGAGTCAGCGGTCCTGGGAGGCTTCGGACCTCTGGTGGTGCGCGGGTGCCTGATCGGGGTCGAGGGCGGGCAGCCCGAAGAGGAGCGAGCCCACGAGGCCCGCGACCACGACCAGCCCCACGAGGGAGCGGCCGGCCACCTCGGAGACGCTGGCGCGTTCCCGGGGCGGCGGAGTGACATTGCTGCGGAACCGCTCGGCCTCGGCTACGAACGAGAACGGGACGGATTCACGCCGGCGGAACATGAGGAAAATCTCCTTCGGACTGTGGTGAAGGTGCTACTGAAGTGTCAGACGCGCGGAACGCCGGATCGGTGCCCCCTTTTGCCGGTCCTTCGGAGTTTTCCCCGGACCGAGCTCTCCACGCGGCCCCGTAGAGTGGACGCCGCCCGAGCGAAGCAATTGGAAGGACCCCGCCGGTGACCGACACCCCCGAGCCCGCGAAGCCCAGTTTCCGCAGCGATGTCACCGTTGAACTGGTGAAACACGCCGCAGGCGATGCCGACGTCCTGTTCGCCGCCCGTGTCTCGACCGCGGGGGAGCAGTCGCTGGAGGAGGTCACCAAGGATCCGGAGCGTTCCAAGGGTCTCATCAATTATCTGATGCGCGACCGTCACGGCAGCCCTTTCGAGCACAACTCGATGACGTTCTTCATCAGCGCCCCGATCTTCGTGTTCCGCGAGTTCATGCGGCACCGGGTCGGTTGGTCGTACAACGAGGAATCGGGCCGTTACCGGGAGCTCCAGCCGGTCTTCTACGTCCCCGGAGAGTCCCGCAAGCTCGTCCAGCAGGGCCGCCCCGGCAAGTACGAGTTCGTCGACGGCACCGCCGAGCAGGCGGAGCTCACGGGGCGCCTCATGGAGGACTCGTACCGCCAGGCGTACGACGCGTACCAGGAGATGCTCGCCGCCGGCGTCGCCCGCGAGGTGGCCCGGGCCGTGCTGCCCGTCGGCCTCTTCTCATCGATGTACGCCACCTGCAACGCGCGCTCGCTGATGCACTTCCTCGGCCTGCGCACCCAGCACGAGCTGGCGACCGTCCCGTCGTTCCCGCAGCGCGAGATCGAGATGGTCGGCGAGCAGATGGAGGAGCACTGGGCCCGCCTCATGCCCCTCACTCATGCCGCCTTCAACAAAAACGGACGGGTAGCCCCGTAGGCGGTGTCCGTATTGCGGCGTTTCGTGAAGTTCATCTAGGCTGATCAAACGGACCCGGCACTGCTTGAACCCCCGAGCAGGCAGTGCCGGGTTCCAAGATCGACGTCCCCCGAGGGGACATCCCGGGCCGAGCAACGAGTAGCGTGTTACCCATGGCTCCGATCTCCACTCCGCAGACCCCCTTCGGGCGGGTCCTCACCGCTATGGTCACGCCCTTCACGGCGGACGGCGCACTCGACCTCGACGGCGCCCAGCGGCTCGCGACCCATCTGGTGGACGCGGGAAACGACGGTCTCGTCGTCAACGGCACCACCGGCGAGTCGCCCACCACCAGTGACGCGGAGAAAGACCAGCTCGTCCGAGCCGTACTCGAAGCGGTCGGCGACCGGGCCCACGTCGTCGCCGGCATCGGCACCAACGACACCCGCCACAGCGTCGAACTCGCCCGTGCCGCCGAGCACGCCGGAGCCCACGGACTCCTCGCGGTGACCCCGTACTACAACAAGCCGCCGCAGGAGGGCCTGCGCCGGCACTTCACCGCGATCGCCGACTCCACCGGCCTGCCCGTGATGCTGTACGACATTCCCGGGCGCAGCGGCGTGCCGATCGAGACCGAGACCCTCGTCCGGCTCGCGGAGCACCCGAGGATCGTGGCCAACAAGGACGCCAAGGGCGACCTCGGCCGCGCCGGCTGGGCCATCGCGCGCTCCGGCCTCGCCTGGTACAGCGGCGACGACATGCTCAACCTCCCGCTGCTCTCGGTGGGCGCGGTGGGCGTCGTCTCCGTCGTCGGCCACTTCGTCACCCCGGACCTGCGCGCACTGGTCGACGCGTACTTCGGCGGCGACGTCCAGAAGGCCAAGGAGATCCACCAGAAGCTGCTTCCCGTCTTCACCGGGGTGTTCCGCACCCAGGGCGTCATCACCACGAAGGCCGCCCTCACCCTCCAGGGCCTCCCGGCCGGCCCGCTGCGCCTCCCGCTGGTGGAACTCACCGCACAGGAGACGGCGCAGCTCAAGGTCGACCTGGCCGCCGGTGGGGTAGAGCTGTAACCACAGACTTCACAACTGAATACGCGAGACCTCTCAGTACGCGAGGACAGCTCGCACGCGTTCATCCCCCTGACAACAGCAAGTGCACGAATGACACACGCGCCACGTGCCCAAGCGGTACGTGGCGTGCGTGGTAAGGAGAGTCTTTTGAGTCATCCGCATCCCGAACTCGGTACGCCGCCGAAGCTCCCGAAGGGCGCCCTGAGGGTCACCCCCCTCGGCGGTCTCGGAGAGATCGGCCGCAACATGACGGTCTTCGAGTACGGCGGCCGCCTGCTCATCGTCGACTGCGGCGTCCTCTTCCCCGAGGAGGAGCAGCCGGGCATCGACCTGATCCTGCCGGACTTCACCACGATCCGGGACCGCCTGGACGACGTGGAGGGCATCGTCCTCACGCACGGCCACGAGGACCACATCGGCGGCGTGCCGTACCTGCTGCGCCTGAAGCCCGACATCCCGCTGATCGGTTCCAAGCTCACGCTCGCGCTGATCGAGGCGAAGCTCCAGGAGCACCGCATCCGCCCGTACACCCTTGAGGTTGTCGAGGGCCAGCGGGAGCGCATCGGTGTCTTCGACTGCGAGTTCATCGCGGTCAACCACTCGATCCCGGACGCCCTCGCGGTCGCGATCCGCACCCCCGCGGGCATGGCGGTGGCCACCGGCGACTTCAAGATGGACCAGCTCCCGCTGGACGGCCGTCTCACCGACCTGCACGCGTTCGCGCGGCTCAGCGAGGAGGGCATCGACCTCCTCCTCTCCGACTCGACCAACGCCGAGGTCCCGGGGTTCGTCCCGCCGGAGAAGGACATCTCCAACGTCCTGCGCACGGTCTTCGCCAACGCCAACAAGCGGATCATCGTGGCGAGCTTCGCCAGCCACGTCCACCGCATCCAGCAGATCCTGGACGCGGCCCACGAGTACGGCCGCCGTGTCGCCTTCGTCGGCCGCTCGATGGTCCGCAACATGGGCATCGCCCGTGATCTCGGCTATCTCAAGGTGCCGGCCGGGCTCGTCGTCGACGTCAAGACCCTCGACGACCTCCCGGACGACGAGGTGGTGCTGGTCTGCACGGGTTCGCAGGGCGAGCCCATGGCCGCGCTGTCGCGCATGGCCAACCGCGACCACCAGATCCGGATCGTCCAGGGCGACACGGTCATCCTCGCCTCGTCGCTCATCCCGGGCAACGAGAACGCGGTCTACCGCGTGATCAACGGCCTGACCCGCTGGGGCGCCAACGTCGTCCACAAGGGCAACGCCAAGGTGCACGTCTCGGGCCACGCCTCGGCCGGCGAGCTGCTGTACTTCTACAACATCTGCAGGCCGAAGAACCTCATGCCGGTGCACGGCGAGTGGCGCCACCTGCGGGCCAACGCCGAACTCGGCGCGCTGACGGGTGTTCCCAAGGACCACATCGTCATCGCCGAGGACGGCGTGGTCGTCGACCTCATCGACGGCAAGGCGAAGATCGTCGGCAAGGTCCAGGCCGGTTACGTCTACGTGGACGGCCTCTCCGTCGGCGACGTCACCGAGACCTCCCTCAAGGACCGCCGCATCCTCGGCGACGAGGGCATCATCTCGGTCTTCATCGTGGTCGACACCAACTCCGGCAAGATCGTGGGCGGCCCCCACATCCAGGCCCGGGGCTCCGGTATCGACGACGCGGCGTTCACCGCCGTCGTGCCGAAGATCGAGGAAGCCCTCAACAAGTCGGCGCAGGACGGCGTCATGGAGCCGCACCAGCTCCAGCAGCTGATCCGCCGCTCGGTGGGCAAGTGGGTCTCCGACACCTACCGCCGGCGCCCGATGATCCTCCCGGTGGTCGTCGAGGTCTGATCTCACCGACCGTCCGACTGGAGCGGGGTGCCTCGATTTGCATCGAGGCACCCCGCTCCAGTACGTTTGGCTCTCCGCCGAACGGGAAGCAGCGCGCGCACTTGTGCGCAGAGGCCACCCGGATCGGAGCGGAAAATTCCGACTCAGAATCTCTGATAAAGTCGGATCCGCCGAAAGGCAAAGGCCCCCGACAGGCCTCCGGAATTACTTATCGGACCGGAAACGGAACGAAAAAGAGTCTGGTAGAGTCGGACTCGCCGGAAAGGGAAACGCGAAAGCGAAGAACTGGAAAGCGAAACCCGCTTC